>JBKJQQ010000147.1:0-2866 GCA_046593875.1 Mycobacteriales bacterium | reverse complement strand
GGGACGCTACCGCCCGGTACCACCCGTCACAGCCGTCACACCAGGTGACACGCCGATACGGGCCCGGGCCGCCGGGACGGCCTGCCTCCCCCACAGCTGATCAACCGAGGCGGCCCGATGATCGGCTGTGGAGGGGGTGCCGCTGCCGAGGCCGCACGAACGGCGCGGGTCACCCCCGGGCTGGCTCAGACCTCGATGACCACGGGGACGATCATCGGGCGACGGCGATAGGTGTCGCTCACCCAGCGGCCGACGATGCGGCGGACGTTCTGCGCGATGGTGTGCGCGTCGGCGACGCCCTCCGCGGCCGACCGATCCAGCTCGGCCTCGATCAGCGAGCGCACCGGCTCGAAGGCGGCCCGGTCGTCGGTGAACCCGCGGGCGCTGATGTCCGGCCCGCCGGCGATCTTCCCGGTGACGCTGTCCACCGCGAGCGTGATGGAGATGAAGCCCTCGTCGCCGAGGATGCGCCGGTCCTTCAGCGTCGTCTCGCCGACGTCGCCGACCTCGAGGCCGTCGACGAAGACGTAACCGCACGGGACGGCGCCGACGATCGAGGCCTTGCCGTCGACGAGATCGACGACGACGCCGTCCTCGGCCAGCACGATGCGGTCGTCCGGCACGCCGGTGAGCCGGGCCAGCTCGGCGTGCGCGCGCAGGTGGCGCCACTCCCCGTGCACCGGCATGAGGTTGGACGGCTTGGTGGCGTTGAGCAGGTAGAGCAGCTCGCCGGCCGGCGCGTGCCCGGAGACGTGCACCTTGGCGACGCCCTTGTGCACGACGCGGGCGCCCCAGCGGGACAGCCCGTTGATGACGCGGTAGACGGCGTTCTCGTTGCCAGGGATCAGCGAGGAGGCCAGCACCACCGTGTCCTCGGCCTCGATGCGGATCTGGTGGTGCGAGCGGTTGGCCATGCGCGAGAGCGCGGACAGGGGCTCGCCCTGCGAACCGGTCGACACGAGCACGACCTTCGAGGCGGGCAGGTGCTCGACGTCCTTCATGTCGATCATCAGGCCGTCGGGCACGCGCAGGTAGCCGAGGTCGCGGGCGACGCCCATGTTGCGGACCATCGAGCGGCCGACGAAGGCGACCGACCGGCCGTGGGCGTGCGCGGCGTCGAGCACCTGCTGGACGCGGTGCACGTGCGACGCGAAGCAGGCCACGATGACTCGGCCGGCCGAGGTGCGCATGACCTCGTCGACCACCGGGCCGATCTCGCGCTCGGGGGTGACGAAGCCGGGGACCTCGGCGTTGGTCGAGTCCGACAGCAGCAGGTCGATGCCGTCACGGCCGAGCCGGGCGAAGCCGCCGAGGTCGGTGAGCCGGCCGTCCAGCGGCAGCTGGTCCATCTTGAAGTCGCCGGTGTGCAGGACGACGCCGGCCTGCGTCTTGATGGCGACCGCGAGCGCGTCCGGGATCGAGTGGTTGACCGCGAAGAACTCCAGCTCGTACGGCCCGAGCGACAGCGTCTGCTCCTCGACGACGGTCCGCAGCACCGGCTCGATCCGGTGCTCGCGCAGCTTGGCCGCGAGCAGGGCGAGGGTGAAGCGGCTGCCGAGGATCGGGATGTCGCGGCGCTCGCGCAGGAGGTACGGCACCGCGCCGAGGTGGTCCTCGTGGCCGTGCGTCAGCACGACGGCCTCGATGTCGTCGAGGCGGTCCCGGATGTAAGAGAAGTCCGGCAGGATCAGGTCGATCCCGGGCTGGTCGACCTCCGGGAACAGCACGCCGCAGTCGACGATCAGCAGCCGGCCGGCGATCTCGAAGACCGTCATGTTGCGGCCGATCTCGCCGAGACCGCCGAGCGCCACGACGCGCAGCGCACCGTCAGCGAGCACCGGCGGCGCGGTCAGGCCCGGGTGCGGGTGGCTCACGCGGAGACCCCGGCGGCCAGCTCGATGCCGGCGGCGGCCAGGTCCTCCCGCAGCTGCGCGACCTCGGCCTCGGTCGCGTCGACCAGCGGCAGGCGCACCGGACCGGACGGCAGGCCCTGCAGGCGCAGGCCGGCCTTGACCAGGATCGTGCCCTGCGTGCGGAAGATGCCGGTGAAGGCAGGGAGCAGCCGACGGTGGTGCTCGCGGGCCGCGTCGACGTCGCCGGCGAGGTAGGCCGCGCACATGGCCGCGGTGCCGACGCCGGTGAAGGCGGTGCTCGTCCCGACGACGCCCACCCCGCCGATCGACAGGATCGGCAGCGTGTAGGCGTCCTGCCCGGAGTAGTAGGCGAGGTCGGTGCGCTGCAGCACCCACGAGGTCGCCTCGAGGTCGAGCTTGGCGTCCTTCATCGCGACGACGCGCGGGTGCTCGGCGAGCCGGACGATCGTCTCGGTCTCCATCGGGATCGCCGAGCGGCCCGGGATGTCGTAGAGCATCACCGGCAGGTCCGCGGCGTCGGCGACGGCCCGGACGTGCGCGACGACGCCGGCCTGCGGCGGCTTGTTGTAGTACGGCGTGACGACCAGGACGCCGTCCGCACCGGCGGCGGCGGCCTCGCGGGCCATCGACACCGAGTGCGCCGTGTCGTTGGACCCGACGCCCGCGACCACCGAGGCCCGGTCACCGACGGCCTCGACGACCGTGCGGATGAGGTCGGACTTCTCCTTGGCGCGCGTCGTCGGCGCCTCGCCGGTCGTGCCGTTCAGGACGAGGCCGTCGTTGCCGGACTCGACGAGGTGGCGCGCGAGCACAGCGGCGCCGTCGAGGTCGAGGCTGCCGTCCTCCCGGAAGGGGGTGGTCATCGCCGTCAGCACGCGCCCGAAGGGTGCGGAGGGCGAGGTCATGCGCTGAGGTTACCCACCGGCGCGCTGCCTCAGCAGGGCCCCGAGGTCGGCCGCGGGCAGTGGCCGGTGCAGCAGGAAGCCCTGTGC
>JBKJQQ010000097.1:0-3107 GCA_046593875.1 Mycobacteriales bacterium | reverse complement strand
GACTTCCGCGGCCGATGGCCGAGGTCGTGGCGCAGCGCTACCAGGACGCTCTGGAGTTCACGTTCGTGGGGGAGGGCGAGCCGCTGGAGGTGCGCTGCTCGGTCGGCTTCGCCGTCTCCGACGGCCATGACGCCGCCGGCCTGGTCGCCGCGGCGGACACCGCCATGTACGCCGCGAAGCGGTCCTAGGCGCGGACCATCGTCAGCAGCTCGTACGACGCGACCACAGAGTCGTCCTGGTCGAGCACCTGCACGTCCCAGCGCACCTCCCCCTGCTCGGGTGTGCGGGGCGCCTTGCTCTGGCAGGTGAGGACCGCGCGGATCGTGTCGCCGGGCTTCACCGGCTTGGTGAAGCGCAGCCGGTCCAGCCCCGTGTTGGCCAGGACGGGTCCGGGCGCGGGATCGACGAACAGGCCCGCGGCCAGGGACAGCACGAGGTAGCCGTGCGCCACGATCCCGCCGAACAGCGGGTTGGCCGCCGCGGCCTCCTCGTCGGTGTGCGCGTAGAACGTGTCGCCGGTGAACTCCGCGAAGTGGTCGACGTCCGCACGCGTCACCAGGCGCGTCCTCGTGGTGACGCTGTCGCCGACCTGCAGCTCCGACATCGTCTTGCGGAACGGGTGCTGGTCGGTCTCCTGCCGCCGCGCCCCGCGGGTGTAGACGCCGGTCACCGCCCCCAGCACCTCGGGGGAGCCCTGGATCGCGGTGCGCTGCATGTGGTGCAGCACAGCGCGCAGGCCGCCCAGCTCCTCGCCGCCGCCGGCGCGGCCGGGACCGCCGTGGACCAGGTGCGGCAGCGGCGAGCCGTGGCCGGTCGACTCCTTCGCCGTTGTCGGGTCGAGCACGAGCAGGCGGCCGTGGTGGGCGGCCCCGCCCAGGACCGTCTCGCGGACGAAGTCCAGATCGCTGCTGACGACGGACGCCACCAGGCTGCCCTGGCCGCGGGCGAGCAGGGCGACGACGTGCGCGACGTCGTCGTACGCCATCAGGGTGCTGACCGGACCGAAGGCCTCGACGTCGTGGGGGGCGGCGCTGTCCGCATCCGCCTGCACGAGGACCGGGCTGAGGAAGGCGCCGGGTCCGTCAGGGGTGCGGTCCGTCGTGACGACTGCGCCGCCCAGCCGTGCGACGGCCGCGCGGACGGCGTCGCGCTGCTGCGTGCTCACGAGTGCGCCCATCCGCGTCGCCTCGTCGCGCGGGTCGCCGACGACGATGCCGTCCAACTCGGCCTCGAGGGCCGCTGCGACGGCGCTGACGTACGGCCGCGGGACGAAGGCGCGGCGGATCGCGGTGCACTTCTGCCCTGCCTTGCTGGTCATCTCGCGGACGACCTCGCGCACGAACAGGTCGAACTCCGGGGTGCCGGGTGCTCCGTCCGGACCGAGGACGCAGGCGTTCAACGAGTCCTGCTCGGCGTTGACCCGGACGCTGCTCGCGACCACCGATGGGTGGGTGCGCAGCTGCCGCGCCGTCGCCGCCGACCCGGTGAAGCTCAGCAGGTCCTGCCCGGTCAGCCCGTCGAGCAGGCCGTCGACGTCGCCGTTGAGCAGCTGCAGCGAACCCTCCGGCAGCAGCCCGGAGTCGACGATCTGACGCACGCACCGCTCGGCGACGTAGGCCGTTTGCGGAGCCGGCTTGACGATGCTCGGCACGCCGGCCAGGAACGCTGGCGCGAGCTTCTCGAGCATCCCCCAGACGGGGAAGTTGAAGGCGTTGACCTGCAGCACCGCGCCCTGCAGCGGCGTGAAGATATGGCGCCCCACGAAGGCTCCGCTCCGACCCAGCTGCTCGACCGGACCGTCGACGAAGACGTTGCCAGCAGGCAGCTCTCGGCGCCCGCGACTCGCGTAGGCGAGCAGCGTGCCGAAGCCGCCGTCCACGTCGATGAGCGAGTCCTCGAGCGTCGAGCCGGTCGCGTAGGACAGCTCGTAGAGCTCCTCCTTGCGCTCCATGAGGTGCAGCGCGAGCGTCTTCAGGATGGCGGCGCGCTCGTGGAAGGTCAGCGCGCGCAGGGCCGGACCCCCGGCTCCGCGCGCGTGGACGAGCGCGTCGGCGACGGGCACGGGCGCGGAGGACAGCCGCGCGACCTCCTCGCCGGTGACGGCGTGCACGAGCGGCACGCCCTCATCGGTCGGCGTACGCCAGTGGCCTGCGACCCAGCTCTCCAGAAGCACGGGCGCACTGTGGTCGGGCGGACGGCGGCTGGTCAAGCCGAACCCCTCCCGCGATGCGATGACTCTGGCGTCGCCCAGCCCTCGTCGACGTCGCCCGCGATCCTCACTGGACCCAGCCGTGCTGGCTGAGGCGTCGGCCGTCTTTGAGGGTGAGGGTGTGGCCGCGGTGCAGGGCTGTGTGGTCGCTGTCGCAGAGCCAGGCGGTGTCGCCGAGTGCGGTGGTGCCGGTGGTGGCCCAGGCGTCGGGGTGGTGGGGGACCAGGTGGTGGCCGGGGCCTCTGATGCAGCCGGCTGATTGGCAGCGGCCGCCGGTCTCGAGCTGCTTGATCCGTCTTTCGTGGCTTTTGAGGGTGCGGCTGGTGTGGCTGGTTTCGAGGACGCGGTGGCCCAGGCCGAGGACGTAGCGGGTGAGGTAGCTGTTGCAGCACCAGGTCTTGACCAGGCTGAGCGGCAGGCTCAGTCCGGACGCGCCGGTCGCGGGCAGTGCGCCGGGCTCGCGGTGCAGGGTGTTCAGGGCGATGGTGACGCCGAGGTGGGGGGCGACCTTGTCCCGCAGGCCGAGGTCGCCGCTGTCGAGCAGCAGCCGGAGCGCGAGCCGGAGGGCGTCGTGGAGCCGGCGGCTCTTGGACCGGGGCGGGTCCCAGGGCCGGCCTGTCACGTCGATCCCGTGCGGGAGGGGGTCCCCGAACTCCCACCCGCTGGCGCGCAGGTGTTCGGCGGCGGAGGTGTCGGTCGGGTTGTCGGGGTCGGTCGCGGCCATGGCGGTCAGGACGGTGTGCGCGAGCTCCCCGGTCTCCAGGTCCAGCTCACCCCGCAGGAGCCAGCCGGAGCCGTCGGCGTTGGGGCGCAGGGTGAGCTGGGCGTGCTCGGCGGCGCGGGCGGCGCGCTTCTCCAGCTCGTTCGGGAGCAGCGCGTCGACGAGCTGCCCGAGCGC
>JBKJQQ010000174.1:0-6890 GCA_046593875.1 Mycobacteriales bacterium | reverse complement strand
CGGACCGGCAACTCCTACCGCTGGGCCTCTCCCAACACCAAGGCCCCCGCCCAGATCACCTCGGCCCCCACCGACATCATCGACGTCCCCAAGGGCCAGACCGCCACGCGAACCGTCACCCTGCGGCCCACGACCAATACTCGCTTCGTCTACGACTTCGGCTTCCGCCAGCCGTGCTCCGGCTTGTCCGGAGACGCCCGAAACGCCGCCGCAGACCAAGTCATCGACGTCTCCCCCGGCCACACGATCAACGCCGTCCGCAACGGGCCGCGTGACTACACCTTCTTCGGGACATCCGCGCGTCCCGACATGGTCCTCAACCTCTACCGCGTCAGCTCCACCGGCTCTCAGGTGCTCACGGCGCAAACGCGGACCATGGCGAACCAGACCTGGAGCATCGACCGGCGCTTCTCTGGCTCCGGGCGCTTCGGCTTCCTCATCCGCACAGGTCGCGACATGGCAAGCGCGCCCGGCGTGAGCCGGACGCGGGACACCCTCATCCACTAGTACCTGCCCACCCGGCCCTCGTCCCTTCGCGGGAGGCGGGGCCGCTTCGGTTCTTGGAGCGACGGCACGGGTCTCACTGCGTCCTGTTCACCAGGAACCCGACCTCAGGAGCCCCACACCCTCATGCTTCGCATCCTCGTGCTCGCGGGCCTCGCCGCCTCCCTGCTCTCCCCGGTTCCCGCACTCGCTCAGGAGCCCGTCTGCCCCAACGTGTTCTACGTCTACTCCCAGGAGCAGGCGCGGGGACCGGCCGGGGAGCCCGTCACTCTGACCTTCTCCAGCGACGTCCAGCCCGCGAAGACCCCGGACCGCTGGACCCTCTCCCAGACCTCGCCGCCGCCGGAGACCTTGCTCCAGACCGCGCCGTCTGGCCCGTCCGCGACGTTCACCGTGGCCCCCACCGAGACGACGACCTACCGCATCACCGCCGAGGGGCCTGCCGGATGCGGTCCGTCCTCCGGCACCTTCACGCGGACCATCACTCCTCCCGGCAACGGCGGTCCCGACTACTGCCGGGACCCAGCCACCGGCCAGGGCTACCGGCGCGACTCTCCCTCCCTCACCGCCACTCCCCGCACGATCACGGCAGGCGACCCCGTGACGGTGGACCTGAGGATCCCCGGTCCCTACAACCGGGTAGAGGCCGACATCCAGGGCTACCAATGGGTGACCCCCACGCAGCGCGGAGGCTACGAGACGATCTCCTCCACCGGAAACGGCTCCGGCCCCTTCTCCCCCGGTGAAGCCGCTACCCGAACCGTCGTCATCAAGCCGACGAATAACACGAAGGTCTCTTGGAGCGGCGCGCTCTACTGCGGCCCGACCTCCTTCCACGGCGACGTCTTCTCCGCCGACCCCACGATCATCAACGTCGCCCCCCGCCTCACCCTCGACGCGACCCGCACGGCCTCGCGCACCTACGTCTTTTCCGGCATCGCCACGACCCCAGGCCAGGTGCTCAACCTCTACCGCGTGAACGCGGACGGCTCCCAGGTCCTCACCGCGCAGACGCGCGCAACGGCGGAGCGGCGCTGGACCATTACACGGAAGTTCCTCGGCTCCGGTCGCTTCGGCTTCGTCGTCCGCACCGGCCAGACCATGGCGAACGCCCCCGGCAAGAGCAACGTCCGGCCCACGCTCATCCACTAGAGACCTCCAGCCCACCGGCCCCCGTCCTCGTGCAGAGGTGGGGGCCGAGTGCTGTCCAGGCAGGATGGAGGCATGGCAGCGAAGGTGCGAGCACCCGAGATCACCGGCGCCGGCGGGTGGATCAACACGGGCGGCCGTGCGTACGGGATCGCCGACTTCCGCGGCCGCATCCTGCTGCTCGACTTCTGGACGTTCTGCTGCGTGAACTGCCTGCACGTCCTGGACGAGCTCCGCCCGCTCGAGGAGCGCTTCGCCGACGTCCTGGACGTCGTCGGCGTGCACTCGCCGAAGTTCGCGCACGAGGCCGACCACGGCGCGCTGCTCGCCGCCGTGGAGCGGTACGAGGTGCGCCACCCGGTGCTGGACGACCCCGACCTGACGACCTGGTCGCAGTACGCCGTCCGCGCCTGGCCCACGTTGTGCGTCGTCGACCCCGAGGGCTACCTCGTGCACGTCGCCTCCGGCGAGGGCCACGGCGAGGGACTGGCCCGCCTGATCGAGCAGCTCGTCGCCGAGCACGAGGCGAAGGGGACCCTGCAGCGGCGCGGCGCCGCGTACGTCCCGCCGCCCCCGGCGCAGACCGAGCTGCGCTACCCCGGCAAGGTCGCGCTGCTGCCCGACGGCTCGCTGCTCGTCACCGACACCGCCCACCACAGCGTCGTGCAGCTGGCGGCCGACGGCGAGACGGTCCTGCGCCGTCACGGCACCGGGGAGCGTGGCCTGCGCGACGGGGTGTCGCCCCAGTTCGCCGAGCCGCAGGGCGTTCTCGTCACGGCGGCCGGCGACGTGCTGATCGCCGACACCGCCAACCACGTCGTACGACGGCTCGACCCGGACAGCGGGACGGTCACGACGGTCGCCGGGACCGGGCGCGTCTGGCGGCCGGGCGACCCGACCAGCGGCGCGGCCCTGGACACGAACCTCAGCACGCCGTGGGACCTGGCCGAGCACGACGGCGACGTGGTGCTGGCGATGGCCGGGACGCACCAGCTCTGGGCGCTGTCCTTCGACGGTCAGGGCGGCGGCCAGGTCCGGGTGCTGGCCGGCACGACCGGCGAGGGCCTGCGCGACGGTGACGCGCTCAGCGCCTACCTCGCGCAGCCCAGCGGGCTGGCCTCTGACGGCGAGCGGCTGTGGTTCGCCGATGCCGAGACCAGCGCGCTGCGGTGGTACCGGAAGGGCCAGGTCGGCACGGCGATCGGCAGCGGGCTGTTCGACTTCGGGCACGTGGACGGGCCGGCCGAGCAGGCCCTGCTGCAGCACCCCCTCGGCGTGGCCGTCCTGCCCGACGGGAGCATCGCGGTCTGCGACACCTATAACGGTGCGGTCCGCCGCTACGACCCGACGACCGGCGAGGTCAGCACGATCGCGACCGGCGTCGCGGAGCCGAGCGGCGCCGTCGTCGTCGACGGAGAGCTGGTCGTCGTCGCGAGCGCCGCGCACCGGCTGGAGCGGCCGGTCGCGCCGGGGGCGATGGCGCGCATCCGGGGGCAGGCGCAGCAGACCCGGCGTCCGGTCACCGACGTCGCGCCGGGCGCCGTCGAGCTGCGGGTGGTCTTCGAAGCGCCGCCCGGGCAGCACCTCGACGACCGCTCGGGTCCGGCGACCCGACTGGTCGTCAGCGCCGCCCCACCGGAGCTCCTGGTCGAGGGGGCGGGTGCCACGACCGGCCTCGACCGTCGGCTCGTGCTCGCGGGGACGGCGGGCGTGCTGCACGTCGCCGCGACGGCCGCGTCCTGCGACGTCGAGGGCGAGTACCCCGCCTGCCACCTCACCCAGCAGGACTGGGGCATCCCGGTCCGGGTCGTGGAGGGGGCACCCTCGCGGCTGGTCCTGGTCCTTCGAGGACCCGCGCGCTGAGGCGCTTCGCCCCGGTCTGGGCTACTCCGTTCAGGCGCTGCCCGCTCCGCCGTTGTGGCCAGCCTTGACTGGTCCGAACGGGCCATGGTCGGCTGACTGAGGTCCGGCAGACCGCCGGGCGCAGACGCGACCCGCGCCCCCGGCCGCCGCGAGCAGGAGGATCTGTGCTCACGAAGGTGACCAAGGCTTTGGCGCTCACCAGCGCTGCGACGCTACTGGCCGTCGGGGCCGTGACCGGTGCCGCCGCCCACGAGAACGCCCTCCAGGACGACGGTGTCATCGACAGCGGCAAGGACACGCACGCACATGCCGCGCAACACGGCGCCAACACGGGTCACCTGGCGCCCGTGGGTCCGACGAAGGGGCTGAGCCTGCTGTCCAAGACCAGGCTCAGCAACGTCGTCGAGGGCAAGATCGCCGACGTCGGCGTGCTCAAGACGACTGCCTACCTCGCCGCCTGGGGCGGCCAGACGTGCGACCGCACCGGCGTGTACGTCGTCGACGTCGCGAACCTGGCCAGTCCGCGCGAGATCGGCTTCATCCCGGCCAAGGCCGGCAGCTACTCGGGCGAGGGCGTCCAGGCGCTCAGCGTCAGCACGCCGGCCTTCACCGGCGACCTGCTGGTCACCAACACCGAGACCTGCGATGCCGCCACCAACGTCGGCGGCGTCAACCTGTACGACGTCACGACGCCGTCCGCGCCCGTCACCCTGGTCGAGAACTACGGCGACGACTCCGGGACCGCCAACAAGAACGCGCACGAGACGCACAGCGCCTTTGCGTGGGACGCCGGCGACCGGGCGTACGCCGTGCTGGTCGACAACGAGGAGGCGGCCGACGTCGACATCGTCGACATCAGCAACCCGAGCAAGCCGGCCTTCGTGGCGGAGTACGACCTGGCCGCGCTGTTCCCGCAGATCCTCCAGCCGGGCAAGGACCTGGACGAGGTCTTCCTGCACGACATGGTCGTCAAGCAGATCGGTGGCCGCTGGATCATGCTGGCGTCGTACTGGGACGGCGGCTACGTCCAGCTCGACGTCACGAATCCCGCGGCCGCGAGCTACGTCAAGGACAGCAACTTCGCCCTCATCGACCCCGAGGCCGCCGAGAGCGGCCTACAGGTGGCGCCCGAGGGCAACGCCCACCAGGCTGAGTTCACGAAGGACAACGCCTACGTCCTTGCCGCGGACGAGGACTTCTCCCCCTTCGCGCTGACCGGTCGCAACACGACCGACGGCTCGGACTTCGTCTCCGCGCAGGGCAGTGACACACCCAAGCTGGGGGCCGGCGCGACCCTGTCCGGGCAGACGAAGTTCGGCGGTCGCGGGTGCAGCATCGATGCCGCGGTGCCCCCGGGCGATGGGGCGCAGATCGCCGTCATCGAGCGCGGCAGCTGCACCTTCACCGAGAAGGTCGCCAGCGTCGAGAAGGCCGGGGGCTACCGCGCCGTGGTCATCTTCAACCGCACGGCCGCCGATGGCTGCAACAACAGCCTGGGCATGGGCGTGTCCGGCACTCTCCCGACCTTCGGCGTCGCTCCGCGCGCGCAGGGCTTCGCCCTGTTCAACGCCGCGTACGACAACGCCGCCTGCTTGGCCGGCGATGGCACCCAGCTCGCGCCCATCGCGGTCGGCGCGCTCGGCGACACCCTGACGTTCACGTCGTACTTCGACGGCTGGGGCTACGTCCACCTGTACGACCGCACGACGATGACGGAGCTGGACACCTACGCCATCCCGGAGGCGCATGACCCGGCCTTCGCCAACGGCTTCGGCGACCTGTCCGTGCACGAGGTCGCGACGTCCAGCAAGGACTCCTCGCTGGCGTACGTCTCCTCCTACGCCGGCGGTCTGCGGGTGATCGACGTGGAGCAGGTCAAGGGCGCCCGTGGCGGCCCGAAGATCGTCGAGAAGGCCGCGCACATCGACGCCGCCGGCAACAACTTCTGGGGCGTCGAGACGTTCCTGCTCGGCGGCAAGGAGTACGTCGCGGCCTCGGACCGCGACCTCGGTCTGTACCTGTACGAGTACACGCCGGTCAACGCACCGTAGGCCGGGCATGACAAAGGCCCGCTCCCCTCGGGGAGCGGGCCTTTGCAGGTTGGTGCTTAGAGGACGTCGCGCTCGCGCGTGACGACCGTGTCGGTGCCGACGGTGTCGCGGCGGCCGAACACCAGCATGGTGAGCAGCAGGCCGATGGCACCGCAGATCATCAGGATGACGCCGACCACGTTGATGTCGAGGCCGCTCACGGACGCCTCGACGGCGAACGTGAGGATGGCGCCGATGGCGAGCAGGAAGATGCTGACGCCGATTCCCATGGTTCCTCCAGGGTCCAGGCGGCAACTCCGATGCGCCGCGCTGAGGACGATCTACCCCTCGCGACCCACCAGACACGCGGCCGACCGAGTGATCTCTGGCGGACGACCGGATCGTGCCCTGATGTCCGGATTCCTTGTGCCGCAGCGGAGGTGAGAAGCGCCTCACCGCCACGACACGGCGGGTGTCGCGGTGGTGAGGCGCCGATGATCTCCTGGCGACGACGCCCTAGAAGGCGGCCTCGTCGAGCTGCATGAGCGACAGGTCCGTGGCCTCGGCGACCGCGCGCTTGGCCGAGAGCTCCGGCAGCACGGAGGCGGCGAACCAGCGGGCCGCCGCGACCTTGCCCTCGTAGAAGCTCTTGTCCCGCGACGACGCCGCCGGCAGCTTCTCGAGGGCCACTACCGCCTGGCGCAGGAGCAGCCAGCCGACGACCAGGTCGCCGAAGGACATCAGCAGGCGGGTGCTGTTGAGCCCGACCTTGTAGATGTTCTCGTTGGCGTCGCGGCTGCCCTCCTTGGCGGCGGACATCAGGTCGTTGATCATGTGGCCGTTCATGGCCTGCACGTCCTCGAGCGCCTGCGCCAGCAGCTCGCGCTCGCGGGTGAGCGAGGCGCCGGTGTCGGCCTTGGTGAACTCCTGGATGTCGCCGACCAGCTTGGTCAGCGCGGCGCCCTTGTCCCGGACGATCTTGCGGAAGAAGAAGTCCATGCCCTGGATCGACGTGGTGCCCTCGTAGAGCGTGTCGATCTTGGAGTCACGGATGTACTGCTCGATCGGGTAGTCCTGCGTGAAGCCCGACCCGCCGAAGACCTGCAGCGAGGTGGCAAGCAGCTCGTAGGCCTTCTCCGAGCCGTAGCCCTTCACGAGCGGGAGCATCAGGTCGTTGCGCTTGTCGAGCTCCTTCGCCGCCGCGTCGCCGTGGCCGCCGAGGATGTCGACTTGGTCCTGCAAAGACGCCGTGTAGTAAACGAGCGCGCGCAGACCTTCAGCGAACGCCTTTTGCGTCATCAACATGCGACGCACGTCTGGGTGCTCAATGATGCGAACGCGCGG
>JBKJQQ010000062.1:0-17107 GCA_046593875.1 Mycobacteriales bacterium | reverse complement strand
CAGCGCAACGACCTCAAGCTGATCGTCATCGACTACCTGCAGCTGATGAGCGGCAACAAGAAGTCCGAGAGCCGCCAGCAGGAGGTCTCGGAGCTGTCCCGGTCGCTCAAGCTGCTGGCCAAGGAGCTCGAGATCCCGGTGATCGCGATGAGCCAGCTCAACCGCGGCGCCGAGCAGCGCACGGACAAGAAGCCGCAGATCGCCGACCTCCGCGAATCGGGCTCGATCGAGCAGGACGCGGACATGGTGATCCTGCTGCACCGCGAGGACGCCTACGAGAAGGAGAGCCCGCGCGCGGGCGAGGCCGACTTCATCGTGGCCAAGCACCGCAACGGGCCGACCGCGACGATCACGGTCGCCTTCCAGGGCCACTACAGCCGCTTCGTCGACATGAACCCGGGCTGAGCGGGTGCGCCTGCTCCGCAGCCTGGTGCCGTCACGCCGCCGTCGCCGGGCCGCCGCGCGACACCGTCGGCTGCCCGTGCCGGTGGTGCTGTCGGTGCCGCACGAGCACCGCAGCTGGGCTGCCCGCTCCCGCCCCTGAGCGGACGGCTGAGGTGCGCGTCACAGCGGGCCGGTGGCAGGCCCCGCCGGCGATCATGGCGAAACACAGGGGTCACACCTCTGGAAGGACCCTCGTGCGCCCCGTCCTGCTCGCGCTGCCGCTCGTCCTGCTGCTGTCGTCGTCGCCCGCCCTGGGCGCTGAGCCGGTCAGCGGCCAGCCTCCGACGAAGGCGCAGCGTGCGGCCGCCCCCGACGCCGGCGCGGTGCGCAACATCCTGCCGCCGGGCGCCAACGGCAGGTACACCGCTCGCGACGTCACGGCGTTCCAGGCCACCGGTGCCCGTCCCGCGAACGCGGTCGACCAGCTGCCGCTCTACGACGCGCTGAACCGCATCGCGCCAAAGGACATCACGCCCGCGGTGCTGCAGGAGACCTTCAAGGAGGCGGCGCTCGGCGTCGACCCCGAGGACGTCGTGGCGACGCTGCGTCCGCGCGACGGCGTCACCGTGCTGCGGGACCGGTTCGGGGTGCCGCACGTCTACGGCGTCACCGACGCCGACACCGCCTTCGGCGCGGGCTACGCAGGCACGCAGGACCGGATGTTCCTGCAGGACGCGCTGCGGCACGTCGGCGCCGCCCGGCTGACCCAGTTCCTCGGCCCGTCGCCGGGCAACCTGGCGATGGACCGCGCCCAGCTGCAGACCGCGGCCTACACCGAGCAGGAGGCGGCTCAGCAGATCGCCGACCTGCCCACGCGCTACCCCGGCGAGGGCGAGGCGCTCCAGGCGCGGCTCGACGCGTTCCTCGCCGGTGTGAACCAGGCGCAGCGCGAGGCCTGCCCCGTCGCCGCAGCGCCGACCTGCCCGGCGGAGTACGCCGCGCTGCAGGTCGTGCCCCGGGACTGGACCCGGGCCGACGTCGTCTACGTCGCCTCGCTGGTCGGCGGCATCTTCGGCAGCGGCGGCGGCGCGGAGTACGCCAACGGGCAGTTCCTCGCCGCGCTGCGCGGCAAGCTCGGCGCCGTCGAGGGCCGGGAGGTCTTCGACGACCTCATGGCGCACGACGACCCGGAGGCGCCGAGCACCATCGACGCGCCGTTCCCGTACCACCGCTACGGCACCGTCGACCCGGCTGCGGTGGCGGTGCCGGACGCCGGTGCGCCCGTGTTCGGTGGCACCGGCCGCGACGTCTCGCCCGTGCGCCTGCCCGGTGCCGCGCCCACGGCGCCGACGGCTCGACCCGACGTCATCGACGGGCCGCTCGGCCCGATCGCGCTCGGCCTGAAGACCAGCGGGATGAGCAACGCCCTGGTCGTCAACGCCGCCGAGAGCGAGAACGGCTTCCCGCTCGCGGTCTTCGGCCCGCAGGTGGGCTACTTCGCGCCGCAGATCCTGCTGGAGATCGACCTGCACGGACCGTCGTACGCCGCGCGTGGCGCAGCCTTCCCGGGCACGCACTTCGTGGTGCAGCTCGGCCACGGGGTGGACTACGCGTGGTCGGCCACCAGCGCCAACCACGACAACACCGACACCGTCGCCGAGGTGCTCTGCAACGCCGACGGCTCGCCCGCCTCCGTGCAGTCGACGTCCTACCTCGACGCCGCGGGCGCCTGCGTCCCGTTCGACCGCTACGTGCACCGCCAGATCGCCAAGCCCAGCGCCGGCGGCGCCGGGGTGCCGCAGGTCGTCGACATGGAGGTGCTGCGCTCGCGGCACGGCATCGTGCAGCTGCGCACCCTGTCCGGCGGCAAGCCGGTCGGCTACACGATCCAGCGCACGACGTACGGCGGGGAGTTCGACAGCGCGGTCGGCTTCGCGCGCGTCAACGACCCGAACTACGTCCGGGACGCGCGCTCCTTCATGAAGGCGTTCGAGGCGGTCGACTACACGTTCAACTGGTTCTACGTCGACAGCCGCGACACCGCCTACTACTCGAGCGGCCTGCTGCCGCAGCGCGCCCCCGGCATCGACCCGCGGCTGCCGCGCGCCGCCGCGGCCCGCTTCGACTGGCGCGGCGACCTGCCCCAGTCGGCTCTGCCCCGGGCCATCAACCCGCCCAAGGGCTGGATGACCAGCTGGAACAACAAGCCTGCGCCGGGCTTCACGGCCGCCGACGACCAGTACGCATTCGGTTCGGTCTACCGCTCCCTGTCGCTCGACGCGCGCGTCGCGCCGCTGACCGCCGGCCCGGCGAAGGCCACCCTGTCCGAGCTGACCGGGGCGATGATCGACGCGGCGACCGTGGACCCGCGGGCCCAGCAGCTGCTCCCGGAGGTCCTGGCCGTGGTCGGGGCAGACGCGGAGCGGTCCGTGGAGCTCGAGCTGCTGCGGGCCTGGCAGGCCCGCGGCGGAAACCGGGTCGACCGGGACCGCGACGGCGCCTACGCCGACCAGGCGGCCATCGCGCTGTTCGACGCCTGGTGGGAGGACCTGGCGCGCACCGTCCTGCGCCCGGTCCTCGGCGACCTCGTCACGGCCGTGCCGGGCAAGATCGACGACCACCCGCGGATGACCCCGGGGGGCTGGAACGCCGTCGGCTGGTACGGCTACGTCGACAAGGACCTGCGTCAGGTGCTGGGGCAGCCCGTCCGCGGTCGCTTCTCGCGGACCTACTGCGGAGGCGGCGCCCTGGCCGACTGCCGCGCCGACCTGCGCGCCTCGCTGGCTCGCGCCGTCGCGACCGTCGCCGCGAGGCAGGGCGCCGACCCGCGGGCCTGGCGCTACGACAAGAACCAGGACCGCATCCGCTCCTCGGGCCTCGGTCTGGTGAACGTGCCGACGTTCGACTTCCAGAACCGGCCCACCTTCCAGCAGGTCGTGTCCTTCACGAGGTCCCGGAGCACGGCGCCCGCGCGACCGCCGGCGCCTGCGGCGGGTCCCGCTCCGGCCGTGGGCGCCCTGCCTGCGACGGGTGCGTCGACGGCCGTGCTGTGGGGCGCCGTCCTGCTGCTCGTCGCCGCCGGCCTGGTCCGTGCTCGCGTGCGGAGGGTGTCGCCGGGCCGGTGACGGCGCCCGGCCGGGTCAGCGCGCGGTGGCCAGGACCAGCTGGGAGGCGGTGACCGCCGGCAGGACGATCGAGGTGGCGACGGCGGGCGCCGCAGGACGCGGGATCCGCGCCGGCGCGGGGCGCTCAGTGCGCCGGCCGGTGGCGGAGTTGCGCGTTCGGCGGCTGCGGTCGAGCGGGGCCGGACGCTGGTCGCCGGAGCGGGGCGCGGTGCGCTGGGTCTGCGCCCGCGCGGCGGCCAGGACGCGCGTGGCCGCGGCGACGGCTTCCGGCGAGAACGCCGGACCGGTCTCGGGGAGCGCGACGGCCGGACGACGCGGGGCCGGGACGGCAGCGCAGGCGGGAGCGTGGACCGGCGGGACCTCGACGAGCAGCTCGACAGCGGCCGCGGCCGCCTCGCTGACGACGGCCGGCACCGGTGGGGCGGCCATGACGGCGTCCGCGCGGGGTGTGGGCACGGCGCGGGCAGCGGTCACGACCTCGAGCACGGCGTCCCGGACCGACGCGTCGACCGGGTCCTCGGTGAGGACGACCTCGGGGTCGTCCTCCTCGTTCGCCGGCACGAGCTGCCAGTGCCCGCACACGTTGCAGGTGAGCAGCAGGAAGCGGTCGTCGTCACTGAGACCGGCCAGCCACGCGAGGCTGCCGGCGGGCCCGGTGCGGGTCAGCACGAGCGGTCGGTCCTCGCTCTCGCATGGGCTGCACCAGCCGGCCCAGTCGGCCACCCTGCTCACGCGTACCTGCTTGTTGCCGCTCATGGTCCCGCCCTTCGCACGCAGCGGTGCGCCACGTCCCTTGGACGTCGGCAGGCGGAGTGCCCCGCTACATCCCTCGACATGACCGGATGTGACTGGCCCGAAGTGACGGGGGCGGACGCGCGAGGGGCCGGTGCGACCTGCGCGACCGGCCCCTCGACGTACGTCAGCGTCAGTCGACGACGACCGTGCCGAGGTCGATCCGCTGGCCCCGCTTCACGACGATCCGGCGGCTGACGCCGACCCCGTCCGGCCCGGTGATGGCCAGGACGAAGGACTCGGTCTTCTTCGCCGCAGCCAGGGCCGGACGGGTCGACGGGTTGACGTGCCAGGTGAAGACGCCGTCGCTGCCGGTCTCCATCCGGGTGTCGATGAACTCCCGGTAGGTCTTCTGACCCAGGGGGTTCTGCGTGCCCTGCGTCCACAGCGCGGTGTCGAAGGTCTTGGTGATCGACAGCTTCGCCTTGACGGGGCGGCCACGGCGGTCGACGGCGCGCCCGGTGATGATGCCGTGGTTGAGCTTCTTGGCCGTGACGCCCATGTCCTTGAGCTCCAGGGCGGCGTCCTCCTCGAGCCTGAAGGCGGGGCGCTTCTCGGGCGCGATGCAGCCGTAGATCGCCAGCAGCATCAGCGCCTGGCGGTTCTTCTCGTACATCGCCGGCACGGTCTTGGCGTACGGCGGGTGGAAGCTCGAGCCGGCGTGCTCGAAGGTGTAGCCGATGCTGCCGACGGCGCCGTAGGCGTAGTCCGACGTGGTGCCGGTCGTGACGTACAGGTCGATGGACTTCTGCGGGCGGTAGCCGTTGTAGACGGCCATCGCGCGGCCCAGGCCCTCGAGCACGTTGTTGTCCGGGGCGTCGTCGCGGGTGTCGCCCCAGGCCCAGAGCAGCAGGTCGCCGGAGGTGTGGTGGGTGACCATCGCCGTGGCGTGATGGGTCTTCAGGACGTGCGCGACGTTCTTGGACTCCTGCTCGGAGAACGGGTCGGTGCCGCGGTAGGTCGCGTCGTAGACCGTCGGCGAGGAGCCGCCCTCGTCGTCGCCCCACTGGTAGGCGTAGTTGCGGTTGGGGTCGACGCCGAGGTAGCCGTCGCTCTGCGCCGGCTTGCGCTGCTCGACGACGCCGAGCCCCTCCGACAGGTGCGTGGACACGACGGGGCGCCGGTTCTTGCGGATGTAGCGACCCTGCCCGCCGCCGACGATCGCCTCGGGCGGCAGCGGGTTGGTCACGCCGCCGACCTCGCCGGACTCGACCGGCGGGAACGAGCGGCTGTAGTTGTAGCCGTCGACGTTGACGACGGGCACGACGATGCAGCGGACGTTGTCGAGGATCGCCTTCAGCCGCTTGTCCTTGCCGGAGTTCTCCAGCAGGTCGAAGGCCCACATGATCGGGACCTCGGCGGCGGGCCACTCACGGGCGTGGTGGCAGCCGTCCTGGTAGAAGACCGGTCGGCCGTCGCGCTTGTTGACGTTGGTGCAGATCTCCAGGCCGTAGACCGTGCGGCCCTCGAGCGTGCGGTGCGGCAGCTCGATGAGCTTGGCCTTGGTGGGGTGCTTCTTGGCCAGCATGCGCATGTCGGCCTCGTAGTCGGCCAGCCGGCGGTAGTCGCCGGTCGTGGTCTCCCCCGGCTGGACCGCCGCGGTGCGCACGCCGGCCTCGGCGCCGCGCCGCTCGGCGATCAGGTCGGGGACGGTGATCTCGTAGCGCAGGCCGGTCGCCTTCAGGCGGGCCAGGTCGCCGGGCCACAGCAGGTACTCGATCGAGCCGTCCTCGAACACGACGTGCGTGTCGTCGAAGCCGGCGAGCGACGTCTGCTGGGCGCGGGTGACCGCCCAGACGCGGGCCAGGCGAAGGGGCTCCACGCTGTCGGCCCCGCCGGCCGCGATCGCCGGGACCGAGACGCCGACGGCACCGACGGCGCCCACAGCGGCGGCGGAGCGGAACAGGGAGCGGCGGGACAGGCCCTGCGCGGGGGTGGTCTCGGTCATGGGCAGGTGTTTCGACGTGCAACCACGAGTTCCTGCTAGCCCCGGACGCGGTCCACCCGGACGGTCAGCGCGGCCAGCAGCGTGGTCAGCGGCACCGCCGCCACCAGGCCGATCGAGCCGACGAGCGTGCGCACGACCTCCTGCGCGACGACCTCGCTGGTGAGCACGTCCTGCAGCCGCGAGCCGGCCAGGCTGTAGACGACCAGCAGCGGGAGCGAGGCGCCGACGTAGGCCAGCACCAGGGTGTTGACGGTCGACGCGATGTGGTCGCGACCGATGCGGATGCCGGCGGAGTACAGCTCCCGGGCGCTCGCGGCGGGGTTGGCCAGGTGCAGCTCCCACACCGCGCTGGACTGGGTGACCGTGACGTCGTCGAGGACGCCGAGGGAGCCGATGACGATGCCGGCCAGGAGCAGCCCACGCAGGTCCAGCGTGCCGACGGTCGAGCTGATCAGGCTGGTCTCGTCCGAGCCCAGGCCGGTCAGCGCGGTCGCCCGGACGAACAGCTCGGCCAGCAGCACCGTCAGCAGCAGGCTGGCCAGCGTGCCGAGCACCGCGATGGAGGTCTGCACACGGACGCCGTGCGCGAGGTAGAGCACGGTGAACATCACCGCGGCCGAGCCGACGAGCGCGACGAGCAGCGCGTCGGAGCCCGCCAGCAGCGCCGGCAGGATGAAGCCGGCTAGCACCAGCAGCGTGAGCCCCAGCCCGAACAGCGCCCGCAGCCCGGTCCACCGGCCCAGCGCGATGACGGCGATGGCGAACACCCCCGCGAGCAGCAGCAGGGGGGTGCGCCGCTCGACGTCGGCGTAGGCGTACTGCTCACCGGGCTCGGCGTCGGGCGCGTACGACAGCAGCACCGTCCCCTTCTCCGGGAACGGCGTGACCGGCGTCGACAGGGCGTCCAGCACGAAGGAGTCGCCGGCGTCCGGTCCGGACTGCAGCTCGACGGTCGCCGAGATGCACTCGGTCTGCCCGACGCCCGGGGCATCGTCCGGCGGCGGCAGGATGGGGACGAGCTCGCCGTCCTGGCCCCCGGCCGCGCGGTCGGGGCAGGGGACGACCTCGCGGGTCAGCAGCTCGGCCCGCACGAGGTCGGTCTGCGGGCCGAGGCCGGCCGGGAAGCGGTCGATGCGGTCGCGGTCGGGCAGCAGCAGCACGAGGGCGACCGCGGTCAGGGCCATGAGCGGTACGAGGACCGCGGCCAGCAGCCGCCGCAGCCGGCGCCGAGCCGCCTCGGCCGCGGAGCCGGGGACGGGCGCGGGGCTGTCCGCGCCGTGGCGGTGAGCTCCGGACACGTCCTAGCGGACCCGCAGCCGGGTCAGCTCGACGCCGCTGTCGTCGAGCACGACCGGGAACTCGCCCGTGCGGCTGGCCAGGAAGTCCAGCTGCACGGGGACCTCCGCCGTCGCCAGCGCCGTCAGGTCCAGTCCCTGCACGACGACCGTGTCGGCCCGGTCGCTGATGACGACCAGCCGCACCGGCACGTCCTTCTTCAGCTCGACCACGCCCGTGTCGCCGGTCAGCTCGTCGCCGGAGACCACGATGCTCACGATGCGCGGGGCCGTCGGGTCGGCGACGCCGCTCGCGACCGAGGGGTTGTCGGGCGCGACGACCACCGGCCGCGCCCCGGACGGCTCCGGGTCCACGTCCTCCCCGCAGCCGACCAGCGGGACGGCCAGCACGAGGGTCAGCACAGCGCGCGAGCAGCGGGCGAGGGACGGCATGACCGGCATGATCCCCCTCCGCAGGGTCGGCCACGCACCCGGTGCACAGGTTCGGGCGAAGCGCCCCACCGGCCGCCCCGCAGGGCTAGCGTCGAACACATGACGACGGCACCCTCGATCATCTCCCGCAGCACCACCGTGGCGGCCCCGGCCGAGCGGGTCTGGGCGCTGGTCAGCGACCTCCCGAAGATGGGCGACTACAGCCCGGAGGCCGTCGGCGGCGCCTGGGTCCGCGGCGACGGGCCGGCGGTGGGGTCGGTCTTCCGCGGGCGCAACGGGCGGGGCCTGCGCCGCTGGTCGACGCGGAGCACCGTGGTGCGCTGCACGCCGGGACGGGACTTCGCCTTCGAGGTCAGCGCCGCCGGCATGGTCGCGGCGGAGTGGTCGTACGAGGTGGCGCCCGACGGCGACGGCTGCACGTTGACCGAGACGTGGACCGATCGGCGCAGCGGGCTCATGACGGCGCTGGGCAAGGTCGTCACCGGCGTGGCCGACCGCAGCACGTTCACCACCTCGAGCATCGAGCAGACGCTCCAACGGGTGAAGGAGCGGGCTGAGAAGCAGGAGTAGTCGTTCGACTGGCGAACTCCCCAGGGGGTAGGACACTCCAGGTAGTCAGGCCGCTACGGAACGTGGCATATTGCGACATGTCGGGAAGGGAGGGCAGGTCATGACGGAGCAGCGCGCGGTCAAGGTCGCCGGGCCCTCCCGTGTCGTGCTCGGTGTCGCGACCGGTGCCCTGGTCGCCGTCACCTCCGGCGCCACCGCCCTGGTCGTCCTGACCGGCACCGCCGCCGTCGTCGGCCCGCGCCCCCCGCTCACCCCGCTGCCCCCGGCGGCAGCGCCCGCGCACCCGCCGGTCGTCGAGCTGCCGCCCGCCGCGCTCGGCACCGTCATCCCGCCGGCCCCGCGCCGCCCGGCCCGGGGCATCGCCCTCGTGACAGCCCTCCTCCCCGCCGGCGTGACGCAGCGCGCCCTGGCGCTCCCGGTGCTGCCACGTGCCGTGCAGGACCCGCTGCTCACGCCCGCCGTCGTGCTGTCCGAGCTGACCCCGCTGCTGCCGGGCTCGGCTCCCGAGCTGCCGGTCGTCGTCCCGCCGGCAGAGCCCGCCACCGTCCTGGCCGAGGAGCCGGCGGTGGCCGCCCCCCGCAACCAGGCCGCCCCCCGCAACCAGGCCGCGCCCACCGTGCCAGGAGCCGACTCGGCCGTCGACGACGCCCGCCGGGTCCTCGAGCGCGCCGCACGGGAGGCCGAGCGGACCGCGCGCGAGGCCCGCCGTGCGGAGCGCGCCGTGGACGGGTCCGCTGAGGCTGACCAGCAGGCTGCGGAGAAGGCCGCGAACCGGGCCGAGCGGGTCGCCGAGCGGGCGGAGCGGGTCCGTGACGCCGCGACCAAGCGCCTCGCCGACGCGGTCGACGCCGCGAAGACGGCGCAGCCCGAGGCGGCCGAGGACCGCGCGGCCGCCGGCCCGAGCGAGCGCGCCGCGAAGGCGCAGCCCGCGACGTCGGCGGGCAAGGTGGCCGGCGCGGCTGCGCGGAAGGCGGCCGAGACGATCGCCGAGCGCGCCGTAGAGCGCGCCGGGGACGACAACCGTGACAACGCCGACGACAGGGCCCACGACAAGGCCGGCAAGGGTGACGACAAGGCCGACGACCGCGACGCCAAGGGCAACAGCTAGCCCGCACGCGGTGCCGGATGCGACGCAGGTCACACCTCGCGCGGCCCGTCTGCCAGACTGCGCGCGCACGCCCGCGGGACCGGTCCACCCCCGTCCCGCTCCGGCCGTACCGCCCTGCACCCGTCCCGTCCCGGCGACCCCGGCGTCGGGGCACGAGCGCCAGCCCCGAGGAGTCCCGTGTCCGTGACGGACCTGCCCGCCGACGCGAGCGAGGCTGCCCCCGACGCCGTGGCGACCAGCACTGTCGCCGGCGCCGAGCTGGTGCAGCTGCTCACCCCCGAGGGCGAGCGCGTGCACCATCCCGACTACGACATCGACCTGACCGACGACCAGTACCGCGAGCTCTACCGCGATCTGGTCCTCGTCCGCCGGATCGACGTCGAGGCCACCGCGCTGCAGCGCCAGGGCGAGCTGGGGATCTGGGCGGCGCTGCTCGGCCAGGAGGCGGCCCAGGTCGGCTCCGGTCGCGCGCTGCGGGAGAAGGACTTCGCCTTCCCCACCTACCGCGAGCACGGCGTCGCGTGGTGCAAGGGCGTCGACCCGCTCAAGCTGCTCGGGCTGTTCCGCGGCGCGAGCAACGGCGGCTGGGACCCGCAGGAGAAGCGCTTCAACCTCTACACGATCGTCATCGGCAGCCAGACGCTGCACGCGACGGGCTACGCCATGGGCGTCACCAAGGACGGCTGCGTCGGAGGTGACGACGGCGAGGCCGTCATCGCGTACTTCGGTGACGGCGCCAGCAGCCAGGGCGACGTCAACGAGGCGTTCGTCTGGGCCAGCGTCTACAACGCGCCGGTCGTCTTCTTCTGCCAGAACAACCAGTGGGGCATCTCCACGCCCACGACCAGCCAGAGCCGGATCCCGCTCTACAAGCGGGCCGAGGGCTTCGGCTTCCCGGGCGTGCGGGTCGACGGCAACGACGTGCTGGCCTCGTACGCCGTGACGCGCAAGGCGCTGGACAACGCGCGCCAGGGGCAGGGCCCGACGCTGGTCGAGGCCTTCACCTACCGCATGGGCGCGCACACGACCTCCGACGACCCGACCCGCTACCGGCTCGCGAGCGAGCTCGAGGCGTGGAAGCTCAAGGACCCGCTCGAGCGGATGAAGGCCTTCCTCTACAAGCAGCAGCTGGTCGACAGCGCCTTCTTCGAGCAGCTCGAGGCCGACGCGGACACCCTCGCCGCCCGGATCAGGAAGGGGTGCCTGGAGATGCCCGACCCGGAGCCGCTGTCGATGTTCGACGAGGTCTACGACGAGACCACGCCGCTGCTGCAGGAGCAGAAGGCCGCGTTCAGCACCTACCTCGAGGGCTTCAGCGAGAAGGCGGCCCACTGATGGCGCAGCTCACGATGGCCAAGGCGCTCAACGAGGGCCTGCGGACCGCCATGGAGAAGGACCCCAAGGTCCTGCTGATGGGCGAGGACATCGGCAAGCTGGGCGGCGTCTTCCGCGTCACCGACGGCCTGCAGAAGGACTTCGGCGAGGACCGCGTCTTCGACACCCCGCTGGCCGAGTCCGGGATCATCGGCACGGCCATCGGCCTGGCCATCCGCGGCTACCGGCCGGTCTGCGAGATCCAGTTCGACGGCTTCATCTACCCGGCGTACGACCAGATCGTCAGCCAGCTGGCCAAGATCCACGCGCGCAGCCGCGGGCAGATCAAGATGCCGGTGACGATCCGCGTCCCGTTCGGCGGCGGCATCGGCGCGGTCGAGCACCACAGCGAGAGCCCGGAGGCGTACTTCGCGCACACCGCCGGCCTGAAGGTCGTGACCTGCTCGAACCCGGTCGACGCGCACTTCATGGTCCAGCAGGCCATCGCCAGCGACGACCCGGTGCTGTTCTTCGAGCCCAAGCGGCGCTACTGGGAGAAGGCGGACGTCGACACGACGATGACGCCGGACCCGCTGTGGAGCGCCCGCGTCGTGCGCGAGGGCACCGACGCGACGCTCATCGCGTACGGCCCGATGGTCAAGACCTGCATGGACGCCGCCACGGCTGCGGAGGAGGACGGACGCTCGCTGGAGGTCGTCGACCTGCGGTCGCTGTCGCCGCTGGACTTCCCGACCGTCTTCGCCTCGGTGCGCCGCACCGGGCGGGCGATCGTCGTGCACGAGGCGCCGTCCTATGTCGGGCTCGGCGCCGAGATCGCCGCGCGCCTGTCCGAGGAGCTGTACTACGAGATGGAGGCGCCGGTGCTGCGCGTGACCGGCTTCGACACCCCCTACCCGCCGTCGCGGGTGGAGGAGGAGTACCTGCCGGACCTCGACCGGGTCCTGCACGCCGTCGACCGCTCGCTGGGGTTCTGATGAGCCGGCTGAAGACGTTCACGCTGCCCGACCTCGGGGAGGGGCTCACCGAGGGCGAGATCCTGCAGTGGATGGTCAAGACCGGCGACGAGGTGAAGCTCAACCAGCCGATCGTCGAGGTGGAGACGGCCAAGGCCGCGGTCGAGGTGCCGTCGCCGTACGCCGGGGTCGTGACCGAGATCCACCACCAGGCGGGCGAGACCGTCGACGTGGGCTCGCCGATCATCACCTTCGACACCGACCCCTCGGCCGGTCCGCTCGAGGAGGCTGCGGGCAACGCTGCCGCGGGCGCCTTCGCCAACCCGGTCGAGAGCGCCGCGGTCCGAGACGTCTCGGTGGTCGGCGACCCGACCGAGGGCGAGCTCGTGCCGCGGCGTGAGCCCGGCCAGGAGGCCGGCGCGCTGATCGGCGAGGTCGGCCCGAGCGGTCGTACGGCCACGCTCGTCGGCTACGGACCCCGGTCGGTCACCGCCAAGCGGCGCGCCCGGTCCGACGGCCCCGCTCCCGTGGACGCCCCCCCGCCGGCAGCCGCACGCGTGTCGGCGGTCCAGGTCGGCGAGACGGCGGCGAAGGTGGCCGGCGGCGTGACCGTGCTGGCCAAGCCGCCGGTCCGCAAGCTGGCTCAGTCGCTGGGCGTCGACCTGGCCGCGCTCACCGGCACGGGCCCGGGCGGCACCATCACCCGCGCCGACGTCGAGGGCGCCACGTCCGCGACCCCTGCCGCGAGCGGTGTCCAGGCGTACGACCCCGCGACGCGCGAGCGGCGGATCCCCATCAAGGGCGTCCGCAAGCACACCGCTGCGGCGATGGTGGAGAGCGCGTTCACCGCGCCGCACGTCACCGAGTTCATCACCCTGGACATGACGCCGACGATGGAGCTGCGCCCGCGGGTGCAGGCCATGCCGGAGTTCCGGGACGTGAAGGTCACGCCGCTGCTGTTCGTGGCCAAGGCGCTGCTGCTCGCGATCTCGCGCAACCCGGAGATCAACGCGACGTGGGACGAGGCGGCCCAGGAGATCGTGGTCAAGGACTACGTCAACCTCGGCATCGCCGCTGCGACCCCGCGCGGGCTGCTCGTCCCGAACGTCAAGGACGCCGACCAGCTGTCGCTCGTCGAGCTCGCCCGCGCGCTGCAGGACCTGACCGAGACCGCGCGGGCCGGCAAGACCCAGCCGGCGGACATGGCCGGCGGGACGATCACCATCACCAACGTCGGGACGTTCGGCGTGGACAACGGCACGCCGATCCTCAACCCGGGTGAGAGCGCGATCCTGTGCTTCGGGGCTGTGCGGCCGACGCCGTGGGTGGTCGACGGCGAGATCTGCGTGCGCCAGGTGACCCAGCTGTCGCTGTCGTTCGACCACCGCAACGTCGACGGGGCGCTGGGTTCGCAGTTCCTGTCCGACGTCGCGCGCGTGCTGTCCGACCCGATGACCGGACTGGTCTGGGGCTGACCCTCGAACGCCGTGGAGTCCCCAGCACCAGGGTGCTGGGGACTCCACGGGGAGCGGGTTCGCTCAGGTGATCCAGATGGTGGAGAGGACGCCGCGGTCCTCGGGGTCGCGGATCTCCATGCGCCGGTCGCGGCGGCGGATGTCGTCCTTGAGCTCGCGCATCGGCGACGACAGCTCGGCGCCGAGGCGCTCGAGGCAGTGCAGCCGTCGAAGGATGCCGTCCTCCTCAGGAGTCAGCCTCTCCAGGGTGGCCTGCATGGCGGTGCCTCTCGGTGGGAGCCGTCGAAGGGGTGCATGTCGACCGTAGGGCCACGCGGAGGCCCGTCGAGAGACCCGTTTGGGTGATCTATCGGCTACCAGGAGTGACCGAGGGGCGCCGCCGGGAGCGGCTGTGACCTGCTGCACACTGCGAGGACGCCGCCGAGACTCCTGGGAGAAGCCCGTATGCCGCAGGTCCAGACCGCCCGAGGCCCCGTCGACACCGCCGCGCTCGGTCCGACGCTCATGCACGAGCACGTCTTCGTGCTCACCCCGGACGTGCAGCAGAACTACCCGCAGGAGTGGGGCGCCGAGGACGACCGGATCGCCGACGCCGTCGCCAAGCTCAACGAGGTGGCGGCCCTCGGCGTCCGGACGATCGTGGACCCGACGGTGGTCGGGCTGGGTCGCTACCTGCCCCGGATCGCGAAGGTGGCCGAGCAGGTCGACCTGAACATCGTCTGCGCGACCGGCCTCTACACCTACGACGACGTGCCCTTCTACTTCCACCACCGCGGCCCGGCGCTGAACGAGGCGGTCGGCGCCGAGGTGCCGGACCCGATGGTCGACATGTTCATCGGGGACATCCGCGACGGGGTCGCCGGCACGAGCATCAAGGCCGGCCTGCTCAAGTGCGCCATCGACCACCAGGGGATGACGCCCGGGGTGGAGCGCGTCATGCGCGCGGTGGCGCAGGCCCACCAGGAGACCGGCACGCCGATCACGGTGCACACCCACCCCGGCAGCGAGCAGGGCCTCGCGGTGCAGAAGCTGCTCGCCGAGGAGGGCGTCGACCCGCGTCGCGTCGTGCTCGGCCACAGCGGTGACAGCGACGACGCCGACCACCTGTCCGCGCTGGCCGAGGCGGGCTTCCTGCTCGGCATGGACCGCTTCGGCATCAACCTCGCGACGACCTTCGAGGCGCGCGCCGACATCGTCGTCGAGCTCTGCCGCCGGGGCTTCGCCGAGAGCATGGTGCTCTCGCAGGACGCCGCCTGCTACATCGACTGGCTCGACCCGAACGTCCTCCCGATGCTGCCCGACTGGAAGTACACGCACATCCACGAGCGCGTGCTGCCGTACCTGCTCGAGCAGGGCGTCACCCCGGAGCAGGTCGACGCGATGCTCGTCGGCAACCCCCGCCGCTACTTCGAAGGAGCGTCCTCATGACCGCCCTGCTGGACACCCAGGACGACACCGTCGCGATCGCCGAGCTGCACGAGCTGCTCGCCCTGCAGAGGAAGGCCTTCCGCGCCGAGCCCTTCCCCTCGCTCGACCTGCGCCGGGAGCGGCTGGGCGCCCTGGCCGCGATGATGGTCATGAACAAGGACCGCATCCGCGAGGCCGTCAGCGCGGACTTCGCCGTGCACCCGGAGCTGTTCACCGACCTGGTCGAGGTGCTCGGCGTGGCCGGCCGCGCGATGTACGCCGCCGAGCAGCTCGAGGCGTGGTGCGCCCCCGACGAGCGCTTCGCCGACCCGGCGTTCTACGGGTCGGCGAAGGCCGCGATCCGCATGCAGCCCAAGGGCGTCGTCGGCAACATCGTCCCCTGGAACTTCCCCTTCGACCTGTCCGTCGGCCCGTTGGTCGAGATGCTGGCGGCGGGCAACCGGGTCGTCATCAAGCCGTCGGACTACACGCCGGCCTGCGCCGAGCTGCTCGACGAGATGCTGCGGGCGACCTTCGACCGCGACCTCGTCGCGGCCAGCGTCGGCGGGCTCGAGCTGGCGCGGACGTTCCCCACGCTGCGCTGGGACCACCTGCTCTACACGGGTTCTCCCGAGATCGGCCGCGTCGTCGCCAAGGCCGCCGCCGAGAACCTCGTGCCGGTCACCCTCGAGCTGGGCGGCAAGTGCCCGGCGTTGCTGGCCCCCGACAGCGTCGACGCCGAGACGGTCAAGACGGTCATGGGCACCAAGATGATCAAGAACGGCCAGATGTGCATCTCGGTCGACTACGTCCTGGTGCCGCGCGACCAGGTCGATCGGTTCGTCGAGCTGGCGCAGGAGTTCGTCGGCTCCGACTACGCCTCGGGACCGGACTGCACCGGCATCATCAGCGAGCGCCACCTGGACCGGCTGACCGGTCTGGTCGCCGAGGCGGAGGCCGCCGGCGCCCGGGTGGTGCCGCTGGGCGGCGCCGGCGACCCCGCCCGTCGACAGCTCCCGATCTCGCTGGTCATCGACCCGTCCGCCGAGCTCGCGGTCATGACCGAGGAGGTCTTCGGCCCGGTGCTGCCGGTGGTGCCGTACGACACCGTCGAGCAGGCGGTGGACCTCATCAACGACGGCGAGCGGCCCCTGGCTCTGTACGTCTTCAGCAAGGACCAGGCCGTGGCCGAGCAGGTCCTCGCGACCACCACCTCCGGCGGCGCCTGCATCAACACCTGCGCGTCGCACGCCGCGCTGCCGTCGATGGGCTTCGGCGGCGTCGGCCAGAGCGGCAGCGGCCGGCACCACGGCATCGAGGGCTTCCGCGAGTTCAGCAACCCGCGCGGCGTGTTCGTCCGCGGCGAGGGCGATCTCACCGAGGCCTTCCTGCCTCCCTACGGGGCGACCGCGCAGGCCATCGTCGACGCCGTGATGAGCGGCGGCGAGGCGCCGGGCGCCAGCTGACCCGCTGGTCGTGGGGTTCGCCGGACGATCGCCGGCGTGACCCACGACCGCGAGGAGGATCACCCCCTGCGGGCGGACGCCGTCCTGGCGAACCGGTGTTGGAACAGACGTACACCGGAACTCCCAGAAGGGGACTCGAGATGGGCATCGTCCGCAGGATCCGCAGCACGAAGAACCGCCGCAGCACCCGTGGCCACAGCGACCTGGTCCGCGCGCTGGCCGCCGCCCCGACCCGCGCCACGCGCGAGGAGCTCCTGAACCTCGCGAACATGGGTCGATAGCAGCACCTGGCACCACCGCAGCCCGGGCCGGGCCTGTCGCCTCACGGCGCGGGCGCCGGCCCGTCCTGCGCTTCGCCATCGGGGACGACCAACCGTGATGCGCGTCGTTCTGAGGAGTACCTACAGCCTTGGAGAGATCAACCCGTGCGCTTGTCCCTCGCTGTCCCCACGACGCTGGCCGTCGCGGGCCTCACCGCCGCCCTCCTCACCCCCGTGCCCGCGACGGCCCAGGAGGCCACCCCGTCACCGGCTAGTAGCCCGGTGGACTGTTCACAGGTCCCCAACGAGAACGGCGGATGTCAGAGTCCCTCACCGTCGCCCACCCCTTCTGGCAACGGCGGACCGGACTACTGCCGCAACGACCCGGCCACGGGCAGGCCGTACTCCCGCGACGCGCGCACCTTCACCGCTACCCCCCAGGCCATCACGGCGGGCGAGCCGGTCACCGTGGCCCTACGGATCCCCGGCCCCTACAACCGCGTCGAGGCCGACATCCGGGGCTACCAGTGGGTGACCCCGACGCAGCAGGGCGGCTA
>JBKJQQ010000137.1:0-14013 GCA_046593875.1 Mycobacteriales bacterium | reverse complement strand
GCCTCGCTCGGGAGCGGCAGCACGACCTGCATCGGACTCCCAGACGGCACCGGCGGCAGCACCGTGGGCTCCGGCTCAGAGCTGCACCCGACCAGCGCCACCCCCGCGCACAATGCGACCAGCGACGTCCGGATCCTCACGATCTGAGCCTATCGGGACAAGAGCCACCGCGGTCCAGCCCTGTGCACAGGGCCGTCAGCGGAAGCCGTCACGCGCCGCCGCACACCCCGCGCGGACGTCCTCGCACCGGCTGACCCGCCCGGTGGCGGGGTCGCGCAGCGCGTACGCCGACCGGTAGTAGAACGACACCGCGTCCGGGACGGCGATGCCCTTGATGACGTAGGGCACGTTGCCGGAGTAGGGGTCCTTGGGGTTCGCCTTCGTCGCGTCGTAGGTGCCGGCGCCGATGGACGTCACGTCCACGCTGGCGTCGAAGACGGTCGCGGTGAGCCGGTCGAACGCAGTGCGGTCGCCGCGCAGCTGCAGGTCGAACCAGGCCTTCGTGTAGTACGACGCCATCCGCTCGCCGAGCTGGTTGGACTGGAAGACCAGCGGGATGTGCGTGTACGCCAGGTGGGTCGCGCCGCGCAGCGCGACGATCTGCGCGTCGAGCCCTGCAGCGGCCACCTGCTTGTAACCGGCCGTCTTCGCGTCCGCATCGGGCGCCGTCAGCTGCGGCTGCGTGTTGAAGAGGTAGTCGTTGGTGATGGCGAGGGCCGGCACGTTGATGAGCTTCTTGGTGCGGTGCTGCGGCGGGATGACCACGCCGCTGCAGTCCTTGATCGCGCGCAGGTTGTCCCAGGCGACGATCGCCGTGACGCGGTCGTCGCACTGGCCGACGTGGCTGATCGCGAAGGCGCCGAGCGAGTGGCCGGCCAGCCCGATGAGGTCGGTGTCGAGGACGTCGGCGAACGGGTTGGACGAGCCGCCGAACGGCGCGTCGGGCGTGGCCAGGAAGAAGCTGAGCGAGTCCTCGGCGCCCTGGAAGAAGTTGTACTCCTGCTGGTACGGCACGCCGGAGCACGTGCCCGGGCAGTCGTTGCCGCGCAGGCTGGAGGAGCCCTGGCCCTGCACGTCGTACGTCATGACCATGTAGCCGGCCTCGGCCAGGTCCTGGGCGGCCCAGAAGTACAGCTCCTGGTACCCCTGCACCGAGCCGTCGGTGATCACGACGCCCGGGTAGCCGGCCTTCGGGCGCGGCACGCTCGCCGGCGGGACGAACACGTGGCCGCGCAGGGTCGAGCCGTTCAGCGCCGTGAACGCGACCGGCGCGACGCGTCCGCGGCCGGCCTCGGTCCAGCGCTTGATCGTGCGGAAGGGGTCCGCCGCCTTGGCGCCCGGCACCAGGGTCGTGATGCCGCCCGAGGGGTCGGTCGGCCGGGACAGCTGGCTCGCGGCCTGCTCGGCGTACAGCGCCGCGCCCTGCGTCTGGTTGCCGAAGCCGAACGCCGGGCTCGACGCCTGGTCGAGCGGGCGCAGGCTCGCGCAGTACTGGTTGCGGGTGTCGCGCTCGATCCAGGCGGGCGTGCCGGGGGCGGGGTTCCCAGCGGGCGCGTAGCAGGAGGCGTCGACGCCAGGGGCCGCAGGCGCGGCCGATCCGGTGCCGACCGCGGCGACGCCGAGGGCCAGCGAGGCGAGGACGAGGGCAGTGCGCTTCACGAGGAGCTCCAGGGGACGCAGAAGGTCCAGCACTGTTCTGCGTCGCGCGCGCGATTCCTCCATGATCGGCAGAAGGTCCGGACCCGTCACGGGCCGAGAACGCTCCCTACGGGACCGATGCTCCTGTCAATCAGAGAGGGACGGGCCTACGCCACCAGGTAGGCGTGCAGCTCCGCGGCCAGCGACGGTCCGACCCGCGCCTCCATGCGCGTGCCCTCGGACAGGTGCTCCTCCACGAGCACCTCGCCCTCGTCGTGGATGCGCGACACGAGCCCGCCCTCGGCGTAGGGCAGCACCACGTGCACGAGCGTCTCGGGGTGCGGCACCTCGTCCTCGAGCACCTGCAGCAGCTCAGGCAGCCCCTGTCCGGTCAGCGCCGACACGAGCACGACGTGCTTCTCGCGGCGCTGCAGCCGGCCGAGCACCAGCGGGTCGGCGAGGTCGCACTTGTTGATGACCACGACCTCGGGGATCCTCTGCGCGTCGATCTCGGCGAAGACCTGGCGCACCGCGTCGAGCTGGCCCTCGGGGTCGGCGTGCGCGCCGTCGACGACGTGCAGGATCAGGTCGGCGCCGGACACCTCCTCGAGCGTCGACCGGAACGCCTCGACCAGCTGGTGCGGCAGCAGCCGGACGAACCCGACCGTGTCCGACAGCGTGAACTCCCGTCCCGACGGCGTCGTCGCCTTGCGGACCGTCGGGTCCAGCGTGGCGAACAGCGCGTTCTCGACCAGCACGCCGGCGCCGGTCAACCGGTTGAGGATCGAGCTCTTGCCGGCGTTGGTGTAGCCGGCGATCGCGACGGACGGCACCGCGTTGCGGTCGCGCTCCTGCCGCTTGGTGTCGCGGGCGGTCTTCATCAGCTTGATCTCGCCGGCCAGCTTGGACTTCCGGGCGCGGATCCGGCGACGGTCGGTCTCGATCTTGGTCTCACCCGGACCGCGGGTGCCGACGCCGCCGCCGGAGCCACCGGCGCCACCGCCCTGCCGGGAGAGCGACTCACCCCAGCCGCGCAGCCGCGGGAGCATGTACGTCATCTGGGCCAGCTCGACCTGCGCCTTCCCCTCCCGCGAGGTGGCGTGCTGGGCGAAGATGTCCAGGATCAGCCAGGTCCGGTCGATGACCTTGACCTTGACGACCTCTTCGAGCGACCGCAGCTGGCCGGGGGTCAGCTCGCCGTCGCAGATGACCGTGTCGGCGCCGCTCGCGAGCACGGCATCGCGGAGCTCCTTGGCCTTGCCGGACCCGACGTAGGTTTTGGGGTCGGGCTTCTCGCGCCGCTGGGCCAGGCCCTCCAGCACCTCGCAGCCAGCCGTCTCGGCCAGCGCCTGGAGCTCGCGCAGGCTGTTCTCGGCCCCGATCGCGTCGCCGTAGCCGTACACGCCCATGAGCACGACGCGCTCGAGCCGCAGCTGGCGGTACTCGACCTCGGTGACGTCCTCGAGGTCGGTGCGGATGCCGGCGACGCGGCGCAGCGACTTCCGCTCCTCGAGCTCGAACCCCTCGCCCTCGATCTCGTGGAAGGACAGCAGGTCGTCGTCCAGCTGCACGGCGGCGTCAGCGGTCGAGGGCGGGTCGGGACGGGCAGCGGGCTCGGTCATCCCCACCAGGGTCGCACGACGGGACGAGCAGGGCGAGGGACTGCTACGCGAGCACGGCGCGGACGAGCGCCACGAGCTCGGCCCGCTCGGCGGGATCCAGGACGGTGTACGGGCCGGCGGCCGCGGTGCTGGTCAGCTCCTCGGCGGCCTCCCACGTGGCCCGCAGCGGCGCGGGGTCGGGGTAGGGCTCGGGCCACTCGAAGAACTGGGCGTTCCTCTCGCCGTACGCCCCGGCCATGATCGCCTCGAGCGGGCCGATGCCCACGGCCGCGCAGGCGGCAGCGTGCACCGAGCCGCGGTGCTCGCGCAGGAGGTTGAGCAGCAGGCCGACCCGGCCGGCGGCGTCGGACGGCCGGGGCAGCACCCGCCATGCGGCGAACAGCGGCAGGCCGAGCGCGGACGCCCCGTCGACGCACGGCTCCAGCAGCGCGACCAGCCGGTCGAGGCCGGGCCGGTCGCCGTAGGTCGAGCGGAACAGCTCGCTGCAGCACTCGGCGTAGAAGCGCGCGGCGACCAGCGGCTCGACCAGCGACCGCCCCTCGTCCCACGCGACCTGCACGACCGCGGCGGGGTAGAAGGCCTCCGCGGCCACGACCACCTCGACCGGCACATCGCCCAGGGCTCCGCCACGACCGAGGTGGTAGAGCGGCCGACCGCGCAGCCCGAGCTCGGCCTTGCCGCGGGCGCGGATCCCCGCGTCGCTCATCCAGGCGAAGCCCCACGCGCCGATCGGGTCCTTCAGCGCAGCTGCCGCCGTCAGCCCGTCCACGTGCCCTCCGCCACCAGCACCGCGGGACCGGACATCACGACGTGCCCGTCCTCGCGCCAGGTCACGGTCAGGTGGCCGCCCAGCACCTCCACGTCGTAGGCCGTGCCGCGCGCCGCGCCGGTCCGGAGCGCGGTGGCGACGACCGCGGCACAGGCCCCGGTGCCGCAGGAGCGGGTCTCCCCCACGCCTCGCTCGTGCACCCGCATCCGGATGGCGGTCGGCGAGACGTACTCGACGTACTCGACGTTGAGGTCCAGGCGCGAGGTCTTCAGCTCGCCGAGCCCGGCGACCGACGGCACGTGGAGGACGGCGTGCGGGTTGCCCATGTCGACGGAGGTCGCCGCCGCGCCGTCGACGTCCACCGGCTCGCCGACCACGGCCGGCCCCATGTCGACGGTGACGTCGCCGGTCGCCGGGACCTCGACGTCCTTGACGCCGCCGCGGGTGGCCAGCCTGAGCGCGCCCGGTGCGGCCAGCCCGGCCTGCACCAGGTAGCGGGCGTAGACCCGCACGCCGTTGCCGCACATCTCGGCGACCGTGCCGTCGCCGTTGCGGTAGTCCATGAACCACTCGGTGGCCGGGTCGGCCTCCGGCACGTGCACGGAGCGGACGACGCGCAGCACGCCGTCGCCGCCGATGCCGGCCCGCCGGTCGCACAGGCGTCGTACGAGCTCCGGGGTCAGGTCGAGCGCACCGTCGGGGTCGGGCAGGACGACGAAGTCGTTCTCGGTCCCGTGACCCTTCAGGAAGCGCACACCGTCAGGTTCTCACGCCTCCGCGCGCGGCAGCGGAACGCTCGTGCCGCGCTGCCAGCCGCGACCGTGCTCCAGCAGCCACCGGGCCTTGTCCGCGCGCTGCGCGCTGGCGAACAGCCAGCCGTGGGCGCGGTCGCAGCCGAGCTCGGTGAGCCGGGCCGCCTCGCCCCAGGTCTCCACACCCTCGGCGACGACGTACTGACCGCGTGAGTGGGCCTGCTCGATGACCGCGGCGACCAGGGGGTCGCCCTCCCCGTCGGCGCCGACGAGCTCACCGACACCGCGGACGTAGCGCGCGCTGAGCTTCACCGCGTCGATCGGCAGCACCTCGATGGCGCCGAGCGTGGAGTAGAAGCTGCTGAAGTCGTCCACGGCCAGCGCGACGCCGGCGGCGCGCAGCTCCTCGAGCAGCGGGGCGGCGCTCGGGCCGAGCGCGATGATGCAGGACTCGGCGATCTCCAGGCCGAGCGCGCCGTGCTCCAGCCCGTGGCTGGCCACGACGTCGGCGACGAGCTGCACGAAGCCCTCGGCGACCAGCTCGGCGGCGCTGATGTTGAGCCAGAGGCGACGGGACGGCCCGGGCAGCGCGGCCCAGCGCACGGCCTCGTCGGCACCTGCCTTCAGGACCCACTCGCCGATCGACAGGATCTCGCCGCTGGTGTCAGCCAGGTCCAGGAAGGCCGGCGGGTTGAGCAGGCCGAGCGTCTCGTGGTGCCAGCGCAGCAGGCCCTCCATCGCGACGATGGCGCCGGTCTGCAGGTCGATCTCCGGCTGGTAGTGCAGCTCCAGGGAGCCGTCGTCCACGCAGCGGTGCAGGGCGGGGAGCTGGTCGAGGGTCAAGCTGGTGCGGGCCATGGTCGGAGTGTGCGCCGATGTGCTGCTTCGTCCCATGGTCAGACGGGGTGGTCGTGCGCTGGTCATCCCGGACCAGCAGAGTGCGCCACCGGCCGAGTCGACGGCCGGCTGTGGTTCCTAGCGCGCGATCGGCAGGCGTACGGCCGACAGGCCCTTGCCCAGCTGCAGCGCGACCTCGCCGCCGGTGCTGGCGGCCAGCGTGCCGCCCTCGGCCGCGGAGAAGGTGAAGCGCAGGCGGTGACCGGGGCGCAGGACGTAGTCCAGCGGCAACGACCCGAAGGACGTCTTGACGACCTGGCCCGGCACGACCGGCTCCGGGCCGTGGGGCGTGCTGGTGCCGCGCGCCTCGATCGTGCCGCGGTAGGCGGCACGGGCCCAGCCGTAGGACACGACGAACGCGTCCTCGGGAGCGCCGTCCAGCACCTCGTCGGTCGTGGTGACGTCGTCCGCGGCGCTCGGGGGCAGGTCCTCGATGCGCACTGCGAGGGTGGTGTCGGGGCCGGTCAGCGTGTACGCGAGGTCGAAGACGACCTGCCCGGACAGTCGGGTGGCCTTCTTGACCGGCGCCGTCACGAAGGCCCGCTTGGCCGCCGCGCCGCGCCCGCCGGGGCCGTCGGCCCAGGACAGCTTGCCGGCCTTGGCGGTCCCCGCCAGCGCCTTGCCCTCGGGGGTCAGGGACAGCACGGCGTCCTTGGACGGCAGCGGCCAGGTGCGGCTGCCGGCCCAACGACCGTCGTCGCCCTGCACCTCGACGGCGGGGGTGTCGAGCGCGCCGGCCGGCAGCCCCTTGAGGAACTGCGCCCACCAGCGGTGCGTCGCGGTCCGGTACTCCTTCTGGAAGGCGTACGGCAGGACCTTGCCGCCGGCCGAGGCCGTCTCGGCGTCCGGCTCGTCGGGGTCGACGTGGTCGCCGTTGAGCAGCCACATCTTCTTCGGCGCCTTCGGCGGCAGCGCCGCCCACATGTTGCCGACGTTGTTGGTCTTCACGTTGAAGTCGTAGAGGCCGTGGATGAGGAAGAACGCGGCCTTGGTCCCCGCGGCGTCCTTCTCGAAGTCGCGCTCGGCCCAGAAGGCCGAGTCGGCGTCCTGGTAGGTCGGCGCGTAGCCGGCGTTCGTGGTCTGGCCGAAGGTCGCGATGCAGCCCTTGCGCTGCGCCATCGCCACGACACCGCGGGGGGTGCCGGAGTTGGGGTTGTCGCCGGCGGCCAGTGCCGTCGTGAACAGCGCGGGGGTGGCCGCGTGGCTGCTGGACGCGACGCCGTTGAAGAAGTGGTAGTCGTACCAGCGGTCGATCGCCCGGATCGGGATGACGGCCGCGACGGCGTTCTTGTTGCGCCCGCTGATCGGCTGCTCGACCGCCGCGCCGTTGGCGATCGTGCCGTCGTACGAGCCACCGGTGAGGCCGACCTTGCCGTTGCTCCACGGCTGCTCGGCGAGGAAGTCGACGACGTCGACCGCGTCGAAGACCTCGTCACGGTCGCCGTAGGTCTGGCAGCCGCTGGTGTTGCGCGTCCCGCGCAGGTCCATCAGCGCGACCGCGTAGCCGCGCGGCACGAAGTAGTCGTCGTAGTACTCCGGGAACGGGCTCTGCTTCGTGCAGCCGAGGCCGGGCGTGCCGGTCGGGGTGGACAGGCCGGTGGTCGGGGTCTTGCAGTGCCCCTCCCAGCCGCGGCCCAGGGTGTTGAAGTACGGGGAGGCGTCCATGATCGTCGGCACCTTGACGCCCGGCTTGGTCTTCGGCCGGATGATGTCGACCCAGATCACGTCGATGCCGTTGCGGCTCGGGACCTCGACCTGCTCGACGACCGCGTCCTTCAGGCTGTAGCGGACCGGGTCCAGCTTCGCCATGTCCGGGAGCTTGGTGACCGAGGCGGTGCCGGGCTTGGCGGCGACGGTCCGGTCCGGTCCGCTCTGCAGGCCGTTCACCACCGGCGGCGGCGCCTCGTCACCACCGCCGAGAGCGGAGCCGGCGAGCGGGAGCAGCAGGGCGGTGGCGGCGGCCAGGGCGAGACGCGTGCGCATGGTCAGGGGGTTCGACGCGGCCGGGGGCGACTCCTGCGTGCAGTCCCCAGCATCAGGGTGCTGTGGACGTCACGCGGAGGGCTTGCGGGAGCAGGTCGGCGTCCGGCGAGAGCCAGGAGATGCGGGGGTCGCGGCGGAACCACGCCCGCTGCCGCCGGGCGAACCTCCGCGTGGCCGTCACGGTCAGGTCCCGCGCGTGCTCGAGGCTCCACCGCCCGTCCAGGGCGCCGAGCACCTGCGCGTAGCCGAGCGCCCGGCTGGCGGTGACGCCCTCGCGCAGGCCCTTGAGCCCCTCGACCTCCGCCACCAGGCCCTGCTCCCACATCCGGTCGACCCGCACCTCGATGCGCTCGGCGAGGTCGTCGCGGTCCACCCCGAGGTAGGTCGTCGGGTAGTGCTCGCCGTAGGTCGTCATCGCTCCGGGCATCGACCCGGTCAGCGTGACGACCTCCAGGGCGCGCACGATCCGGCGGCCGTTGGTCGGCTCCATGCGGGTCGCGGCGGCCGAGTCGAGCGCGGCGAGCCGCTCGTGCAGCGCCAGGGGGCCGTCGCGCTCCAGGTCGGCCTCCAACGACGCCCGCAGGACGGGGTCGGTCCCGGGGAAGGACAGGTCGTCCAGGGCGGCACGCAGGTACAGGCCGGAGCCCCCGACCAGCACCGGCGTCACGCCGTGGGCAAGCAGGTCGTCGACGACCGCGCGGCAGTCGGCCTGGTAGTCCGCAGCGGTCGCGGTGCGGGTGACCGGCCACACGTCCAGCAGGTGGTGGGGTACGCCCTGCCGCTCCGCGAGGCTGAGCTTGGCGGTGCCGACGTCCATGCCGCGGTAGAGCTGCATCGAGTCGGCGTTGACCACCTCACCCCCGACGGCCTGCGCGAGGGCCACACCGAGGTCGGACTTGCCGGCTGCGGTCGGGCCGACGACCGCGAGGACCCTGCCCGACACGACCGTGCTCAGAGGACGGCGCCGGCCTCGGTCGGGGTCAGCGTGGCCGACGTGGTGCGCCGCTGCCGGCCCTCGACGTAGGACGCCAGCAGGGACAGGGCGCCGTTGAGGATGATGTAGATCAGCGCGACCGCGACGTACATCTGCAGCGGGTTGTTCAGCGCCTGGACCAGCTGGCCGCCGGTCCGCAGCAGCTCGGGATAGCTGATGATGAAGCCCAGCGAGGTGTCCTTGAGCAGGACGACGAGCTGGCTGATCAGCGCCGGCAGCATGATCCGGACCGCCTGCGGGAGCAGCACCAGGCGCAGCGTCTGGCCGCGGCTCAGCCCCGTGGCGTACGCCGCCTCGGTCTGGCCCTTGGGGATCGCCAGCACACCGGCGCGCACGATCTCGGCGATGACGGCGCCGTTGTAGAGGGTCAGCCCGAGCACCAGCGCCTGCAGCGCGGAGAGCTCGATCGAGAAGGCCAGCGGGAACGCCAGGAAGATCGCCAGGATCAGCAGCAGCAGCGGCAGCCCGCGGAACACCTCGACGACCACCACGGCCGGCAGCCGGATCCACCGTCGCGCGGAGAGCCGCCCGAAGGCCAGCAGCACGCCGAAGACGGTCGCCAGCACCAGCGCGTACGCCGCCGCTCTCAAGGTGTTGAGCAGGCCCTCGAGCAGCCGCTCGTAGACCAGCGGCTCGGTGAGGAACGGCTCGTACTTCTCGTACTCGAGCTGCTCGTTGTCGGCCAGGCGCTGCACGACCAGCAGGGCCAGCAGGGCCAGGACCGCGGTGCCGACCAGGCTGGCGATGAGGATGCGCCGGCGGCCGCGCGGGCCCTGGACGTCGTAGAGGACGGGGGTGCTCATCGGCTGGCCGTCGCGGCGCGCTCGAGCAGGCCGAAGGCCGCACTGCTGATCAGCGCCAGCGCCAGGTAGCCGACGGCGGCCGCGGCGATGATCGCGACGGCGGCGTCGCCGTTGGCGTTGATGAGCTGGTTCATCGACTGCACGCCCTCGAAGACGAAGAACGCGGAGGCGATCGAGGTGTTCTTCAGCAGCGCGATGAACACGCTCGCCAGCGGCGGGATGATGTTGGCGAAGGCCTGCGGCAGGACCACCAGGCGCAGCGTCTGGCCGAAGGTCATGCCCACGGCGCGGGACGCCTCGGCCTGCCCGGCGGCCACGGAGTTGATCCCGGAGCGGACCGCCTCGGCGACGAACGCTGCCGTGTAGACGCTCAGCGCCAGGACGGCGAAGCTGAAGAAGGAGAAGATCACGTCGACCTCGGGCAGCCCGAAGACGACCAGGAAGAAGACCACCGTCAGCGGGGTGTTGCGCACGAGCTGGACGTAGGTCGCCCCGGCCCAGCGCAGCGGCGGCACGGGCGAGACGCGCATGGCGGCGATGAGGGTGCCCAGGAGCAGCGCCCCCACCGCCGCCAGCAGCGTCAGCGTGACGGTCGTGGTGAAGCCCTTGACGAAGACGTCCAGGTTGTCGAGGACGGCGTCCACGGCCGGTGGTGCCCTTCTTCCGTCAGGCGGCTACTTGTCGCAGCCGCGCGGCGCCGGCAGGGCCGGGACCTCGGCGATGATCTTGCCGGCTGTGCCCTCGAAGGCCTTGGCGAACGAGCCGTCCGCGACCGACTCCTTCAGCGTCTCGTTGATGAAGTCGCAGAAGTCCTCCTGGCCCTCTGGGATGCCGATGCCGTAGGGCTCCTCGGTGAAGGGCTTGTCGATCAGCTCGAACTTATCGGGGGCGGCGTCGACGTAGCCGGCCAGGATGACGTTGTCGGTGGTCACGGCGTCGATCTGGCCGTTGGCCAGGGCGTCGCGGCACTTGGTGTAGACGTCCACGAGCTGCAGGTCGGCGGTGGTGAGGCCGTACTTGGTCATCATCGTCTCGGCGGGCGTCGAGCCGCTGACCGAGCAGGTCTTCTTGCCCTTGAGCGACTCCGGGCCGGTGATGCCCTTCGGGTTGCCCTTGGCGACCAGGATGTCCTGACCGGCCTGGAAGTACGGGCCGGCGAAGTCGACGATCTTGTCGCGCTTGTCGTTGATCGTGTACGTGGCCACGACGATGTCGACCCGGTTCTGCTGCAGGAACGGCTCGCGGTTGGCCGAGACGGACTCCACGAACTCGATCTTGTCCTCGGCGATGCCCAGCTTCGCGGCGATGATCTTCGCGATCTCGACGTCGAAGCCCTCGGGCTCGCCGGACAGGCCCTTGAGGCCGAACAGCGGCTGGTCGAACTTGGTGCCGACGCGCAGCTTGCCGCCGTCGGCGAGGGCCTTCATGCGCGAGCCCTCCGGGAAGTCGGTCTTCTCGACCGGGGCGGCGGTGTCCTCGCCGCCCTCGTCGTCACCGCCGCCGCACGCGGTCATCGTCAGGGAGAGCGCCGCCGCGAGGGCGAGCGAGCTGTAGCGCAGGGATCGCATGTCAGGTCCTTCTCTGGTCGGGACGCGGCTCGGCCGGCCCTGTGGGGGTTGCTAGTGGGACAGGATCTTGGACAGGAAGTCCTTGGCGCGGTCGGACTCCGGCGTGGAGAAGAACGTCTCGGGGGTGGCCTGCTCGACGATGCGGCCCTCGTCCATGAAGACGACCCGGTCGGCGGCCCGGCGGGCGAAGCCCATCTCGTGCGTGACCACGACCATCGTCATGCCGCTCTTGGCCAGCGAGGTCATGACGTCGAGGACCTCGTTGATCATCTCGGGGTCGAGCGCCGAGGTCGGCTCGTCGAAGAGCATGACCATCGGGTCCATGGCCAGCGCCCGGGCGATCGCGACGCGCTGCTGCTGACCGCCGGACAGCTGCGCGGGGTACTTGTCGGCCTGGCTGGCGATGCCGACGCGCTCGAGCAGCTCGCGACCGCGGGCGTCGGCGTCGGCCTTCTTGACGCCCTTCACCTTGATCGGGCCGAGCGTGACGTTCTCCAGCACCGTCTTGTGGGCGAACAGGTTGAAGGACTGGAAGACCATCCCGACCTTGCTGCGCAGCTCGGCGAGCTGCTTGCCCTCGGCCGGGATCGGGGCGCCGTCGATGGTGATGGTCCCGGCGTCGATCGTCTCGAGCCGGTTGATCGTGCGGCACAGCGTGGACTTGCCGGAGCCGGACGGACCGATGACCACGACGACCTCGCCGCGGGCCACCGACAGGTCGATGTCCTTGAGCACGTGCAGGGCACCGAAGTGCTTGTTGACGCCCGAGAGGACGACGAGCGGGTCCGACACCCCTTGCTCCTCGAGGTCGGGGACTACCTGGTCGGGGCGGACCCTATCCACAAGCGACGGGGCGACGACGAACCCGGCAGGCCGGACGAACCGGATCGTGACCCGACCGTTGCCCGACCGCGTCGCGCACGGTCGGCGGGCGGGGTGGCATCCTGCGGGACCACTCGTCTACCAGGAGGTCCCGTGAGCGACCACGTCTACCGCATCACCGAGGTCGTCGGCTCGTCGTCGGAGTCCGTGCAGGGCGCCATCGACGCCGGCATCAAGCGGGTCTCGCGCACCGTTCGCGGTGTGGAGTGGTTCGAGACCACCCAGATCCGCGGCGCCGTCAAGGACGGCCAGATCGAGGCCTACCAGGTCGTGCTCAAGGTCGGCTTCCGCCTCGAGGACAGCTAGGACGAGCATCGGGCCCGGGCGTACGTCGTGCCCGTCCTCATGCTGGACCCTTGACGACCTGTTGCCCGGGCATGGCCTCGCGTCTGCCGCCACGAACGACTGAGCTGTCCTGACGAGGAACGCTGCGGGCTCAGGCCGCTTGGGCGAGCAGGACGTTGACGGCGTAGCCGAGGTCCAAGCGAGCGGTGCAGTGGTCGGGTGGGAGCGTTCCCGCGGAAACGCTTTGTCCACGGCCGGTCGCGAGGTCAGCCGGGTCGCCCCAGGGCTGAGCGGGGTGGTGCAGGACCGCGACCCCGTCGGCGGTGAGGACCTCGAGCCTTCGGTCAGGGTTCAGGTCGAGCGCGAACCCCTGGCCGTGGATCAGGGTGTGGTGCCGCGCGCAGACGAGCACGAGGTTGGCCAGATCGGTTCCGCCGCCGTCGATCCAGTACCGGACGTGATGGGCGTGCAGCTTCGTGGGTCGGGTGCAGCCGGGGAAGCGACAGCGCTCGCCGTCGAGGGTGCCGAGCAGATCGCGGAGCGCGCTGTTGGCCTCGCGCTGGGTGCGGCCGAGGTCGTGGCGGCGCAGGTCGGCGGCGGTGACCGGTCGCAGCCGGAGCGTGCCGTCTCGGCCGGGCAGGGTCCTGCGCACCTCGCGCAGGCTCGTGGCAGGCAGCAGCTCCCCGTCCGCCAGTCGTCCCCAGCCGGACAGCGGGTCGATCTGCGCGGTGAGCCGCACTCGACGGCGGCGAGCGATCGCCGGGTGCGCCGCCTGCTCGGCGGCCAATGCGTCCTGCGCAAGGGACAGCAGCGCCTCGGCGTCGGTGACCTTCGCAGCCGGCGCGTCTGCGGAAGTGAACGGGTCGTCCGTCGGCTCGGCCGGCGGCGAGCTCGGCACGCCTTCGACGCCTCGCTCCGGCGCGACTGCGTCTCCGGACTCCTGCCACCGCGGCACGGACTCGGCGAACGACGAGACTGCCGCGCGCACCTCCCGCACCGTCGTGCCGGGAGGCCAGCCGTCGGCCTGGGCATCGAGATCGGCTGACGACGTTCCCGCGGGAACATCCACCGCGTCCGACTCCGAGTCCGGCTCCGCCTCCTCGGCCTGCGAGGCGACGTCCTCCGACGCCGGCGCAGACGTTCCCGCTGGAACGTCTTGCGCCTGGGGAGACCGAGTCGGCGCTGCCGCGGCGCTTGCCGCCACCGACTCGGCGTCCCGCTGGCGTTGCAGCTCGGCCTTCTTGGCCTCGATCCCGGCCTGGATCACCGGCAGGAGCTCGGCCGGTCCGCTGATGGTCATCGAGAAGCTGCCGTCGTCGTTATGACGGGTTCGGGTGCGCAGCGCCCACTGCGCCGCCTCCGGATCGGCCTGCGCCTCCTCGTTCGCCCGTGCGCGTCGGACACCTCGGACGAGGGACTCCAGCTGCGCAGCCGAGCAGTGCCTGGCGTGCTCGACCCAGTCGATCCCGTCTCCCGGCTCGGCCACGCGCGTGATGGCCCGGACCTTGGAGTACGAGACCCGGCCGCCGGCAAACGCCTCCGCCAACGCCAGGAGCTGCTCCAGCCGCCGCGCTACCCGCACCTGCTCCCGGGCCGCTCCCAATGACAACCCGATTCGCCACGACAGCCAGTGCGCGCACGACAGCAGACCCGCCCCGGCCCACCCCTCGCGCCGGTCGAACTCCGCGATCCACGGCAGCAGTTCGGCCTCAGCCGCCGCGATCCGACCAGCTCGCAAGCAGATCCCGTCAGCCAGATCAGCGTCAGTCAATGCCGAAAGAGTCTCCATAGCAGGAACTTAGGCGTCACCACCGACAGAA
>JBKJQQ010000059.1:0-10932 GCA_046593875.1 Mycobacteriales bacterium | reverse complement strand
GGGCTGGGGGAGAAGACCGCGACCAAGCTCATCCAGCAGTACGGCGACGTCGCGTCGCTCGTCGACCACGTCGACGAGGTGAAGGGCAAGGTCGGCGACAACCTGCGGGCCGGCCTGGCCAGCGTGCTCCGCAACCGCCAGCTCACCGAGCTCGTGCGCGACGTGCCCCTGGAGCTCGGGCCGCACGACCTGCGCCTCGGGCAGTGGGACCGCGACGAGGTGCACAAGGTCTTCGACGCCCTGCAGTTCCGCGTCCTGCGTGAGCGGCTGTACGCCACGCTGTCGTCGGTCGAGCCGGAGGCCGAGCTGGGCTTCGACGTCGAGCACCGCGTCCTCGGTCCCGGCGAGGTGCGGGCGTTCCTGGAGAGCCTGCCCGCAGGAGTACGCGTCGGCGTGCACGTGCGCGGCTTCTGGGGTCGGGGGACCGGTGACCCGAACGGCATGGGCATCGCGGCCCAGTCCGGCGACGAGGGCGAGCCGACCAGCGACGCCGCCTTCCTCGACCTCACGCAGCTCGACGAGGACGACGAGCGAGCCCTGACGGCTTGGCTGGCGGATCCTTCGGTGCACAAGGCGATGCACGACGCCAAGGGCCCTCTGCTGGCCCTGCACGCGCGGGGCTGGACGGTCGCCGGCCTCACCAGCGACACCGCGCTGGCGGCCTACCTCGCGCTGCCCGGCCAGGGGGTGTTCGACCTCGCCGACCTGGCGCTGCGCTTCCTGCGGCGCGAGCTGCGGGCCGAGGCGACCGACGACGGCCAGCTGTCGTTCGACGGCGCCGAGGAGGACGCCGGCGCGGCCGACGCCGCGGTGCGCGCCCGCGCTGTGGCGGACCTGGCCGTCGCCCTCGACCAGGACCTCGAGCGGCGCGGCGGCACCGCCCTGCTGCGCGACCTCGAGCTGCCGCTGGTGGAGGTGCTCGCGCACTGCGAGCGCACCGGCATCGCGGCCGACGTCGACCACCTCGCCGCGCTCGAGGGTCGGTTGCGCGAGCAGGTGAAGCAGGCAGCCGAGGAGGCGTACGCCACCGTCGGGCACGAGTTCCACCTCGGGTCGCCGAAGCAGCTGCAGGCGCTGCTGTTCGACGAGCTCGGGCTCCCCAAGACCAAGAAGATCAAGACGGGTTGGACGACCGACGCCGACGCCCTGCAGAACCTCATCGGCACGCACCCGGTCATCGAGGCGCTGCTGCTGCACCGCGAGATGACGCGACTGCTCATGGTCGTGGAGAAGCAGCTGCTGCCGACCGTGGCCGACGACGGCCGCATCCACACGACCTTCAAGCAGATGGTCGCGGCGACCGGGCGGCTGTCGTCGGACAACCCGAACCTGCAGAACGTCCCGATCCGCACCCAGCAGGGCCGCGAGATCCGGCAGGGCTTCGTCGCCGGCCCCGGGTTCGAGGGCCTGATGACGGCCGACTACAGCCAGATCGAGATGCGGATCATGGCCCACCTCTCGGACGACACCGGGCTGAAGGAGGCCTTCCAGTCCGGCGAGGACCTGCACACCTTCGTCGCCTCGCGTGCCTTCGACATCCCCGTCGACCAGGTCGACCCGGAGATGCGCCGGCGGATCAAGGCGATGTCGTACGGGCTGGCCTACGGCCTGTCGGCGTTCGGACTCGCGGCGCAGCTGCGGATCACGACCGACGAGGCCAAGGAGCAGATGAACGCCTACTTCGAGCGGTTCGGCGGGATCCGCGACTACCTGCGTGACGTCGTCGCGCAGGCCCGCAAGGACGGCTACACCTCGACGATCCTGGACCGGCGGCGCTACCTGCCGGACCTCACCAGCGACAACGGCCAGCGCCGGCAGATGGCCGAGCGCATGGCGCTCAACGCCCCGATCCAGGGCAGCGCGGCCGACATCATCAAGCTGGCGATGCTCGGCGTGCACCGGTCGCTGCGCAGCGAGGGCCTGCGCTCACGGTTGCTCCTGCAGGTCCACGACGAGCTCGTGCTCGAGGTGGGTGACGGCGAGCGCGAGGCGCTCGAGGCACTGGTCCGCCGCGAGATGAGCGGGGCGTACGAGATCACCGTGCCGCTGGACGTCAGCGTCGGCGTCGGCCGCAACTGGGACCAGGCCGGCCACTAGGTCACCAGCGGCCGCGGACCTGCAGCGGGCCGCTGGTGAAGCGGTGCTCGTCGGCGAAGCCCAGCGCGTCGTACATCGCCCGCCCCGCGTCGTTGGTGGCGTACATCCCCAGCGTCACGAGGTCGCAGCCGTCCTCGAAGAGCTGGCGGGTGAGCGCGGCGCTGACCGCCCTGCCGAGGCCCTGCCCTCGCGCGTCGGGGTGGACGGCGATTGAGGACAGGTGCCCGACGCCGGTGGACGCGCTGGTGTCCGCGGCGCAGGCGAGCAGCCGGTCGCCTTCACGGACGCCGACCCAGCGCCGGACGGACGCGTCGCCGGGCAGCGCGGACGCGGTGGGGGAGGACGCGTCGAGCAGCTCCTTCACGGCGGTCTCGTCGGCCTCTGCGGCGACCCGATCCTCGCCCGGCTGCACCGGCGGGGGCGAGCCCAGCCAGCGGAAGTCCCAGTCCGTCCCGTCCAGGCCGACCCATGCGGGCAGGCAGGCGGGCGTCCCGCGGGGGAGCGTCACCCGCTGGCGCGGCGGGAGCTCGGGCAGCAGCTCCGCGATCAGCGCAGCCACCGCGGGGGGCTCGCCGAGCGCAGACAGGTAGGGCGTCCCCTCGTAGGCGTCGATGCCCAGCCACGCGACGGCCCCCTCGCCCACCCAGCCCTTCACCAGCGGCCGTCGCAGCGAGCCGCGCGCGAACGGGTCGTGGCCGGTCGCGACCAGCACCTCCGCCGCGGAGCCGAGCGAGGTGGCGGGCACGGCGTCCAGCGTAGGTGCGGGCCCGGCGCCACCGGCCAGGGCGGACCGGCTCGCACACAGCGTGATCGTTTTGCTCCAGCCGGCCCGCTCGACCGACGCCTGCCAGCAGTCCTTGTGGATCACGTTGTGCGCGGATGTGTCCGCACGAGGTCTCGGAATCTGCCCACCGGGGCAGGAATCGGGACCGGCCCAGCGAAGTAGAGCCGTGACGAGAGGGGGCGGCGTGCGCCGCAGGTGCGTGGGACTTCTGGTGGCACTGCTGACCGGAGCCGCCGTGGCGGCCGGGCTCCCCGCCGGTGCTGCTGCCCCGGTCGCGGGTCCCGCCGTCGGCGACCCGGTGCCGTACCTCCCGATCGTCAACCCGAGCCCGTCCCCGAAGCCGTCGCCCAAGCCGGCGCCGCGGCCCGCGTCCCAGCCCGCTCCGACCACCGCCGCCCCGGCCGACCGCTGGGCGCTGATCGTCGGCGTCACGAACTACCGCGGCAGCGTCAAGGACACCGTCGGCGGGGCCGCCGACGCGCGGCTGGTCCGCGACGTCCTGCTGCGCAACGGCTGGCGCAGCGACCGCATCCGGATCCTCACCGACGACCGCGCCACCGGCCGCGCCGTCGCGGAGGGCCTGTCCTGGCTGCAGCGCAACAGCAGCAGCAAGAGCTTCAGCTTCTTCCACTACAGCGGCCATGTGAAGCAGAAGAACGGCCGGGAGTACTACTGGCCGGTCGACAACGGCTTCATCGCGGACGACGACGCGGCGCGGGTGCTCAAGGCGATGCGCGGCACGGCCTGGACCAGCATCAGCGGCTGCGAGGCGGGCGGCTTCGACGAGGGCATCTCCAGCGCCCGGCACCTGTTCACGGCCAGCTCCGACGTGACCGAGAAGTCCTACGAGAACCGCGGCACCGGCTACAGCGTCTGGAGCGGGATGCTCTTCGACGAGGGGCTGCGCGACAAGGCCGCCGACCGGGACGGCGACCGCAAGGTCAGCGTCCAGGAGGCCCTGCAGTACGCCGCGCCCCGCGCGCGGACCTACACCAGGAACCAGCGCCCGTACGGCCCGCAGACGCCGGAGTGGCGCGGCGGCAGCGGCTCGCTGAACCTGTCGGCGCCGCGCATCTAGGGTCGTTCCTGTGGAGAGCCTGTTCGATGTCGCCGAGCAGGACGCGGCCGACCGGGTGGCTCCGCTGGCGGTCCGGATGCGTCCGCGGACCATCGACGAGGTCGTCGGCCAGCAGCACCTGCTCGGCCCCGGCGCGCCCCTCCGGCGGCTGATCGAGGGCGACGCGCCGCTGTCGGTGATCCTCTGGGGACCGCCCGGCACCGGCAAGACCACGCTGGCGATGCTGATCGCGCGGACGACCCGACGGCGGTTCCGGGAGCTGTCGGCGGTGACCGCCGGCGTCAAGGACGTACGACTCGTGGTCGAGGAGGCCAAGCGGGCCCTCGGCGAGACCGGCGCGCAGACGGTGCTGTTCGTCGACGAGGTGCACCGGTTCTCCAAGACCCAGCAGGACGCGCTGCTGCCGTCGGTCGAGAACCGCTGGGTGACGCTGGTCGCGGCCACGACCGAGAACCCCTTCTTCAGCATCATCTCGCCACTGCTGTCGCGCTCGCTGCTGCTGACGCTGGAGCCGCTGTCCGACGACGACGTCCGCGCGGTCGTCGCGCGTGCGCTGCTCGACGAACGGGGGCTCGGCGGCGCGGTCACGGTCGACCAGGCAGCCGTGGACCACCTGGTGCGCCTGGCCGGCGGCGACGCCCGCCGCTCGCTCACCGCGCTCGAGGCCGCCGCCGGGGCTGCCGACCACGTGACGCTGGAGCTGCTCGAGCAGGCCGTCAACCGCGCGGCCGTGCGCTACGACCGGGACGGCGACCAGCACTACGACGTCATCAGCGGCTTCATCAAGTCCATCCGCGGGTCGGACGTCGACGCCGCGATGCACTACCTCGCACGGATGTTCGAGGCGGGGGAGGACCCGCGCTTCATCGCCCGCCGGCTGGTCGTGCACGCCAGCGAGGACATCGGGATGGCCGACCCCTCCGCGCTGCAGGTCGCCGTGGCCGCCGCGCAGGCGCTCGAGCTCATCGGGATGCCCGAGGCGCGCATCAACCTCGCGCAGGCCACCATCCACCTGGCGCTGGCCCCCAAGAGCAACGCGGTGATCGCCGCCGTCGACACGGCGCTCGCCGACGTGCGCGCCGGTCGTACCGGCACCGTCCCGGCGCACCTGCGCGACAGCCACTACGCCGGTGCCGAGAAGATCGGGGTGGGCGGCTACAGATACCCTCACGACTTCCCGGGAGGGGTCGTCGCGCAGCAGTACGCGCCCGACCCGGTCGTGGGGCGGGAGTACTACTCGCCACGCGGCCTCGGGGTCGAGCGCGTCGCCTCCCAGCGGCTCGCGGGGCTGCGCGAGGTGCTGCGCGGCGACCGCGGGGTCGTGCCGGAGGACGCCGCGGACGGCTTCCGGCCCAGGTGCAACCCCCCCAAGCCCACGCCCGACGAGCTCAAGGACACCCCTGGATGATCAGCATCGGTCAGCTCGCGGCCCTCATCGCCGCCATCGGGTTCGCCCTCCTGATGCTCGCGCTCTGCTACGTCGTCCTCAAGCTCGCGCGGACGGTCGAGGAGACCTCCAAGCTCGTCGCCGGCATCAGCGACAAGACGATGCCGCTGCTCGGCGAGGTCACCACGTCCGTCACGCACGTCAACCAGGAGCTCGTCCGCGTCGACGCCATCACGGCCAACGTCCAGTCGATGACCGGCAACGTCTCCGCGCTGACGTCGCTGTTCGCCGCCACGCTCGGCAGCCCGATCATCAAGGTCGCCGCGTTCTCCTACGGCGTCCGCTCGGTCGCGCACAAGCGCAGCGAGAAGGACGTCACCAAGCGCGTGCGCGAAGAGCTGAAGAAGGGCCGTCGATGAGCCGGCGCCTGGTCTACATCGCCTTCGGCGCCGCAGCCGGGATCCTCGTGGTGCACCGGGCGACCCGGGCGGCGAAGAAGTTCACGCCGGCCGGCGTGCAGAGCTCGCTGACTGGCTCGATCTCCGGGCTCGGCGACGCGCTCCGCGAGTTCACCGCCGAGCTCAAGGTGGCGATGGCCGAGCGCGAGGTCGAGCTGCGCAGCACCCTGGGCCTGGACGGCTCGCACGACGTCGTCGACTACGACCCGGGCCACACCGGCGGCCTGGAGCCTGACATCCGATGAGGTCCGACGAGATCCGCCGGCGCTTCCTGTCCCACTTCGAGGCGAACGGCCACACGGTCGTGCCGTCCGCGTCGCTCATCGCGGACGACCCGACGCTGCTGCTGGTCAACGCCGGGATGGTGCCGTTCAAGCCGTACTTCCTGGGCGAGGTGCCGCCGCCGTACACCCGCGCGACCAGCGTCCAGAAGTGCGTGCGCACCCTCGACATCGAGGAGGTCGGCAAGACCACCCGGCACGGGTCGTTCTTCCAGATGGCCGGCAACTTCTCCTTTGGCGACTACTTCAAGGAAGGCGCGATCGACCTCGCGTGGGAGCTCCTGACGGTCGGTTACGGGCTTCCTGAGGACCGGCTCTGGACGACGGTCTACCTCGACGACGACGAGGCCTTCGAGCTCTGGAAGCGGTACGTGCCGGAGTCGCGCATCCAGCGCCGCGACAAGGCCGACAACTACTGGCACATGGGCGTTCCCGGGCCGGGCGGCCCGTGCAGCGAGATCTACTACGACCGCGGTCCGGAGTACGGCCGCGAGGGCGGGCCGGTCGCCGACGAGGACCGCTACCTCGAGGTCTGGAACCTCGTCTTCATGCAGTACCAGCTGTCGAGCGTGCGCACGAAGGTCGACTTCGACATCGCGGGGCCGCTGCCCGCGCAGAACATCGACACGGGCATGGGGCTCGAGCGCGTCGCGACCGTGCTGCAGGGCGTCGACAACCTGTACGAGATCGACACGTCGAGGGCGATCCTGGACCGGGCTGCTTCTTTGACAGGCGCGTCCTACGGCGCCTCTCCGGCCTCCGACGTCCGGCTGCGTGTCGTGGCCGACCACGCGCGGACCGCCGTGATGCTCATCGGTGACGGGGTGCGGCCGGGCAACGAGGCGCGCGACTACGTGCTGCGCCGGATCCTGCGCCGGACGGTCCGCTCGATGCGGCTGCTCGGTGCCGGTGAGCCGGTCATGGCGTCGCTGGTCGAGGCCTCGATCGGGGCGATGGGGCCTCAGTACCCGTCGCTCGTCGACGACGCGGGCCGGATCACCGCGGTGGCCGTCGGCGAGGAGGCCTCCTTCCTGGAGACGCTGACCAAGGGCGCGTCGGTCTTCGACCTGGCGGTGCCGGGAGCACGGTCGGCCGGGGGGGTGCTGTCCGGGTCGGCGGCGTTCTCGCTGCACGACACCTACGGCTTCCCGTTCGACCTCACCCTCGAGATGGCCGCCGAGCAGGGGCTGTCGGTGGACGAGGAGGGCTTCCGCTCGCTCATGGCCGAGCAGCGCACGCGCGCGAAGGCCGACTCCCAGGCGAAGAAGACCGGGGCGGTCGACGTGTCGGCCTACCGCTCGCTGCTGGAGGCGGCCGGGACCACGGAGTTCACCGGCTACGCGGAGGTGTCGTCCGAGGCGGTGCTGCGCGGGCTGCTGGTGGACGGTGCTGTGGCTGCGTCTGCCCCGGAGGGATCGCTCGTCGAGGTCGTCCTCGACCGGTCGCCGTTCTACGCCGAGGGCGGCGGGCAGAAGGCCGACTTCGGCACCGTGGTGCTGGCCGACGGGACCTCGTTGCAGGTCACGGACGTGCAGAAGGCGATCGGCGGGCTGACCGTGCACCGCGCGCGGGTCGTGTCCGGCGAGGCCTCCGTCGGCGCGTCGGTTCTGGCGTCGGTCGACGTCGAGCGGCGACGGGCCATCTCGCGGGCGCACACGGCGACGCACCTGGTGCACACGGCGTTCCGTGCCGCGCTGGGGGAGCAGGCCACGCAGGCCGGCTCGGAGAACAACCCCGGCCGCTTCCGCTTCGACTTCGCCTCTCCGTCGGCGGTGCCGGCCTCGGTGCTGGCCGACGTCGAGCAGGAGATCAACGAGATCGCGCTGGCCGACCTCGAGGTCCGCGCGTTCGTGACCTCGCAGGACGAGGCCCGGCGGCTCGGGGCGATGGCGCTGTTCGGCGAGAAGTACGGCGACGAGGTGCGCGTCGTGGAGGTCGGCGACTACGCCCGCGAGCTCTGCGGCGGCACGCACGCCTCGCGGTCCGGGCAGCTCGGCATGGTCAAGCTGCTCTCGGAGGCCTCGATCGGCTCCGGCGTGCGGCGCGTCGAGGGCCTGGTCGGGATGGACGCCTTCGCCTACCTGGCCCGCGAGCACGTGCTGCTCGCGCAGCTGGCGTCGTCGTTCAAGGTGCCGTCCGCCGAGGTGCCGGCGCGCGTCGAAGGGGTCGTGGCTCGGCTGCGCGAGGTGGAGAAGGAGCTGGCGTCGTTGCGGGCGTCCGCGGTGCTGACGCAGGCCGGGGCCTTCGCCGCTGCGGCGCGGGACGTCTACGGGGTGTCGTACTGCGGCATCGAGGCGCCGGCCGGGACGCCTGGCGACCTGGTGCGTCAGCTCGCGCTGGACGTCCGGGGACGGCTGTCCGGGGCGGGGGTCGTGCTGGTGGCGGCTGGTGGTGACCGGGTGACGCTGGTGGCGGCCGTCAACGAGGCCGGGCGTGCGCGCGGGTTGTCGGCCAACGCCGTGCTCCGCGAGGCCGCGGTCGCCGTCGACGGCAAGGGTGGTGGCAAGGACGACGTCGCCCAGGGAGGCGGCTCGAACGCCGCCGGCATCGCGGACGCGCTCTTCCGTGCCGAGCACTACGTGGGTCGCGTCGCCACCTCCGGCTGAGGCAGCAAGACCGGCGCTCGCCCCCCTCGGCGCTTGTCCGTCCGCAGCAACATCATCCGGGGCGGTTGATGTTGCTGGAGGCGCACAAGCGGGGTCTTACGCTCGTCGTCATGGGTGCTGCTCCCGGCGTCGTCGTCGCGGTCGATGTCGGGACGGTGCGGGTGGGGGTGGCCGCCAGCGATCCGCATCGGATCCTGGCCTCGCCGGTGGAGACGGTCCTTGCGCCGGGGCAGCAGCGGGTGGCCGAGCTGGTCGCGGAGCGGGAGGCGGTGCTCGTCATCGTCGGGCTGCCGACCTCCATGAGCGGCAGGTCCGCGAGCGCCTCGGCGGACATGGCGCGGGCGTGGGTGGAGGTCTTCGCGCCGCTGGTCGCACCGGTGGAGGTGCGGCTGGTGGACGAGCGGCTGACCACGGTCACGGCGACGGCGGCCCTGCGCGCGTCCGGGAGGTCGTCGAAGAAGGGGCGCTCGGTCGTGGACCAGGCGGCCGCGGTGGCGCTGCTGCAGGGGGTGCTCGACACGCGGTAGGCGTCGCGATCACGACCTGTCCCCGCGGTTAGGGTGGGCTCGTGACGGACCTCCTCGACCTGCGCGACGAGCGACCCCGGCCGCCGGGGCGCAAGAAGCGGGGAGGCCGCGGCAAGCTGCTGGCGGTCCTGTTCCTGCTGCTCCTGCTCGCCGGTCTGGTCGGCGGTGCCGTGGTCGCCGGCGACAAGGTCATTGACAAGCTGCGCGGGTCGTCGGCTGCGGACTTCGACGGTGAGGGCAGCGGTGAGGCGCTCGTCCAGATCCAGCCGGGCGACACCGCCGGGGACGTCGCGGAGACCCTCGTGGCGGAGGGCGTCGTCGCCAGCCGGCAGGCCTTCTTCGAGGTGGCGGCAGACGACCCGCGGGCCACCGGGCTGCAGCCGGGCTTCTACCAGCTGCGGCTGAAGATGAGCGCCTCGGCCGCCTTCGAGCTGCTGCTCGACCCGGAGGCCAAGGTCGTCGGCCGGGTGACCGTCCCGGAGGGCCGCAACGTCGAGCAGACGCTCGAGATCCTTGCCAAGGCCACCGAGATCCCGCTCGCGAAGTACCAGGCTGCGGCCAAGGACCCGGGCAAGCTCGGCCTTCCGACGTACGCCAAGAACCGGCTCGAGGGCTTCCTGTTCCCGGCCACCTACGAGGTCGCGCCCGGCAGCACCGCCCCCGAGGTGCTCATGGAGATGATCGACCGCTTCGAGCAGGCCGCCGAGACCGTCGGGCTCGAGGAGGGCGCCGCGCGCCTGGACCTCGACCCGTACGAGGTTGTGATCGTCGCCAGCCTCATCGAGCGCGAGGTGAAGTTCGACGACGAGTACGGCAAGGTCGCCCGCGTCGTCTACAACCGGCTGGAGCAGGGGATCCCGCTCGGCATCGACGCCGCCGTCGCGTTCGGCGTCGGCAAGAACGCCGGCGAGCCGCTGACGCGGTCCGACCTGGCCAAGGACACGCCGTACGAGAACCGTCGCAAGACCGGCCTGCCGCCGACGCCGATCGCCTCGCCCGGGGAGGCCACCCTCATGGGCGCGCTGACGCCGGACGACGGCGACATCCTCTACTACGTGCTGGAGACCAAGGAGGGGCGGAGCTTCTTCACCAGCGACTACAACGCCTTCCTGCGCCAGCGCGACAAGTCCCGCGCGGAGGGCGTCTTCTGAGGGCGGCGGTTCTCGGTCGGCCGATCGCGCACTCGCTGTCGCCGGCTCTGCACCGGGCGGCCTACGCCGCCCTCGGCCTGGACTGGACGTACGACGCGATCGACTGCTCTGCCGAGGAGCTGCCGTCGTTGCTGTCCTCGCTCGGACCCGAGTGGGCCGGGCTGTCGCTGACGATGCCGCTCAAGCAGGCGGTGCTCCCGCTGCTGGACTCGGTGTCCGACCTGGCCCGCGACCTGGCCGCCGCCAACACCGTGGTGCTCCGGGACGGGGACCGGCACGGCGAGAACACCGACGTGCACGGCATCGTCGCGGCGCTGGCGGAAGCCGGGATCACGTCGGCTAAGCGGGCCGTCGTGCTGGGCGGGGGAGCGACGGCCCGTTCCGCGCTGGCAGCGCTGCACCAGCTCGGCTGCACCTCACCGACGCTGGTGGTGCGGTCCGAGCCGGTCGACACGCTCGCGGCGGCCGGCCGCCTCGGCATGACGCCCGCCGTCGTCGCCGAGCTGCCCGCCTCGTGCGACCTGCTGATCAGCACGCTGCCGGCGGGGGCGGCCGACCGCTTC
>JBKJQQ010000266.1:0-2720 GCA_046593875.1 Mycobacteriales bacterium | reverse complement strand
CTCGCGATCGACCTGCAGAACGCCAACGGCACCCGCTCGCTGGTCGTGGCGGCCATCAAGAACGCCGACCGGATGGACTTCGCGCAGTACTGGGCGGCCTACGAGGACATCGTCCGCCGCGCCCGCGCCGGCAAGCTCGGCGCCGACGACTTCGCCGGCACGACCATCAGCCTCACCAACCCGGGCGGCATCGGGACGGTGCACTCCGTGCCGCGGCTCATGCAGGGCGCGGGCGCCATCATCGGCGTCGGCGCGATGGAGTACCCCGCGGAGTTCCAGGGCGCGTCCGAGGACACCCTCGCGCGGATGGCCGTCAGCAAGGTCATCACCCTGACCAGCACCTACGACCACCGCATCATCCAGGGCGCCCAGTCCGGTGAGTTCCTGCGCCGGATGCACCAGCTGCTGCTCGGCGAGGACGGCTTCTACGACGAGGTCTTCGCCAGCCTGCGCATCCCGTACGTCCCGGTCCGCTGGGTCCAGGACCAGCAGGCCAGCCACGAGGGGGACCTCGACAAGGCGACCCGCGTCAACGAGATGATCCACGCCTACCGGGTGCGCGGTCACCTCATGGCCGACACCGACCCGCTCGAGTTCAAGGTGCGCAGCCACCCGGACCTCGACGTCGTCACGCACGGGTTGTCCCTGTGGGACCTCGACCGCGAGTTCCCGGTCGCCGGGTTCGCGGGCAAGCGCACGATGAAGCTGCGCGACGTCCTCGGCGTGCTGCGCGACTCGTACTGCCGGACCGTCGGCATCGAGTACATGCACATCCAGGACCCGGCCGAGCGGCGCTGGCTGCAGGACCGGGTGGAGAAGAAGGCCACGGCGCCGGATCGCGAGGAGCAGCTGCACGTGCTGCGGCGGCTCAACGCCGGGGAGGCCTTCGAGTCCTTCCTGCAGACCAAGTACGTCGGGCAGAAGCGGTTCTCGCTCGAGGGCGGCGAGTCGCTGATCCCGATGCTGGACGGCGTCCTGCAGCGCGCCGCCGACGAGGGGCTGGACGAGGTCGCGGTCGCGATGCCGCACCGCGGCCGCCTGAACGTGCTCGCCAACATCGTCGGCAAGAGCTACGCGCAGATCTTCCGCGAGTTCGAGGGCAACATCGACCCGCGGACCGCGCACGGCTCGGGCGACGTGAAGTACCACCTCGGCGCCGAGGGCTCGTTCACCTCGCTCAACGGCAAGGACGTCGCCGTCAGCCTGCAGGCCAACCCGTCGCACCTGGAGACGGTCAACCCCGTCCTCGAGGGCGTCGTCCGCGCCAAGCAGGACATGATCAACAAGGGCGAGCAGGGCTTCACCGTCCTGCCGGTCCTGCTGCACGGCGACGCGGCCTTCGCCGGCCAGGGCATCGTCATGGAGACGCTGCAGATGGCGCAGCTGCGCGGCTACCGCACCGGCGGCACCATCCACGTCGTCGTCAACAACCAGGTCGGCTTCACCACCGGGCCGCACTCGGCCCGCTCCTCGGTCTACGCGACCGACGTCGCGAAGACCGTGCAGGCGCCCATCTTCCACGTCAACGGCGACGACCCCGAGGCGTGCGTCCGCGTGGCGAAGCTGGCCTTCGACTACCGGCAGGCGTTCCACAAGGACGTCGTCATCGACATGGTCTGCTACCGCCGTCGAGGCCACAGCGAGGTCGACGAGCCGTCGTTCACGCAGCCGCTGATGTACGACACGATCGACGCCAAGCGCTCGGTCCGGAAGATCTACACCGAGAACCTCATCGGCCGCGGCGACATCACCGTCGAGGAGGCCGAGGAGGCGCTGCGCAACTACCAGGAGCAGCTGGAGAAGGTGTTCCAGGGCACCCGCGAGGCGGCCAAGGCCGCGCCCGTCGCGCCGCCGGAGGAGCCGCCGGTCGTCGACGACCTGAAGACCGCCATCTCGCGCGAGGTCGTGCAGCAGATCGCCGACTCGCAGATCACCTTCCCGGAGGGCTTCACGGTCCACCCGCGCCTGCTGCCGCAGCTGCAGAAGCGCGCGAAGATGGTCGAGGACGCGACGATCGACTGGGCGATGGGCGAGACGCTCGCGTTCGGCTCGCTGCTGCTCGAGGGCCACCCCGTACGTCTTGCTGGTCAGGACGCGCGCCGAGGCACCTTCGGCCACCGGCACGCCGTCATCGTCGACCGGACCACCGGGGGCGAGCACACGCCGCTGGCGAACCTGTCCCCCGACCAGGCGCCGTACTACGTCTACGACTCGCTGCTGAGCGAGTACGCCGCGATGGGCTTCGAGTACGGCTACGCCGTCGCCCGCCCGGACGCGCTCGTCCTGTGGGAGGCGCAGTTCGGCGACTTCGTCAACGTCGCGATGGCGATGGTGGACGAGTTCGTCGCCTCCGGCGAGGCCAAGTGGGGGCAGCGCTCCGGCGTCGCCCTGCTGCTGCCGCACGGCCTGGAAGGGCAGGGCCCGGACCACTCGTCCGCGCGCCTGGAGCGGTTCCTGCAGCTGTGCGCCGACGACAACATGCTGATCGCCGCGCCGACGACGCCCGCCAACTACTTCCACCTGCTGCGCCAGCAGGCGCTGCAGTCGCACAAGCGGCCGCTCGTGGTCATGTCGCCGAAGTCGATGCTGCGCCTGCGCGCTGCGGCCTCCGCGGTGGAGGACATCACCGGCAGCGGCTGGCAGCCGGTGCTGGCCGACCCCGACGGCCTCGACGCCGGTGCGGTCGAGCGGGTCGTGCTGACCGCCGGCAAGGTCTTCTA
>JBKJQQ010000201.1:0-4431 GCA_046593875.1 Mycobacteriales bacterium | reverse complement strand
GCCGCAAGGGCAGGACTGGTCTGTCTCGTCCGTACCTGCCGCGTTCGGGTGCCAGTGGAGGACGTCCACGCACGCGAGGTTGGGCGGAAGCCATCCCGCCCGCGCCGCGCTGTCGAGCAGCCTCAGGCTGGGTCCGTGGGGAGGCTTCTGCTGGATGTGCCAGCCGTAGGAGGTGAGTCCGACGACGGCCCGGTGCAGGGAAGACAGACCTGTGTCGTCGACGAAGTAGAGCCCGGACAGGTCAAGCAGAACGACAGGGGAGTGTGGTCGGCGCTCGGCTCGGCCATCAGCCGAGGCTCGAGCCAGCAAGGGCGCGAAACCCGCCGCCACGGCCTCGGCAGCACGATGGTCCATCGACCCCACCACGTGGACGTACACCTGCGGTCCCTGTACTCGGCTGAGGGCGAAGCCGAAGTGCCACTCGCCTCTTCGGACCGCGTGCAGGGGTACCGACGCGCCAGTGCCGTCCCCGAGGTCGGCGAGTCGCAAGCCGGTGGTCTGACTCGTCGCCGCAGTGTCACCGGAAGGCGATCGGCGACGCACCCGCTGTCCCCTCGGACGTGTCCGGTCCACGTACGGATGCCCTTTGCCCATGTGTCGACGTTCCCAGGCGATGACTCGGTCCATCAGGGGACAACGTCCCGACGTGGTCCACCGCGGATCGCGCAGTGTGCTTCGCTCCCGCGTCGGCGGCGTTGCCCCGAGGAGCATCCAGGTCGCTGAACGCCTGCGCTGCCTTGCTGGGGTGTCGCCGTACGCCGCCGGCTACCTGCCTCGCGTTCGGGACCTTCGACTCTTCCTGTCACAGATTCGCGCAAGGACAGTGGCCGGCGACTCCGCACCCGACGGGCTCACGGGGCGAGCAGACGCGAAAGGCGAACATGGATCACATCCTGGTGGGAATCGACGGGACCGATGCCGGCGACGCTGCACTGCGCTGGTCGCTGGCCGAGGCCGCCGCTCGGGATGTCGACCTCGTGGCGGTACACGCATGGCGGCCGCCGGTCGAGACCGAGTTCAGCTGGGCGGAACCCTCGTTCAAGACGGAGTCGGACTCCGTGATCCACGCAGAACTGGTCATCGAAGAAGCCCTTCTCCGCGTGGCGGGCAGCACTCCCTCAGCGGCTGGTGGTCCCTCGCCGTCAAAGCTGAGGATGGTCGTGCTGCCGGGACCAGCCGCCCTGGTCCTGGAGGAGCAAGCGAGGTCAGCGGCGCTCCTGGTCCTGGGCCGACGGCATGAGACCGCAGCCTCCCGGGCCATGCACGGGTCGGTCGTGAGTTCCGCCCTGCACCACGTCGACTGCCCCGTCGTCATCGTCCCACGGGGCTACGCCGCCGCCGCGGTCACGGACCAGCCACCTGGCCGCGTCGTCGTCGGGCTCGCGTCGGACGAGGCGTCCAACGGCGCCCTGGCCTGGGCGGCCAAGACGGCGTCGCTGCATCACCGCACGCTCGTGCCCTTGCTGGTGCGGCCCCCAGGCGGCGCACCTCAGCCTTCTTCGGCGAGCACGACTGCGCTTGACGCCGCAGGGCTGCGCCACCTCACCCGGCATGTCCAATCGGTCGCCCCCGAGTTCTGCGGGTCGTTGCAGCCGGAGCTGCTCGTCGGACGGCCGGGGGAGGAGCTCTCCCGTTTCGTGGCCCCGCACGACTTGCTCGTGCTCGGCTCGCGTGGACGTCGGCACCTGGTGGGTTGGTTCCTCGGGTCCGCCAGCAGTTACGTCGCACAGCACGCCCCCTGCCCGGTCGTGGTGGTGCGCGACAAGTCCTGACTGGAGCGCATCGGTAGCGACGCCGGGCTGCGCTGGCTCGCCAAGGGGACCACCGGCTCTCCCAGCCCTGCGTCCCAGAACAATCGGAGCATCGCCCCTCACCGGGCACTGGCCGGAGGAAGGACGATCTTCTGCATGGCGGGCTCGGTGCGAACCTGGTCGGACACGAAGCTGGAGCCCCAAGCTGAGCAGCCCGCCGGCGACGAGCAGGACGACCGCGAGGACGAGCCAGCCTCGTGAGGACGCCTTGGTGAAGAGCAGGCTGACCCTTCCGACGGTTGACCTGCACGCAGAACCCGCGCGGAGCGACGTGGCGGTGGGCGTCCGTTGGCCGAGCGACGTCGGAGCAGGAGCTGGACGACGGCGGGGGACCTTCGCCTCTGCCGAGCGCGGCCTGGCCTGGGCAGGATCAGGAGACGCCGATCGAGAGGAAGCGTGATGAGGTTCGTCGACGAAGGCACCCTCGCTGCGTCCCTGACCTCGGTGAACGGCGCGCTGCAGGTCGACCTGTTCGGGCAGGCCAACGCCTCCTGGACCCGCGGGGGGATCCACTCGGGCTTCGGTGGCCAGAGCGACTTCGTCGCCGGCGCCCTGCACTCCCGCAGAGGCACCGCCGTCATCGCCATGCGCTCGTGGCGTCCACGCGCTGACTGTTCGACGATCGACCCGAAGCTCGACGGGCCGGCAACCAGCTTCCAGCACTCCTGGGTCGTGACCGAGTACGGGGCCGCGGCGATCTGGCCGTGCAGCGCCTCAGCGCAGGCCGACCACCTGATCCAGATTGCGCACCCCGACGCCCGCGACGGGCTGAGCAGGAGTCGGTCATGCCTGAGCTTCGCGTGAGTGGGCTGCCCGGTGACCCGCTGCACCTGGCTCGGCAGCACGGCCTCTCCAGCCGGATGACCATGGACGCGCTCGGGCGCAGCGACTGCCTCCGACTGCTCGCCAGTCGTCACTGGGGGCGGGTCGCGTTCTCCGATCGCGCGCTTCCCACGATCCGGCCGCTCGCCTACACCTTGGTAGGGGACTGCTTGGTCCTGCACACCGGATCCGACGGGCTGGAGCGCACGCTGGACGGGCAGATCGTCGCCTTCGAAGTCGACGAGGTGGATCCGATCGCCGGCACCGGATGGACGATCGTCGCGGTGGGTCCTGCCCACGTACGGACCCGGCCGCTGGACCTGGCCCGGCCAGGGAGCCGGGCACCACGTCATGGGGACGCCGGCGGTCACCTGACGCAGGTCACGGTCACCCCGGGAGCGATCTCAGGCTGTCGTACCGACTGAGGTCAGCCTCTCCTCAGGCGAGAGTGGGAACTCGCCACGTCAGGGAGGTCCCCCCGCTCGACGACGGCCCGAGGACGAGTTCACCGCCTAGCCGCTCCGCCCGGGACTCGAGGTTCGCCAGGCCGCTGCGACGCCCCGCGGCCGGCAAGCCAACCCCGTCATCACTCACGTCGAGCACCAGATGGTCGTCTCGTAGCGCCACGAGAACGTCCACCCGGGTTCCCTGCGCGTGACGGGCGCAGTTGCTCAGGGCTTCGCGGAGGCAGACGAGCGCGTTCTCGGCGACGTCCGCGGGGACCAGGGTGTCGAGCAGCCCGTCGAGCCGCAACGACGGGGCGAAACCGAGCTGCTCGGTGCCGGCGTCGACGACGTGGAGAAGCAGGGCCCGGAAGGAGACCGCCCCGTCCTGGGGCGCCTGTAGCCCGTAGATGGTGGAGCGCAGTTCCCGGATGGTCGCGTCGAGGTCGTCGACGGCGCGTCGGACCCGCAGGCTCGCCTCCTCGGGGTGCTCCTTGATGTGCCGGTCGGCTCCCTGCAGTTGCATGCCGGTCGCGAACAGCCGCTGGATCACCAGGTCGTGGAGGTCCCTGGCGATGCGGTCGCGGTCCTCGAAGACCGCAAATCGCTCGACGTCCCTACGTCGCTCAGCGAGCTCCAGGGCCACGGCAGCCTGCGCAGCGAAGCTGCCGATCGTGCGGATGGCAACCGCCATCTCGGCCGCCGGCAGTCCGGCGACGACGAGCACGCCTCGGGCCGGGTGGTCGGGCGCGCCGAGCGGCACCGCCATCGCCTCCCCGCTGTCCCCGGTGTCCAGCGGGAGGTCCATCGCGGGGAGCAGCAGCACGCGACCGGTTCGGAGCACCTGGCCGATCACACCTTCGGCGCCGTCGATCAGGCGCCCGCGCACGAGGTCTGCGCTGGCACCGTCGGCCACCTCGATGAGCAGCCGGTCGCCGTCGAGCGGGAGAGCCACAAACGCCAGCGCCCCGCCCGTCACCTCCCGCGCGCGCGCTGCCACCACCGCCAGGACGTCCTCGGGGTCGGTGCCGGACAGCAGCGCGGTCGACACCTCGCTGCTCGCCTGCAACCACCGCTCGCGCTGCCGGGCTTCGCTGTAGAGGCGGGCGTTCTGGATCGCGATGCCGGCGGCCGTGGCCAGCGCGAGCACGATCGCCTCGTCCTCGTCGTCGAAGGCGGATCCGCCGCGCTTCTCGGTGAGGTAGAGGTTGCCGAAGACGGTGTCCCGCACCCTGATCGGCACACCGAGGAACGTGTGCATCGGCGGGTGACCTGGCGGGAAGCCGAAGGACTGCGGGTGGTCGGCCAGATTGTCGAGCCGGAGCGGGCGCGGGTCACGGATCAGCTGACCCAGG
>JBKJQQ010000195.1:0-8174 GCA_046593875.1 Mycobacteriales bacterium | reverse complement strand
ACGCCTCGTTGGTCGTCTGGCCGTGGTGGAAGCGGTAGTAGATCTGCTGCGCGATGCCGGCCAATCGGAACAGGCCGAACACCTCGTAGAAGGTCCAGTCGTCGACGGCCAGGCCGGAGCGCGCGCGGTAGTGCGCGACGGCCTCGGCGCGGGTCGGCATGCCGGGCAGGTCGGTGGGCTGCCGCTTGCTCAGCCGGAACATCTCCTCGTCGTCGGCCTGCACCCAGTAGGCCAGCGCGCCGCCCAGGTCCATCAGCGGGTCGCCGATGGTTGCCATCTCCCAGTCGAGGACGCCGATCACCGCGAGGTCGTCGTCCAGGACGAGGTTGTCGAGCCGGAAGTCGTTGTGCACCAGGCGGTTCGCGACGTCGGCGGGCTGCTCCGCGGCCAGCCACGCCATCACCGGCTCGAAGTCGGGCACGTTCGGCGTGCGGGCCCGACGGTAGCGGTCCGACCACCCCGAAACCTGTCGGCCGACGTAGCCCAGGCCCTTGCCGAGGTCGCTGAGGCCGGCCGCCTCGACGTCCACCTGGTGCAGCTCGACCAGGCTGTCGATCGCACGCCGGCCGAGCGACTGCGCCTCAGCAGAGGACAAGGTCATCCCCGCAGGCAGCCGGCCGCGCAGGATCGTTCCCGCGAGCCGCTCCATCACGTAGAAGTCCGCGCCGAGCACCGCGGCGTCGTCGCAGAACGCCACCATCTCGGGCACGTACCGGTAGTGCGGTCGCAGCGCCTGCTGGACCCGGTGCTCGCGCCGCATGTCGTGCGCGCTCGCGGCTTTGACGCCGGTCGGCGGGCGGCGCAGGACGAGGTCGCGGGACGGGTAGCGCAGCAGGTAGGTGAGGTTGGATGCGCCACCGGAGAACTGCCGGACCTCTGGCGGCTCGTCCCCCAGCGACGGCACGCGGCCGAGGAGCCACCCGTGCAGTGCCTGGACGTCGAAGGCGTCCTCGGCGCGCAGGTCGCGCGGCTCGTCGGTGAAGGCGGTCACCGGGTGATCCTGCCGCCCGACCCGCCTGTGCTCCGAGCCGGGGTCTCCGACAGGATGCTGCCGTGACCCCAGCCGATGTCGCCCTGCTGTTCGGCTACGTGCTGGCCGTCCCGTTCACGCTCTTCACCCCGGGCTTCCTGCGGCTCTGGCGGCGCCGCGAGATCGAGGTCTTCGCCCTCGCGCAGGCCGGCGCGGCCCTCATCGCCGGCGCGTGGCTGGCGAAGGGGAACCTCCCGGCCGCAGCCGTCAACGCGACCTGGTTCGTCGGGCTGACGGTCGCCTACGTCCTCGCCGGGCGTCGTCAGGTCGGGACGGCGCACGCCTCCGAGGCGTAGCCCTGCGACAGGCAGCCGTTGCAGCGCGACCGCTGGTTCGCGACCTACAGCGCGACCGTCAGCTCCGGACCGGTCGCAGCCCGCACGTCGTCGAGCGTCACGCCGGGCGCGGTCTCCCGCAGCACCAGTCCCTCGGGTCCGACGTCGATGACCGCGAGATCGGTGATGATCCGCTGGATGCAGGCCTTGCCGGTCAGCGGCAGCGTGCACTCCTCGACGATCTTGTGGCTGCCGTCGCGCGAGACGTGCTCCATCATCACGAGCACCCGCTTGGCGCCGTGGACGAGGTCCATCGCGCCACCCATCCCCTTGACCATCTTCCCGGGGATCATCCAGTTGGCGAGGTCACCCTTCGCGGAGACCTGCATCGCGCCGAGCACGGCGACGTCGACGTGTCCGCCGCGGATCATCGAGAACGACGCGGCGCTGTCGAAGTAGGACGCGCCCGGCAGGACCGTCACGGTCTCCTTGCCGGCGTTGATGAGGTCCGGATCCACCTGGTCCTCGGTCGGGTAGGGCCCGACGCCGAGCACGCCGTTCTCGGACTGCAGCACCACGTGCACGCCGGCCGGGACGAAGTTCGGCACGAGCGTGGGCAGCCCGATCCCGAGGTTCACGTACTGGCCGTCCTCGAGCTCGTGGGCCACGCGTGCGGCGAGCTGGTCACGGGTGAGGGCCATCAGGCCACCGCCTCAAGGGTCGCGGCGGACACCGTGCGCTTCTCGATCCGCTTCTCGACGTCGTCGGTGTGCACGACGCGCTGCACGAAGATGCCCGGCGTGTGCACGTCCATCGGGTCGAGCTCACCCGGCTCGAGCAGCTCCTCGACCTCGGCGATGGTGATGCGCCCGGCCGCCGCGCACAGCGGGTTGAAGTTCTGCGCCGACTTCTCGTAGACCAGGTTGCCGTGCCGGTCGCCGTAGCGCGCGTGGATGAGCGCGAAGTCGGTGCGGATCGCGCGCTCGAGGACGTACGGGACGCCGTCGAAGTCGCGGACCTCCTTCGGCTCGCTGGCCAGCGCGATGCCACCCGAGCCGTCGTACCGCAGCGGCAGGCCACCTTCGGCGACCTGCGTGCCGACGCCGGCGGGGGTGAAGAAGGCCGGGATGCCGGCACCTCCGGCGCGCAGCCGCTCGGCGAGGGTGCCCTGCGGGACCAGCTCGACCTCGAGCTCGCCGCCGAGGAACTGCCGCTCGAACTCCTTGTTCTCGCCGACGTACGAGCCGGTGGTGCGACGGATCCGCTTGGCGGCCAGCAGCATCCCGAGGCCCCACTGGTCGACGCCGCAGTTGTTGCTGACGGTCTCCAGGTCGGTGACGCCCGCGGCGAGCAGAGCCTCGATCAGGGCGGTGGGGATCCCGCACAGGCCGAAGCCGCCAACGGCGAGCGACGAGCCGCTTCCCACGTCCGCGACCGCCTCCGCAGCACTGCCGACGACCTTGTCCACGCGCATCTCCACTCGTCCGGGTGCCCGGCCACGGACCCTAGCGGCAGACTGTCCCCCGTGACCCCGGCCCGCTGCGCTCCCGCCGACGTGCGCGTGGACGCGGCGACGACCTGGCGGCCGCAGCTCCCGGTCGACGTGCGGCGGACGCTGTCGCCGCTGCGCCGGGGGAGCGTCGACCCGACGCACCGGGTCACCGAGGACGGCGCTGTCTGGCGCACCTCGCTGATGCCGACCGGTCCGGTGACCTACCGGCTGGTCCAGCGCGGCCTGCACGAGATCGACTGCGCCGCATGGGGTCCCGGTGCGTCGGAGGCCGTCGCCGGCGTCCCGGACCTGCTGGGAGCCCGCGACGACGCGGCCGGCTTCGTCCCGCACCACCCGCTGCTGGCGCAGACGCACGCCCGCCACCCGGGGCTGCGGGTGCCCCGGACCGGCCGCGTCGTCGAGGCGCTCGTCCCGGCGATCCTCGAGCAGAAGGTGACCGGAAAGGAGGCCCGCGCGTCCTTCCGGCGGCTGGTCGGCCAGTTCGGCACCCCCGCCCCCGGCCCGGCGCCCGACGGCATGCGCGTCCCGCCCTCGGCCGACACGTGGCGGCACATCCCCTCCTGGGAGTGGCACCGCGCCGCCGTGGACCCGCAGCGCTCGAAGACGATCTGCCTGGCGATGCGCTACGCCGAGCGGCTCGAGCAGGCCGTCGGCATGGAGCGGGACGAGGCGGCGCGGCGGCTGTCCGCGGTGCCCGGCATCGGTCCGTGGACGGTGGCCGAGGTCGCCCAGCGGGCCCTCGGCGACACCGACGCGCTCAGCGTCGGCGACTACCACCTGTCGGCGTTCGTCGGCTGGGCGCTCGCGGGCCGGCCGCTGGACGACGACGGCATGGTCGCTCTCCTCGAGCAGTGGCGGCCGCACCGCTACCGCGTCGTGCGGCTGCTGGAGTGCAGCGGCGTCACCAAGCCGCGCTTCGGTCCGCGCCTGACCGTCCAGGACCACCGGGGCCACTGAGTGCGCTGCCTGCTCGTGGGGGTGCTGCTGCTGACCGGGTGCGCCGCGCAGGAGCAGCAGCCGCCGGTCTCGGTCGAGGGGGAGAGCGTCGTGGCGTCCGGCGTGCCGTGCGTCCCGTCGTCCCCGCTCCCCAGCGCTCCGCCGGCCGCGGTGGCCCTCCCGCGCGACAGCGTGGTCGTGGACATCACCGAGCAGGCCGGCCAGCGCCTCGTCAGCGGCCGGGTCGAGGCCACGGTGGCCGAGGTGCTCACCCACTTCCGCTCCGATCCCGCCTACGTCGTGACCCGTGACGAGGACGAGGGGCGCTCCGGCCGCCTCCAGCTGTTCGGGAGCGCAGGCGACGTGGCGATCACCGTTGCGGTTCTCACCTGCCCCCGCGGGCAGACCGGGTTCACGGTCAGCATCCCTGTGACCCAGCCGTCACCCCCGGGCTAGCAGGACAAACAGGACGTACGGCGAACGCAGCAGGTGCGGGACCCCCGTCGCCGCCGCAGGACGACCGAGAGGCACCACCATGCTGGCCCGTACTTCCACCCGAACCCGGCTGCGTTCGGCGGCGGCCGCTGCCGGCGTGCTGGCGCTGCTCGCCGCTGCCTCGCCCGCGACGGCGGGAGTGAGCGCTCCGGCCGCCGGTTCGGCCACCTTCGTCAACTACGCGGCGCCGGACGGCATGGCCCTGGAAGCCGGCGAGCCCACGCTCGGCGTCAACTGGAAGACCGGCAAGGTGCTGTTCCAGGCCTTCACCGAGACCGACCAGATCACCTTCGACGACAGCACGCTGCCGGCGAAGGCCACCTGGAAGGACGTCAGCCGGCCGCCGACGGACATCGTCAGCCTGGACCCGATCCTGGAGACCGACCCGGTCACCGGCCGCACGCTGATCTCCCAGCTCGCGCCGCCGTGCAGCATCGCCGCCTTCACCGACTCCGACGGGGAGCCGACGGCGACCAACCCCCTCGGCTACGCGCCGTCGGCCGCCTGCGGGGTCGGCTCCAACTTCGACCACCAGACCGTGAGCTTCGGCAAGTCCGTGGGCGCCAACCCGCTCTACGGCCCGGACCGGGTCGCCTGGTACTGCTCCCAGGTCGTCGTCGAGTCGACCTGCTCGGTCAGCCGCAACGGTGGCGTCGCCTTCGAGCAGAGCCGGCCCGTCTACACGTTCAAGGGGGACCTGCTCACGTCGCAGAAGTTCATCGTGGGCTGCGAGGGCCTGCACGGGCACCTGAACGTCTCTCCGGTCGACGGCACCGCCTACCTGCCGAACTTCGCGTGCAACTCCGCGGCCGACCTGCAGACCGACCGGCCGTCGGTCGTCGTCAGCCCGGACATGGGCCTGAACTGGACGATCCGCCAGGTGCCGGACGGCACGTCCCCGAACTTCGACTCCGACCCGGCCGTGGACGTCGACGAGGGCAACCGCGCCTACGTCGCCTACGAGGACGCGACGAGCAACATGCGGGTCGCCACCACCACCGACAAGGGAGCGACGTTCACCAAGTCCGTCGACCTCGGTGCGCCGTTCGGCCTGAAGAACACCACGATGCCGACCGTGCAGGCCGGCAGCGACGGTCGCGCCGTGGTCGCCTTCTTCGGCACGCCCGCGGAGGCGCCGCTGTTCTCCGGCGACGAGGCCAAGCCGGAGAACCAGCTGCTGTCGTTCGACCCGGACGGCAACGACCCGAAGGCCGGCTGGCACCTCTACGTGTCGATGACCTACGACGGCGGCGCCAACTGGACGACCAGCGACGTCACCCCGAACGACCCCGTGCAGCGCGGCTGCATCTGGTGGGGCTCGGCCATGGGCAACCAGCCGAACGCCGAGGAGTGCGCCAACAACAAGCGCAACCTGCTCGATTTCATCGACGTCGCCGTCGACAAGCAGGGCCGCGTCGTCGTCGGCTGGGCCGACGGCTGCGTCAAGCGCTGCGTCACCGAGGGGCACACCCGCAACAGCAACGTCCGCTTCGCGGCCCGCGACATGGAGCGCGACGCGGCGCTGACGCAGCAGGAGTTCAACGAGCTCTACAGCCAGGAGGACATCGGCGTCGTCACGCGCCAGTCCTGCGGGCTGGGGCTCTACGCGGCCTTCGACAAGGCGCCGGATGGCCCGTCCGCCACCTGCGCCCGGCTTTCCGGCGCGGCCGCGGTAGCGGTTCCTGTCACCGCGCCGGTCACCCAGCCGGGCGCCGACGCACCGGCGCCGACCGTCTCGGCCGGCCGCCTGCCGGCCACCGGCGGGGTCCCCGTGCTGGCGATCAGCGGACTGCTGCTGCTGGCCGGAGTGGCTGCCACCGCGCGGCGTCGGTCGGTCTAGCGCAGCAGCACGTAGTCGTCCGGCTCGCGCGCCGGGCGCTCCTTCGGGGGCTCCGCCGCGTGGCCCACGGCGACCGCTCCCATGGGCTCCCAGGAGGGTTCCAGCTCGAGGACCTCGCGGACCACGTCGGGGCAGAACAGCGTGCTGCTCACCCAGGCGCTGCCCAGGCCCTCGGTGGCCAGCTGCACCAGCAGGTTCTCCACGCCGGCGCCCATCGCCACGAGGAACAGCCGCTCCTCGGCCCGCGCGCGCCGCTCGTCCGGGTAGTCGTGCGCGCCCTCGCGGACCAGGCAGGGCACCACGACGTACGGCGCGGCGCGCAGCAGGTCGCCCCGTCGCAGCCGCTTGGCGATGCTCTCCTCGGTGAAGCCGTCCGTGCGCAGATCGCGCTCCCACCGCGCGGCCATCGCGTCGAGCAGCGCCTGGACGCGCTGCTCCACCAGGACGAAGCGCCACGGGGTGGTGTGGTGCGGGGCGGGTGCGGTGACGGCGGCCGCGACGGCGCGCAGCACGGCCGCGCGGGCGACGGGCCGGTCGGCGAAGCGGCGCACCGTCCGGCGTAGGGACAGCGTGGTGCGGTGCGCCTCCGCGGTGCCGAGCCGGAACCAGTCGTGCTCGGCCGACCGGACGAGCGACTGCGCGCCGCGACCGTCGTCGGGCAGGTCGAGCCCGCGCACGACGGCGACCGGCACCCCGTCGGCCTTGCCCTTCACGAGCTCGGCGGCGGCGGCGAGCTCGTCCGCGACCGCGATCTCGGTGACCTCGAGGACGGCGCCGTACGCGTCCGCGGTCCCGCGCGCGTCCCGCACCGGAGCCAGACCGGCGGCGCCGATCGCCTGGTCGACCTGGCCGATCCGCCAGGGTCGGCCCATCGTGTCGCTGACGACGACGGCAACCGTGCAGCCGGTCAGCGCGTGCAGGCGGTCGCGCAGGGCACGCGCGCTCGCGTCGGGATCGAGCGGGAGCAGGGCGATCTCGTCGCCCCGCACGTTGCTGGCGTCGACGCCAGCGGCGGCCAGGACCAGGCCGTTGCGGTTCTGCGAGATCACCGCGGTGCCGCGCCGGGCGACCTCCCGGACCGTCTCGGCGGCGACCGCGCGCAGTCGTACGGTCTCGCGGTCCTCCTCGCCGACCGGGACGAGCCGACCCTCGGCCTTGCTGAGCACCTTGCTGGTCACGACCACCACGTCGCCGTCCTGCAGCGCGACCGCGGCGGCGATCAGCGCCGCGACGTCGTCGCCGGGACGGACCTCCGGGAGGCCCTCGACACCGAGGACCTGGTAGCTAGGCACCGGCGAGGTCGAGTGCGGCCCGGGCCATCGCGGTCGTCGCGTCGAGGTCGGTCATGAGCAGCGGGACGGCCCGCACCTCGACACCGGGCACCGTCGCCCCGGCGTCCGCGGTGTCGACCAGCCAGCCGTCGAGCAGGCCGCCGTCGGAGCGCGCGCCGTAGTGTCGGCCGACGGCCTCCGCCGTGGTGGCGACGCCGATCGCGGACAGGCACGCGTCAGCCATGCCACGCACCGGGGCGCCGCCGACGATCGGGCTCAGGCCGACGACCGTCTTGGCGCGGAGGGCTTCGGCGATGCCGGGCACCTGCAGGACGCTGCCGATGCTGACGACCGGGTTGCTCGGCGGCAGCACGACCACGTCCGCGGCGTCGATCGCCTCGAGGACGCCGGGAGCGGGGCTCGCCTGCTCCGCACCGACGGACACGATCGCGCTCGCCGGCAGTGCGGCCCGGTGCTTGACCCACCACTCCTGGAAGTGGAGGACGCGCTCGCCGCCGTCGAGGGACACCCGGACGTGCGTCTCGACGCGGTCGTCGCTCATGGGCAGCAGCACGGCGCCGGGTTGCCAGCGTGCGCAGAGGGCCTGCGTCACCTGCGACAGGGGGAAGCCGGCGTCCATCATCTGCCGGCGGACCAGGTGGGTGGCGAGATCGCGGTCGCCGAGGCCGAACCACGCCGTCGGGACGTCGTAGGCGAGCAGCTCGTCGCGGGCGCGGAAGCTCTCGTCCTGCCGGCCCCAGCCGCGCTGCTCGTCGATGCCGCCGCCGAGGGTGTACATGACGGTGTCGAGGTC
>JBKJQQ010000163.1:0-19235 GCA_046593875.1 Mycobacteriales bacterium | reverse complement strand
TGATCGCGGGCGCTGTGTGGTCGCCGCGCAGTCTCCATCACCAGCTGGATGATCCGGTCGTCGGACCAGCTCGCGGGGAACTCCGACTTGCCCTTGCCGGTGCCCGCCCGGTGCCCGCCGCCCTTGCCGCCCCTGACCTCAGGCGGGTCGCCGTCGAGGATGTGCCGCCGGCGCTCCGGTTCGAGGTCGAGGACCGTGCCCGGGTAGCGGGCCGTCGTGAGGGCACCTGGCCCCGCCTCGACCGGACCGCCGGCGCCCACCCCTCGCCCGGCCACCCGCTGCAGGTCGTCGACGTCCTCGGCGAGGTCCGCGAGCTCCTCCGCCATCCCGGCCGTGCGCCGTGCCATCGGCACCGCGCCGCCGCTGAAGACGCCGCTGACCGCGTCCGGCAGCGCGCTGCCCACCCACTCGCCGTAGCGGCCGTCCTGCAGCAGCTCCCAGCCGACGACGGCGCGCGCTGCCTCCCCTGGGTGCCGCGCCGCGTCGACCCCGCCGTCGCGCATCGCGCGCACCTGCGCGAGCCACCCCTCACCGTCCACGAGCAGCCGCGGCAGCGACAGCCCGGCCGCCGTGGTGACCGACCCCCAGAGCGTGTCGACCGCCGCCGGGCCGACGGCGCGGACCTGGTCCCGCACGCTGAGCCGCTCCGGGCGGGGCGCTGCGCCCGCCAGCTCCCGCAGCTGCGCCACCGCTCGAGAGGTCGCCTCCGCGGCCATCGCCTCGGCTTCCTGCCCGAGCCGGCGGGCCTGCTGCTGGAGGGGGCTGTCGTACGGCGGGACGAACTGCCCGCGCGCCGTCGACGCGGCCCGCTCGTCGGCGTCCTGCTGCTCCAGCGACTGCGCCCGCCGCGCGAGGGCCTGCGCGTCCTCGAGGCGCGCCGCGCAGGTGAGCAGCACGGCGGCGGCCTCGTCGTACGCCGTCGTGATCCGGGCGCCGGCCACCTCGAGGCGCTCCAGCGTCGCGAGCGCGGACCCCGCCGCCTCGCCCCGCCACGCGGTCGAGACCGTCGCGGCCGAGCGGTGCACGCGGCGGCCAGCCTGCTCCTGGCGGTCCGCCGCGCTCAGCAGCCGCGCCGCAGCGACCCGGAGCGCGCGGGGGTCGGCCCAGGTCATCGCAGCGCCACCGGGACCAGCAGCGACTCGACCATCACGTAGTCGGAGGCGGCAGCGCCGAGGTCGTCGGCGCACTCGCCCGCCGCCGCAGCGAGGCCCTGGACCGCCGCACCCCACGCAGACGTGAACTCCTCGAGCGCAGCCGTCAGCGCGCGGTCGCCGACGTCGTCCGGCCGGACCGGCTCGGCGTCCCGCGCGACGCCGCGCACCTCCGCCGCCGCCGAGACCAGCGCGCGGGGCAGGACGTCGAGCACTCGGGCAGCATCCCGGTCGCAGGCGCGGCGTGCAGACGTCCTGTGGACAACCCGCGTCAGCCGGCGACGACCCGGGCCGACACCAGCAGACGACCCTGTCCGTCGGTCATCTCTGCGACGGTCGCCCCGGTGCGCCGCCCCTGCCGCACGACCGATGCCGCCACGGCGACGCTGCCCTCACGTGGCGCCGGACGCAGGAAGGCGATCGACGTCGTCAGCGGGCGGAGGTCGGGCAGTGCGACCTCGGCGGCCAGGCCGCAGGCCATCGCGCTGATCCCGCCGTGGAGGCTGCCGATGGCGTTGGACAGCGCGTCACGCGCGGTGAGTGAGAAAGCGCTTCCAGTAGGCACTCTCAGCAGGTCGAACAGGTCTGTGGCGGCCGGCTCGGTGACCAGTCCGACGCGCTGGGCCCCCTCTGCCTCGGCCGGCGTCGGCATCAGCCAGCCGCTGACTTCGGCGACCAGCGTGCCGTCCAGAGCGCGCACCGACCCGCGGGAGAACTGCGGGCGACCCTCGTCGTACGGCGTCGCCGTGCAGGTCACCAGCAGCGCACCCGAGGTCGGCGGCAGGCGCAGGTGGTCGACGGTCATCGAGATCGTGGCGACGCCGCGCAGGTCGGGGAGCGAGGCGATGACCGAGGACGCGAGCCCGAAGTCGGCCAGCATCGCCGTCACCGCAGCGGAAGGCGCGCCCGAGGGCAGCAGCAGCTCGGCCTCCAGCGGCAGCCGCACCGTGGTCGTCGCGAGCGCGACGTGGTCGAGGCTGCAGCGCATCCGGCCGAACGCCGGCGGCACCCCGCGGTGCTCCTCGGTCCACCGGCGCAGCCGCTCGATGCCGTCCTCCACCGGCGTAGCGTTCCACGCCATGAGCGGTCCCGTGGAGGCGCACGACGTCCCGCCGCAGCAGGTGACCGGCAGCGTCGTCGGGCCCGCGGAGCTGATGGACGCGCGACTGTCCGACGTCGGCGGCTTGACGGTCCGCCGCTCGCTGCCGAAGGCCCGCCGGCGGACGGTCGGCGCGTGGTGCTTCGTCGACCACTTCGGCCCGCTCGCCGTGGAGCCCGACGGCGGTCTGGACATCGGTCCGCACCCGCACACCGGGCTCTCGACGGTGACCTATCTGCTCGACGGCCAGGTCCTGCACCGCGACAGCCTGGGCAGCGAGCAGGTCGTCCGGCCTGGGCAGCTCAACCTCATGACCGCCGGGCACGGCCTGAGCCACGCCGAGGAGCCGACCGGGCACTACCGCGGGCAGCTGCACGGTGTGCAGCTCTGGGTCGCCCAGCCGGAGCAGACCCGCTACGCAGCAGCAGCTTTCGAGCACCACGGCGAGCTCCCGCGGGTCGAGCTGTCCGGTGCGGATGCCACGGTGCTGGTCGGCTCCTTTGCCGGGACCACGTCGGATGCACGCGCTGACACCCCGCTGCTCGGTGTGGCGATCGACCTGCGCCCGGGTGCCACCGCGGTGCCGTTGACGACGTCGTACGAGCACCTGCTCGTCGTGCTGGACGGCGTCCTGGTGCTGGAGGACCAGCCGGTCGACCCGGGGCGCAGCGCCTACCTCGGGCCCGGGCGGGACGAGGTGCTGCTGACGGCCCCCGACAGCGCACGGGTCCTGCTGCTGGGCGGCGAGCCGTTCGAGGAGCCGATCGTGATGTGGTGGAACTTCGTCGGGCGCAGCCCTGACGAGGTCGCCGAGGCGGGCCGGCAGTGGACGGCTGCGGATGACCGCTTCGGTCGCGTGGCCACCGATCTGGCCCGCATACCGCTGCCGGCGTGACGCCGCGCGAGGTCGTCCTGACCCGCACGACGCTGCAGCGACCCCCCGTCGTCCCCGAGCTGGAGCTGCACCTCGCCGACGACATGGACCAGGCGTGGGCCCGCCTGCAGCGCGAGCTCGACGACGGCGAGCTGCCGCCGCCGTTCTGGGCCTTCGCCTGGCTCGGCGGACAGGCCGTGGCTCGGCACGTGCTGGACCACCCGGAGCTGGTGGCCGGCCGGACGGTGCTGGACCTCGCGACCGGCTCGGGACTGTGCGGCCTGGCCGCAGCACGGGCCGGAGCCGCGCACGTCCTGGCCGTGGACGTCGACCCCTACGCCGTCGAGGCCGCACAGCTCAACGCGGCCAACAACGGGCTGTCGCTGGAGGTGCGCTGCGCGGACCTGCTCGAGCAGGCGCCGCCGCCCGTCGACGTCGTGCTGGCCGGCGACGTGTTCTACGACGCCCGCATGTCAGCGGTGGTCCAGCCGTGGCTGCTGGCCGCGCGGGCCGCCGGCAGCGAGGTGGTCGTGGGCGACCCTGGACGGCACTACCTGCCGCGCGCGCTCATGCGTGAGCTGGCGGCGTACGACGTGCCGACGACCCGCGACCTCGAGGGCGTCGAGGTCAAGCGGGTCGTCGTCTACGCGCTGGGTCCTGCCTAGGGACGGGTGTTCTTCTTGCGCAGGCTGGCGAGCAGCTGCTTGGCCTTCGCCTGGTTCTGCGGCTTGCGCGCCTCCTGGATCACCCGACGGGCGATCTCGGCCTTCATCAGTCCTTTGAGCACAGCATCTCCCTGGGTGAGTTCTCGTCTGGGAACGGTCTACCCCCTCCGGAGGCCCGGCACCCTGTGATCATGGCCCGGCTCACCGCGGCAGCAGGCAGGATGGACGGGTGACGAGGACATCGCGGGCGGGGACCGCTCCCTCCGCATGACGCTCGACGCACGGCTCGCACCGCTGACGGTGCGGGACCGCACCCGGCTGGCCCGCCGCCTGCAGCGCGGGCAGGACGTCTCCGGCGAGCTCGCCGCGGCGCAGGAGCGGGTGGCCCTGCGTGCGGCGGCTGTACCGGCGAAGATCGTCTACCCGGAGACGCTGCCGGTGTCCGAGCGCCGTGACGACATCGCGGCGGCCATCCGCGACCACCAGGTCGTCGTCATCGCGGGCGAGACGGGCTCGGGCAAGACGACGCAGATCCCGAAGATCTGCCTCGAGCTCGGTCGGGGCGTTCGCGGCCTGATCGGCCACACGCAGCCCCGCCGGCTGGCCGCCCGCTCTGTTGCGGAGCGCATCGCCGAGGAGCTCTCGACCCCGCTCGGGACCACCGTCGGCTACACCGTCCGCTTCCACGACCAGGTCGGCGAGCAGACCCTGGTGAAGCTGATGACCGACGGCATCCTGCTCGCCGAGATGCAGCGCGACCGCGACCTGCTCGCCTACGACACGATCATCATCGACGAGGCGCACGAGCGGTCGCTGAACATCGACTTCCTGCTCGGCCTGCTCAAGCAGCTGCTCGTACGCCGGCCCGACCTCAAGCTCATCATCACCTCTGCCACGATCGACCCGCAGCGCTTCTCCGACCACTTCGGCGGCGCTCCGGTGCTGGAGGTGTCCGGCCGCAGCTTCCCCGTCGAGGTCCGCTACCGGCCGATGGTCGACGAGGACGTCGACCAGGTGCAGGCCATCGTCGAGGCGGTCGACGAGCTCTCGGCCGAGGGCCCCGGCGACATCCTGGTGTTCCTGTCCGGCGAGCGCGAGATCCGCGACACCGCAGACGCTCTGCGCGGTTCGGTGCCGGAGGGGACGGAGGTGCTGCCGCTGTTCGCGAGGCTGTCTGCGGCCGAGCAGCACCGCGTCTTCGCCCCGCACCCCGGACGCCGCGTGGTGCTGGCCACCAACGTCGCCGAGACCTCGCTGACCGTGCCCGGCATCCGGTACGTCGTCGATCCCGGGACCGCCCGCATCTCCCGCTACAGCCAGCGCACCAAGGTGCAGCGGCTGCCGATCGAGGCGATCAGCCAGGCCTCCGCCACGCAGCGCGCCGGTCGCTGCGGTCGCGTCGCGCCCGGCATCTGCATCCGGCTGTACGAGGAGGAGGACCTGCTCGCCCGGCCGGAGTTCACGGACCCGGAGATCCTGCGTACCAACCTCGCCTCGGTCATCCTGCAGATGAAGGCGCTCGACCTCGGGGACGTCCTCGGCTTCCCCTTCGTCGAGCCGCCGGACCGGCGCAACGTGAAGGACGGTCTCGACCTGCTCGTCGAGCTGGGTGCGCTCGACGGGTCGTCCGACCGGCTGACCGAGCTCGGCCGGTCCCTGGCACAGCTGCCGATCGACCCGCGACTGGGCCGGATGGTGCTGGAGGCCGGCCGGCAGGGCTGCGTGCGGGACGTCCTGGTCATCGCGGCCGCCCTGTCGATCCAGGACCCGCGCGAGCGTCCGCAGGAGCGGCAGCAGGCGGCGGCCGAGATGCACGCGCGCTTCGCCGACCCGACGTCGGACTTCCTGGCCTACCTCAACCTGTGGCGCTACCTGCAGGAGCAGCAGAAAGAGCTGTCCAGCAGCGCTTTCCGTCGGCTGTGCAAGAAGGAGTTCCTCAACTACCTGCGGGTCCGGGAGTGGCAGGACCTGCACAGCCAGCTGCGCCGGGCGCTCCGCTCGCTCGACCTGTCCCTGGACGCCTCGCCGACCAACGCCGACGCCGTGCACATGGCGCTGCTCGCCGGGCTGCTCAGCCACGTCGGGCTGCGTGACGAGGAGAAGCGCGAGTACGTCGGTGCCCGCGGCGCCCGGTGGGCGATCGTGCCGTCCTCCGCCCTGGCGAAGAAGGCGCCGCGCTGGGCGATGACCGCCGAGCTGGTCGAGACCAACCGCATGTGGGGCCGCGTCGCCGCCCGCATCGACCCGGCCTGGGTCGAGCGCGTCGGGGCGCACCTGGTGAAGCGCAGCTACAGCGAGCCGCACTGGGAGCGCAAGCAGTCGGCGGTCATGGCGTACGAGCGCGTGACCCTCTACGGCATCCCCGTCGTCGCGCAGCGCAAGGTCGCCTTCGCGAAGGTCGCGCCGGTGCTCTGCCGCGAGATGTTCCTGCGCTCCGCGCTCGTCGAGGGGGACTGGGACACCCGGCACCAGTTCTTCGACGCGAACCGCGCCCTGCTCGACGACGTCGAGGAGATGGAGCACCGCGCGCGCCGGCGCGACATCGTGGTCGATGACCAGGCGCTGTACGACTTCTACGACGCGCGCATCCCGGCATCGGTCGTCAGCGGCGCGCACTTCGACGCGTGGTGGAAGACGGAGCGCCACGAGACGCCGGACCTGCTGACGTTCCGGATCGGCGACCTCGTCCGCTCCGCGTCCGACGTGGTGTCGGCCCTGGACCACCCGGACGTCTGGGTGCAGGGCGACCTGCGGCTGCCCCTGACCTACCAGTTCGAACCGGGTTCGGACGCCGACGGCGTCACCGTGCACATCCCGCTCGCGGTGCTGAACCGCGTCACGCCCGACGGCTTCGACTGGCAGGTTCCCGGGCTGCGCCAGGACCTGGTGACCGCGCTCATCAAGTCGCTGCCCAAGCCGCTGCGGGTGCGCTGCGTCCCGGCGCCCGACACGGCCGCCGCCTTCCTCACCGTCGTCGAGGCCCGCACCCGACCGCTGCTCGACGCGCTCGAGACCGAGCTGCTGAACGTCAAGCGCGTCGACATCAGGGCAGAGGACTGGGACGTGTCGAAGGTGCCCGCTCACTTGCGGATCACGTATCGGGTCGAGGACGCGCGCGGCAAGCCGCTGGCCGAGGGCAAGGACCTGTCCGCGCTGCAGGCGCAGCTGCAGCCGAAGGTCGCGTCGGCGCTGTCGGCCGCGTCCCCATCCGTGGAGCGGACCGGCCTGACGACGTGGGACGTCGGGACGCTTCCTCGGGAGGTGGCCTCCGGTCAGGTGCGCGGCTTCCCCGCGCTCGTCGACGAGGGGACGACCGTCGGGGTGCGCGTCACGGCGACGCTCGCGCAGCAGGCCGCTGCGCACCGGCTCGGCACCCGCCGGCTGCTGCAGCTCACGATCCCGCCCCCTGCCAAGGCGATCTCGGGTCGTATGACCAATGCGCAGAAGCTCGCCATGACCCGCTCGGCGGTGGCGCCGGCGGCGGTGTTCGAGGACTGCACGACGTGCGCGCTGGACCACCTCGTGGCGCAGGCCGGGGGTCCGGCGTGGGACGCGGGCGGCTTCGGGCGCCTGCGGGACGCCGTGCGTCAGGACCTGGTCCCCACGGTCGAGCAGGTGCTCCTCCAGGTGGAGAAGGTGCTGACCGCGTCGTACGCCATACGCACCCGGCTCGACGCGACGCGGCGCGCACTCCCGGAATCCGTGGCTGACATCCGCGCCCAGCTCGCCGACCTGGTCGGACCCGGATTCGCGACGACCACGGGCAAGGCGCGGCTGCCGGACCTGCTGCGCTACCTGCAGGCGCTGGAGGTCCGCCTCGAGAAGCTCGAGGCCGACCCGGCGCGGGACCGGCTGCATGTCGCCGTCGTCGCCCGGGTGTCGGCCGAGCTCGCGGACCTGCAGCGCAAGGTGCCGCCCTCACCGCAGCTGGACGAGCTGCGGTGGATGGTGGAGGAGCTGCGTATCAGCCTGTTCGCGCAGCCGATGCGGACGCGGTACGCCGTGTCGGAGAAGCGCCTCTACAAGGCCATGGACGCCCTGCTGCCTTAGACCGGGCGTTCGAAGGTCGCCAGCAGGCCCTCGGTCGCGCCCGGCCCGAGGCGCCCCTTCACGTCGGCGGCGGTCAGCGTCTTGAGCTGCCAGCCCTCCTTGGCCTTGTCGTTGAGGGCGTCCTGCACCTTGTCCTCGTCGACGGCGTCACCGACCAGCGCCTCGCGGATGGTGATGACCAGGTACTCGTAGCGCTGCGACATGTGCCGACCCTGGCACGATGACCGCGTGCCCGTCGAGCCCCTGCGTCGCGTCGCCGCGACGCGGTACGTCATGCCGCTCCGGGAGGGCGGCTCGCTGCCGGGTGTCATGGAGGCCGACGACCTCGGGACCTACGTCGTGAAGTTCCGCGGCGCGGGCCAGGGCCGCAAGGTGCTCGTCGCGGAGGTGCTCGTCGGCTGCCTGGCCCGCGCGCTCGGGCTGCCCGTGCCTGAGCTGGTCCTGGTCGACGTCGACCCGGTCCTGGGTCGGGCCGAGCCGGACGAGGAGGTGCAGGACCTGCTGCGCGCCTCCGGCGGGCTGAACCTCGGCATGGACTTCCTTCCGGGGGCGCTGGGCTTCGACCCGGTCGCGCACTCGGTCGCCCCGCAGCTCGCCTCCCGCGTCCTGTGGCTGGACGCGCTGATCGGCAACGTCGACCGCAGCTGGCGCAACCCGAACCTGCTCGTGTGGCACCGCGAGCTGCAGCTCATCGACCACGGCGCGACGCTGGTGTTCCACCACGACTGGTCGCGGGCCGCCTCTGCCGCGACGAAACCGTACGACGCGTCCGACCACGTGCTGACGGACGTCGCGACCGAGCGGACCGCTGCGGGCGACGCGCTCGCCCCGCTCGTCGACCGGGCGCTGCTCGAGCAGGTCGTGGCGACGGTGCCCGAGGAGTGGCTCGAGGACGAGCCCGGCTTCTCCTCCGCCGACGCGGTGCGTGAGGCCTACGTGAACCACCTGCTCCGCCGCGTCGGGGCCCGCCGGGGGTGGCAGCCGTGAGGACCTACGAGTACGCCCTGCTGCGCGCGGCGCCGCGGGTCGAGCGCGGCGAGCACGTGAACATCGGGCTGATCCTCTACTGCCAGGCCGACGACTTCCTGACGGTGCGACTCGCGGCCTCCCCCGACCGGCTGCGCGCGCTCGACGCGGGTGCCGATGTTGACGGGATCCTCGACGCTGCGGCTGCTCTCGAGCGGACCTGCGCCGGTGAAGGGCCGGCGGGGGTGACCTCGCTCGGGCAGCGCTTCCGGTGGCTCACCGCCCCGCGCAGCACCGTCGTGCACGCCGGCCCGGTGCACAGCGGGCTCACGCACGACCCCCAGGCTGAGGTCGAAAGGCTGCTGGACGCGATGGTCCGGTGAGGACTGCGCGAGATCAACAGGATGATCACGCGCGAGCCGGCGGTCGTGCGTGCGGTGATCAGCCTGTTGATCTTGGAAGCCGGGCGGCCGCTACTCCGGCAGGTGGCGGAGCGCAGGCCCGGTGTAGACCTGTCGCGGGCGGCCGATCTTCGTCGCCGGGTCCTCGATCATCTCCCGCCACTGGGCGATCCAGCCGGGAAGGCGGCCGAGCGCGAACAGCACCGTGAACATCGGCGTCGGGAAGCCCAGCGCCTTGTAGATGACGCCGGTGTAGAAGTCGACATTGGGATAGAGCTTGCGCGAGACGAAGTAGTCGTCGGCCAGCGCGACCTCCTCGAGCTGCATCGCGAGGTCGAGCATCGGGTCCGGCTTGTCGAGGCTGTTGAGCACGTCGCGGGCGACCTTCTTGACGATGGCAGCGCGCGGGTCGTAGTTCTTGTAGACCCGGTGGCCGAAGCCCATGAGCTTGACGCCCGGCTCCTTGTCCTTGACCCGCTGCACGAACCGCGCAACGTCGCCGCCGTCGGCCTGGATGCCCGCCAGCATCTCCAGCACCGCCTGGTTGGCGCCCCCGTGCAGCGGACCGAACAGCGCCGCGACGCCGGCGCTGATGGAGACGAACAGGTTCGCGTTCGACGAGCCGACCATGCGCACCGTCGAGGTCGAGCAGTTCTGCTCGTGGTCGGCGTGCAGCAGGAACAGCAGGTTCAGCGCCTTGCTCGCAACCGGGTTGACGACGTACTCCTCGGCCGGGACGCCGAACGTCATCCGCAGGAAGTTGTCGACGTAGCCCAGGGAGTTGTCGGGGTAGAGGAACGGCTGGCCGACCGACTTCTTGTGCGCGTAGGCCGCGATCGTCGGCATCTTGGCCAGCAGGCGGATCGTGGACTGCTCCACGTGCTCAGGGTCGAACGGGTCCAGGCTGTCCTGGTAGAAGGTCGACAGGGCGCTGACGGCCGACGACAGGACCGCCATCGGGTGCGCGTCGGTCGGGAAGCCCTGGAAGAACTCCCGGAAGTCCTCGTGCAGCATCGTGTGCTTGCGGATCTTGGCCTTGAAGCCGGTCAGCTCCTCGTCCGTCGGCAGCTCGCCGTAGATGAGCAGCCAGGTCACCTCGAGGAAGGACGCCTTCTCCGCCAGCTCCTCGATCGGGTAGCCGCGGTAGCGCAGGATGCCCTCGTCGCCGTCGATGTAGGTGATGGCCGACGAGCAGGCGGCGGTGTTCACGAAGCCGGGGTCGAGGGTGACCATCCCGGTCGTGGCCAGCAGCTTCGGCACCTCGATGCCGGCCGGGCCCTCCGTCGCGGGGGCGACGGTCAAGGGCAGCGAACCGCCGGGGTGCTCGAGGGTGACGTCGGACATGGGTGGTCCTTCCGGGGCAGGCACGGGTGCGTGTCGCCCCATTCTCCCCGGTCCCGGCCGCGCGCGGTGCCTGGGGCTGGCTCGCTCGGTGCAGCCGTGATCCTCACCCTGGCCCTGGACGAGCAGGAGGAGCAGGTCCGCGCGGACCTGGCGACCGTAGGTGACGTCGCACAGGGCCCGCGGCCTGGTGCGCTGGCGCTACCTCGGCGGTCCGTGGGAGGCCGTCGACGAGGCGGCCTTCGCCAGCTCGGTCCGGGCGAAGACCTGCTGCCAGGTCGCCGTCCGCTCGGCCCGTCCGCGGCCGACGAAGCTGACGCCCCAGTGCATCAGCGCGGTGATGCGGTTCTTGAACGCCGTCAGGTAGAGCAGGTGCACGACCAGCCAGGCCACCCAGGCGAGAAACCCGCGCAGGTGGAAGCGGCCGATGCTGGCGACGGCGCGGAAGCGCGAGATCGTCGCCATCGAGCCCTTGTCGAAGTACCGGAAGTCCTTGCGGACAGGCCGTTCCGCGACTTCTGCCTTGATCTGCCGGGCGACGTGCTTGGCGCCCTGGATGGCGACGGGGGAGACGCCGGGCAGTTCGTCCAGCCCCATCATGTCGCCGATCACGTAGACCTCCGGGTGCCCCGGGAGCGACAGGTCGCGCTCGACCAGCACCCGCCCGGTGCGGTCGAGCGAGGCGCCTGACTGCTCCGCCAGCTGTGCCCCGAGGGGGGAGGCGGCGACGCCCGCCGCCCAGATCTTGGTCCGCGCCTCCAGCCGTCGCGTACCGCCCTCGTGGTCCTTGACGACGATTCCGTGCGCGTCGACGTCAACCACCATCGCGCCGAGCTGGACCTCGACGCCCATGTCCTCCAGCTCGTTCTTCGCGTGCTCGGACAGCCGGTCACCGAACGAGGCCAGCACCTTGTCGGCGCCGTCCAGCAGGACCACGCGGGTCGTGGCCGGGTCGAAGGTCCGGAAGTTGTTCTTCAGCGTGCGCCGGGACAGCTCGGCGATCTGGCCGGCCATCTCCACTCCGGTGGCTCCGGCTCCGACGACGACGAAGGTCAGCCAGGCGTCGAGCTCGAGCGGGTCCTGCTCGAGCTCGGCCATCTCGTAGGCGCCGAAGATGCGCCCGCGCAGCTCGAGGGCGTCGTCGATGGTCTTCATGCCTGGGGCGAACTCGGCGAAGCGGTCGTTGCCGAAGTAGGACTGCCCGGCACCCGCCGCGACGATGAGCGAGTCGTAGGGCGTGACCGTCGTCCGTTCCAGGATCGTGTGCGAGACCGTCTTCGCCGCAAGGTCGATGCGGGTGACCTCGCCGAGCAGGACCCGTGCGTTCTTCTGCCGCCGCAGGACGTCTCGGGTGGGCGGAGCGATCTCGCCCTCGGACAGGATGCCGGTGGCCACCTGGTAGAGCAGCGGCTGGAACAGGTGGTGGGAGGTGCGGTCGATGAGCGTGACGTCGACCTTGCCCCGCCGCAGGGCCTTGGTGGCGAACAGCCCTCCGAAGCCGGACCCGATGACGACCACGCGGTGCAGACTGCTCATGCCTGCATCATCCTCGGCGGGGAGCACAGGACCACAGTCCGGGCCCTGCGATGCTGGCCACACCCTGCCCCGGAGGTCGACGTGCGCGAGCCCGCGCTGCCTGAGCTGCTGTCACCGTGGCGCACGCCCGAGCGCGTCGCCCTGCAGCAGGAGGCGCGCGACTTCGCCCGCGACGTGGTGCTGCCGCTCGCCGACGAGCTCGACCCCCAGAAGGCCGAGATGCCGCGGTCGCTGATCGACGCGATGGCGGCCAAGGGCTGGTTCGGGATCACCCTGGCGACCGAGCAGGGCGGCCTCGGGCTCGGCGTCTTCGAGTACTGCCTGGTCTCGGAGGAGCTCGCGCGCGCGTGGCTGAGCGTCGGCAGCATCCTGGCCCGCGGGCAGGGCCTCGGCACGCAGGTCGTGGACGAGCAACGCAAGGACGATCTGCTGCGACGCAGCGCCAAGGGGGAGTGGATCGGCTCCATCGCCCTGTCCGAGCCGACCGCCGGCTCCGACCTCGCTGGGGTCCAGACGCGGGCGGTCCGCGACGGCGACGACTGGGTGCTGACCGGGCGCAAGCGCTGGGCCGGCAACGCGCTGGCTGCGGACTTCGTCGAGGTGCTCGCACGGGTGCGCGACCCCGAGGAGGGCGAGCCGAGATCGGCCGGACTGGAGCCCTTCCTCGTCGTCAAGGAGGCGGGCAGCTTCCCGGCCGGCATGACCGGGCACGCCATCGACAAGATCGGCTACCACGGCTTCCTGACGTGGGAGCTCGACCTGGACGGCGTACGGGTCCCCGACACCGACAGGCTGACCGGTCTCTACGGCGACGAGGGCGCGGACGCCGACGCGGGCGGCTTCGCCAGCGTGCAGCGGGGTCTGAACATCGCACGGGTCCACACGGCGGCCCGTGCGGTCGGTGTGGCCCGGGCGGCCGTCGAGGACTGCACGACCTACCTGCAGGAGCGCGAGCAGTTCGGCCATCCGATCGCGGACTTCCAGGCGCTGCGCTTCGCGCTGGCCGACATGCAGGCCGAGGTCACCCAGGCGCGAGCCTTCTGGCAGCAGGTCGCGCACCTGCTCGACTCCGGCGAGCCGGCCGAGCAGGAGTCCGCCGCGGTCAAGCTGCTGACCAGCGAGATGGCCGTCCGCATCACGAGCTCGGCGATGCAACTGCACGGCGGCAACGGCTACACGACCGAGCGACGGGTGGAGCGCTACTGGCGAGATGCCCGGCTCACGACCATCTTCGAGGGCACCAGCGAGATCCAGCGGCGCATCATCAGCGACCGGATGCTGCCTCGTGCGTGAGCCGCTGCTGGCGGAGGTGCGGCGGGCGCGGACCTCGGACGTTCCGGGCATCCGCGCCCTGGTCGACGCCTACACAGGCGACCGACGGCTGCTCGCCAAGGCGATGGTCAACCTCTACGAGGACGTGCAGGAGTTCTTCGTCGCGGTCGACGGTGAGCGCGTCGTCGGCTGCGGGGCGTTGCACGTGCTGTGGGAGGACCTCGCCGAGGTCCGCACGCTGGCGGTCGCGCAGGAGGTGCACGGCAGGGGGATCGGGTCGGCGCTGCTGGAGCGCTTGATGGAGAACGCCTGCGAGCTCGGGATCGGCCGACTGTTCTGCTTGACCTTCGAGACGGACTTCTTCGGGCGACACGGCTTCGCGCCGATCGCCGAGCTGGCGCTGGACCCCGACGTGCGGGCCGAGCTGCTGCTGTCGCCGGACGAGGGCGTGGCGGAGTTCCTGGACCTCGCGCGCGTCAAGCCCAACACCCTCGGCAACACGAGGATGCTCGCCGTGCTGGAAGGAACCGCGGCGCTGTAGCGTTGTGATTGCATACGCAACTACTGAGGAGCCACTCATGCCCGCCGTGACCGCAGACACCCTGACCCTGGCGCGTGTCCCCCAGGCCGGCCTCGGCGACGTCGAGCGTCCCGTGCTCGGTGTCAGCACCGCCCCGCAGGGCTTTGAGGGCGAGGGCTTCCCCGTCCGGCGGGCCTTCGCGGGCATCGCCCCCAAGCACCTCGACCCGTTCATCATGATGGACCAGATGGGCGAGGTCGAGTACGCGCCGGGTGAGCCCAAGGGCACCTCGTGGCACCCCCACCGAGGCTTCGAGACCGTCACCTACATCATGGACGGTGCCTTCCAGCACCAGGACAGCCACGGCGGCGGCGGCTTCATCACCGACGGCGCGACGCAGTGGATGACCGCCGGCGGCGGCATCCTGCACATCGAGACGCCCCCGGTCGAGCTCGTGCAGAGCGGCGGGACCTTCCACGGCATCCAGCTCTGGGTCAACCTGCCCAGCAAGGACAAGATGACCGACCCGGCGTACCAGAACCTCGAGGGCGACGACGTCACGCTGCTCGCCTCGCACGACGCCGGCGCGCTGCTGCGGCTCATCGCCGGCGACCTGCCGACCGGTGACGGCGGCGTCGTCCGCGGGCCGGGCTCGACCCGGACGCCGATCACGCTGCTGCACGCCAGCATCACGCCCGGCTCGTCGCTGTCGCTGCCGTGGAACGCGGCGTTCAACGCGTTGGTCTACGTCTTGTCGGGCGACGGCTCGGTCGGCGCCGGGTCTGCCTTCGGCAAGGCGGCAGCGGTGCACACGGGGCAGACGGCGGTGCTCGGCGCCGGCGATCGCATCACCATCAGCGCCGACGCGGTGCAGGACGGCCGGCACGGCGCGCTCGAGGTGATCGTCCTGGGCGGTGAGCCGATCCGCGAGCCCGTCGCGCAGTACGGCCCGTTCGTCATGAACACCCGCGCGGAGCTGCAGCAGGCCGTCGAGGACTTCCAGGCGGGCCGCTTCGGCCAGATCCCGGCCGGTGCCCTGATGCCCCACACCGGCTGACGGCTGCCACACCTCACGGGTAGGCGCGGTAGAGCGCGGCGGCCACCGACGTTGCCAGGTTGAGGCTGCTCACCCCGGACCGCATGGGCAGGGCGAGGACGACGTCGGCCCGGGCGCGCAGCTCGGCGCCGACGCCGCCGCGTTCGCTGCCGACCACCAGGACGGCATCGGCGGGCAGGGCCGCCGATGGGTCGCCGTCCGCGTCGAGCACGACCACCGGTCCGGTGACGTCCGCAGCGAGCACCCGGAGCACCGGCAGCGCGTAGTGCAGCCCGGCGCTGCCGCGCAGCACGGTCGGGTGCCACGGGTCGAGCGGGCCGATGAAGGCGATGCCGCTCGCGCCCGCAGCGGCGGCGACCCGGATGACGGCGCCGGCGTTGCCGGGGGAGCGCGGAGCGTCGAGCAGCACCAGGGGAGCGGTCCGCTCTCGGAGCACGGTGAGGTCCGGCGACGGGAGAGTGCCGGTCGCCTCGACCCCCGTGTGGTGGGCGACCTCGGCGACGGTCGCGCGTGCCAGCAGCGCGTCCAGGACGTCCGGCGCCAGACGCTCGGCCAGCGCGCGGGCTGCGTCGTACGACCGCACCCGCACGTCGTGGACCAGTGAGGGGGCGAAGCGCAGCGCGTGCTTGACGCAGTGGAAGCCCTCCAGCGGCACGGTCACGCTGATAGACCCTAGGAGGGGTCCTCGGTCTGCTCGGCCAGGAACGCCTCGAACTCCTCGCCGAGCTCGTCCGCGGTCGGCAGCGAGCCGCCCATCTGCGCGAGCAGGCTGCGACCGGCTCCCGAGAGGTAGGCGTCGTACTGGCGCTCGAGCGCCTCGACCACCCCTCGTACCTCGTCCGAACCGCCGACGGTCTGGTCGACCTGCTGGCGCACCTGCTCGGCCGAGGCCTCCAGCGCGTCGGTCGCGAAGGTGAGGCCGGACAGCAGCGCGACGCTGCCGAGCAGGGACAGCGCGGCGGCGGGGTACTCCGCGTCGGCGAGGTAGTGCGGCACGGCCACGGCGAAGCCCGCGGCTTCGTGGCCCGCCTGCCCCAGCCGGTACTCCAGCAGGTGGCCGGCGCTGGAGGGGACCTGCACCGTGCCGACCCACCGCTCGTACCCGGCGACCGTCTCGGGCCTCGTGGCGTGCGCGATGACGCCCAGCGGGCGGGTGTGGGGGACGGCCATCGGGATGGAGTTCATGCCGACGGTCGTGCGTACGCCCAGCTCCTCGACGATCCTGCGGACGGCGGTGGTGAACGCCTCCCACTGCACGTCGGGCTCCGGACCGGCCAGCACCAGGAACGCCGTGCCCTCGGCGTCGTGGGCGAGGTGGACGGCCAGCAGCGGGTCGGCGTAGTCGGCCCAGTGGTCCTCGTCGAAGGTCATCACCGGACGCCGGGCGCGGTAGTCGAGCAGCGCATCCACGTCGAAGGTCGCGATCACGCGCGAACCGTGCTGGGTGAGCAGGTGCTCGCGGGCGATCCGCTTGGCCCCGCCGGCGTCGACGAAGCCGTCCAGGGCCTGGATCAGCACGGGGCCGTCCAGCTCGGGCAGGTCGGGCTCGAGGTCGTACAGGTCCTGCGGGTCGAGCCTGGGCACGGAAGTGCTCCCTTCGTCCGCCTGGAGAACGTGGACCGGTCAGGGGGTGTTCCACCCGCTCCGGCGATCGGGTGACCTGGCTCACTAGGCTCGACGCATGAGCCTCAACATCGCGACCATGCTCCGGGAGTCGGCCAAGAAGGACCCCGACAAGCCGCTGTGCCACATCAACGACCTGACGTTCAGCTACGCGCAGGTGGACGAGATCAGCGGCCGGGTGGCCAGTGCGCTGCTCGCCACCGGCCTGCAGCGGGGCGACAAGGTGGCGCTGCAGCTGCCGAACCTCCCGCAGTTCCTGTTCACCTACTTCGGCCTGATGAAGGCCGGCCTGGTGATGGTCCCGCTGAACCCGCTGCTGCGGGCGCCGGAGGTGAAGTACCACCTCGAGGACAGCGAGGCCAAGGTGCTCATCACCTTCGAGCTGTTCGCAGAGGAGGCGGTGAAGGGTTCCTCTCAGCTCGAGGGCGTCACGACGTACGTCGTCAACATGCCCGGCAACGACCAGCGGCCCGAGGGCACCAAGCACTTCGACGAGCTGTACTTCGCCGACGACACCCGCGACATCGTCCCGACCGAGGGCGACGACACCGCGGTGCTGCTCTACACCTCGGGCACGACCGGCAAGCCCAAGGGCGCGGAGCTCACGCACCTGAACCTGTACATGAACTGCACCGTCGCCGGCGAGCTGTTCGAGTTCCAGGAGACCGACATCGGGGTGGCGGTGCTGCCGCTGTTCCACGTCTTCGGGCTGTCCAGCGTGCTGAACACCAGCGTCCGCTACGGCGGCACCATCGTGCTCATCCCGCGCTTCGAGCTCGAGCCGGTCGTCGAGGCGATAGAGAAGCACCGCTGCACCATCTTCAGCGGCGTCCCCACGATGTACTTCGGGCTGCTGCACATGGACCTGACCGGCAAGGACCTCTCGTCGCTGCGCGTCGGCGTCTCGGGCGGCGCGGCGATCCCGGGTGAGGTCATCAAGGCGTTCGAGGAGAAGTTCCCCGGCTGCGTCGTCCTCGAGGGCTACGGGCTGTCGGAGTCGACCAGCACGACGACGTTCAACGTCAACGCCGAGCAGCGCAAGGTGCTCTCGATCGGCAAGCCGATCTGGGGCGTCGAGGTCCGCGTCGTCGGCGAGGACGACCAGCCGCTCGAGCCGGGCGAGGAGAACGTCGGCGAGATCGTGATCCGCGGCCACAACATCATGAAGGGCTACTACAACAAGCCCGAGGCGACGGCGGAGGCCTTCAAGGGCGGCTGGTTCCACTCCGGCGACCTGGCCTACATGGACAAGGACGGCTACTTCTTCATCGTCGACCGCAAGAAGGACCTCGTCATCCGCGGTGGCTACAACGTCTACCCGCGCGAGATCGAGGAGGTGCTGTTCGAGCACCCCGCCGTCGCCGAGGCCGCAGTGATCGGCAAGCCGGACGAGAAGCTCGGCGAGGAGGTGCTGGCCTTCGTCGCGCTGAAGCCGGGCGCCTCGGCCGAGCCGGCGGAGATCATCGCGTTCGCCAAGGAGCGGCTCGCGGCCTACAAGTACCCGCGCGAGGTCCGCATCGTCGACGAGCTGCCCAAGGGTGCCACCGGCAAGATCCTGAAGAAAGAGCTTCGCAGCTAGGCGTTCTCACGCTCCTGCGCCCCGTCCGGCTGTGCCGGGCGGGGCGCACTGCTGTCACGACGAACCACGAGATGACGCACGAGAGCGCTCCGGCTGTCACGAGATCTGCATCTCCTCAGAATCCGTGTTCTTGCGGCCACGGTGTGTCACGCTCTGGTTCAGATTCGCGACATATCGGGGGGAAGCGTGTCCACGGAAGACCGCTGGCTCGAAGCGTGGCAGCAGCGCGAGCGGCTGCTGCGCATCGCCCGCAGACGCGTCCCGACGCGCGAGGACGCCGAGGACGTGGTGGCCGAGGCCATCCAGCGCGCCGGTGCGCAGACGGACCTGCCGGTCACGGCCGTGCCGGCATGGGTCACCCGCGTGACCATCAACCTGTGCGTGGACCGCCAGCGCCGGCTGGCCGTGCAACGGGCCGCACTCCATCGAGCCGAGCTGCGGCCCGAAGCCCTGCCTACCCACGAGGACGAGGTCCTGGCGCGAGCCGAAGCCGTGTGGCTCACCGGGAAGATCGAGGACCTCCCTGCGCGCCAGGCGCGGGCCGTGCGGCTGCGCGCGGACGGCACCAGCAACGCCGAGATCGCCATGCTGCTCGGGGTGTCGCAGGCCAGCGTGGACGGCCTGCTGAAGCGCTCCCGGGCGGCCCTGCGCGGCGTCCTGCAGGCGGCCGGCGCGATCGTCGCGGCGGCCTGGGCGGCCGCCTTCCACAGTCGCAAGACGGCCGTGGTCCTGGTCGCGGCGGCGTCGGTCCTGATGGTGCTGCTGCCGTGGACCGGCGACGCGGGGGCACCGGGGGGCGCGCTCCCGGCAGCGCCGGGGATCGTCGCCCTGCAGCCGTCAACGTCCGGCGAGGTCGCGGCAGTTGGTTCCACGGGCACGGCCACGGGGTCTGGCGCCGAAGTGACGGGCCGTGGCGCCCCTGCCGTCCGGCCTTTGGTTGCTCCCGAGGGACTGGGACAGGCAGTGCCGTACTTCGGGCCCCAGTGCCTGGCCAAGTACTGCCTGCCCGTGGTGGACGAGGAGGCCGACACCGTCCTCGGCGCGACGTCGCCGCGCGGCTGGTCCCCCGCCGACCTGCAGCACTATCTCGGTGAGCCGAGC
>JBKJQQ010000132.1:0-4175 GCA_046593875.1 Mycobacteriales bacterium | reverse complement strand
GCGTCCCGGACCAGCCCGGGGGCGGCCTCGTCGGACCCCGACCCGGCCGCCCAGGCGTCCACCACGGCCAGCGCCGCCGGCGTGTCGAGGTCGTCCGCGAGCGCTGCGCGCAGCTCGGCCAGCAGCGCCTCGCCGGACGGACCGGTCGGCCGCCCGACCGCGGCGCGCCAGGCCGCGAGCCGGGACTCGCCCGCGGACAGCGTGTCCGCGAACCACTCGCGGTCGCTTCGGTAGTGGGCGGCCAGCAGGGCCAGGCGCAGCGCCCCCGGGTCGACGCCTGCGGCCCGCAGCCGGGACACGAAGACCAGGTTGCCGCGGGACTTGCTCATCTTCTCGCCGTCCAGGCCGACCATCCCGGCGTGGACGTACGTCCTCGCGAACGGCCACGAGCCGGTGCCGACCTCGGCGTGGGCTGCCGACATCTCGTGGTGCGGGAACAGCAGGTCCGACCCGCCGCCCTGCACGTCGAAGCCGTGACCGATCCGGTTGAGCGCGATCGCGGTGCACTCGACGTGCCAGCCGGGGCGGCCCTTGCCGAGCGGCGAGTCCCAGGACGGCTCCCCCGGCCGGGCTGCCAACCACAGCAGCGGGTCCAGCGGGTCCTTCTTGCCCGGGCGCTGGGGGTCGCCGCCGCGCTCGGCGGACAGCGCGAGCATCGTCGCCGCGTCATACCCCGACACGGCCCCGAAGTGGCCGGCGCTCGCGATGGAGAAGTAGACGTCGTCGTCCAGGCGGTACGCCGACCCGCCGTCCAGCAGCTCGGCCACGAACACCGCGATCTCGTCCATGGCCTCCACGGCGCCCACGTAGTGGGTCGGGGGCAGCACCCGCAGCGCGGTCATGTCCTCCCGGAACAGCTGCGTCTCGCGCTCGGCGACGGCCACCCAGTCCTCGCCGTCGCGTGCGGCGCGCTCGAGCAGCGGGTCGTCGATGTCGGTGACGTTCTGGACGTAGTCGACGTCCAGGCCGCGGTCCCGCCACACCCGCACGAGGGTGTCGAAGGCCAGGTAGGTGGCGGCGTGGCCGAGGTGCGTGGCGTCGTACGGCGTGATGCCGCAGACGTAGAGGCGTGCGGTCGGCCCGGCCACCTCGACGTCGACCAGCGCGCTCGTCGAGCTGTCGTGCAGGCGGAGCGGCGCGGCGGCGGCGTCCCCCGGCAGGGCGGGTACTGCGGTCGCGGGCCAGGACTGCATGGGGGCAGCCTACCGACGCCTCCGCGACCCCCTTCGTCACGCTGAACAACACGTTGCGTAGTCGACGCGGGGACGACCGACGCTCACATTCACCCGATCGGCGCAGTCCAGGGATCACGGATAGTGACCGAAGAAGAATGCATGTCACTCACCGTGAACGCCGCCCGCCGCACCGTCGTCGCCACCGCCGCCCTGGCGCTGTCTGCTCTGGGCATCGTCGGTGCCGTCGCGCCGGCCCTCGCGGGCGCCACCTCGGCCGCCCCGGCCAGCACGGTCGCCGGCACCACCGGCCCGGACGCTGCGTTCAAGCGCATCGGTGCAGTGACCCGCACGGCCCGCACCGCCGAGGCCACCGCCTTCGCGGTCCGCGCCGCCACCGCCTCCACCAGCTACAGCTTCTCCACCGTCCTGGACGGCCAGCCGGTCCGCTGGAACCCCTGCACCACGATCCGCTGGACGGCCAACGTCTCCCGCGGCCCGGCCGGCGGCCTGGACGTCCTCAAGGCGGCCGTCGCCCGCGTCGCCGTCCTGACCGGCACGAGCTGGGAGTTCGTCGGCACGACCGGCACCACCCCCGCCGCCGGCTACCTCCCGACCAGCGCGCAGGCGCAGTACCCGCCGGTCCTCATCGGCTGGACCGACGGCGCGGCCAGCGGCATGCTCGCCGGCCAGGCCAGGAGCGTGCTCGGCATGACCCGCACCGCGTGGTTCGGCGTCCAGACCCCCGACGGCAAGAAGATCGCCGCCACCCGCGGCGCCGTCATCGCCCTGGACCGCACTGACGCCCTCCCGCTGCGCGGCGCCAGCTCCTGGAGCACCGTCGCCCTGCACGAGCTCGGTCACGCGATGGGCCTGGGCCACGTCGCCGACCGCACCCAGCTGATGGCCAGCGTCCTGCCGGCCCTCACCGACCTGCAGGCGGGCGACCGCGCGGGCCTGGCGAAGGTCGGCCGCGCCGCCGGCTGCGTGGTCGTCCCCGGCGCGTAACGACTGCTAGAACGGCGGCCACGGGATGGCCGGCCAGTCCGGTGAGGGCTCGGGGAAGCGGCGGCTCGTGAGCAGCCGGTCCACCCGGGCCTTCGTCGCGTGCACCTCCCGGCGGGTCAGCAACGCGCGCAGCGCGTCACCGAGCGACCCCTCCAGCTGAGCTCGCACGTCCGAGAGCACCTCGACCGCCTCGTCCGGGAGGAGCCGGCCGCGCCACTGCCAGAGCAGGGTCCGCAGCTTGTCCTCGTCGGAGAAGCAGATCCCGTGGTCCACGCCCTGCACCCGGCCGTCGTCGCGAGGCAGCAGGTGGCCGCCCTTGCGGTCGGCGTTGTTGACGACGGCGTCGAAGACCGCCATCCGCTGCAGGTCCGGGTGCTGGCTGCGCGCGAGCGCGGCCAGGTCCACCTGGTCGTCGACGTCGACCCACAGCTGGCACATGCCGGGGCCGAACGGCCCGTCGCGCATGACGGTGGGCGGGACCACCTCCCAGCCGGTCGCCTGGGAGACGAGGTACGCGCTGACCTCGCGGCCGGCCAGCGTCCCGTCCGGGAAGTCCCAGAGCGGGCGCTCCCCTCGTACCGGCTTGTAGACGACCGCGGCGCTGAGTCCGTCGAGGGTGGCGGCGCAGTAGAGCGTGGCGTTGCTGGCGTCGACCAGCCTGCCCTCGACCGAGAGCTCGCCCTCGCGCAGCAGCACCAGGACGGCCTCGAGGTCCAGGGAGTGCTCGGCCGTCAGCGCCGGTGACCGTTCTGGCGCGGGCAGACGTGCCCCTCCGGGTCCAGCGGAAGCGCGCACAGCGGGCACGGCGGGCGACCGGCGGCGACCACGCGCTGGGCCCGCACGATGAAGGCCCGGGCCATGTCGGTGCGGAGGCGCACGCGCAGGGCGTCCGGCCCCTCCTCGGCGTCGCTGAGCGGCTCGACCTCCTCGGCGTCCTCGGCGGCGGGCGCGAGCGCCTCGATCACCACGACGTCGTCCTCGCCGTCCCAGGCCAGGCCCATGCCGGCGACGCGGAACTCCTCCTCGACCGGGGCGTCCAGCGGCGCGGTGTCCTCCAGCTCGCGCGGGGCCACGACGGGCACGTCCGCTCCGCCGCGCCGGCGGACCTCCTCGAGGAGCTCCTCCAGGCGCGCGGCGAGCACGCTGACCTGCGTCTTCTCGAGCGCGACGGAGACGGTGCGGCCGCCGCCGGTGGCCTGCAGGTAGAAGGTGCGGTCGCCCGGCTGGCCCACCGTGCCCGCGACGAAGCGCTCGGGCGGGTCGAAGAGGAAGACCTGGCGGGGCATGCGGAGAGCCTAGGTAACGCCGGCGCCGCCGCCGACGACCGCGTCGGAGGAGCGCTTGCGGCCCTTCTTCTTCGGCGGCAGCAGGTCGGCGACGCCGCCCCCGGTGTCGTTGACGCGTACGACGAACGGCCGCAGGTCGCTGTAGCGGATGACGGTGACCGAGCACGGGTCGATCGAGATCCGCTGGAACTGGTCCAGGTGCAGGCCCAGAGCATCCGCGACGATCGCCTTGATCACGTCGCCGTGTGAGCAGGCCAGCCAGGTGGCGTCCGGGCCGAGCTCGGCGTTCCAGTGGCGGATCGCTGCGACCGCGCGGTTCTGCGTCTCGCGCAGCGGCTCACCCTCGGGGCCGGGGAAGGTCACCGCTGACGGGTGGTTCTGCACGACCTTCCACAGCGGGTCTTTGGCCAGGTCTTTGAGCGGCTTGCCGGTCCAGTCGCCGTACCGGCACTCCCCCAGCCGCTGCTCGACCTGCAACGCGAGGTCGCGACCGGCCGCAATGGCGCCGGCGGTGTCCAGGCATCGGTCCAGCGGGCTGCTGACCAGTGCGGCGAAGGGCAACTGGCGCAGCCGTTCGGCGACCGCCGCGGCCTGCTTCTCACCGCGTTCGTCCAGGTGCAGGCCAGGCGTCCAACCGGCCAGCACCGGACCGGTCATCGCGGTCAGTCCGTGCCGGACCAGCACCACGGTCGTCATGCGGCGACCCTAC
>JBKJQQ010000130.1:0-6832 GCA_046593875.1 Mycobacteriales bacterium | reverse complement strand
GGCCCTCGGGCCGGTCCGCCGGATGGTCCCGGGCCGCGCCGGCCTCAAGCTGTGGGGACGGCTCGCCTCCCGCCCGGTGGACACCTCCAAGCTGTGGCTGCGCACCACCGCCGAGCTGGCCAAGGTCGCGGTGGGCCGGTCAGAGGTCGAGCCGAGCCCGCGCGACAAGCGCTTCGCCGACCCCGCCTGGAAGGGCAACCCGGTGCTGCACCGGCTCTGCCAGGCCTACCTCGTCGGCGGTTCCGCCCTCGAGCGCGTCGTCGACGACGCCGACCTCGACTGGCGCAGCGAGCAGCAGCTGCGCTTCGCGGTGCAGATGGTCGTCGACGCCGTCGCGCCCTCCAACCACCCGCTGCTGAACCCGCTGGCCCTCAAGACCGCGCTGGACACCGGGGGCCGCAGCTACGTCACCGGCGCGAAGCAGTTCGTGCAGGACATGTCCTCGCGGCCGCGCATACCGTCGATGGTCGACGGCCGCGGCTTCTCCGTCGGCGGCAACCTCGCGACCAGCGAGGGCGCGGTCGTGCTGCGCACGCCGATCTTCGAGCTGGTCCAGTACTCCCCCCGGACCGAGCAGGTCCGCGAGGTCCCGCTGCTCATCGTGCCCCCGATGATCAACAAGTTCTACATCGCTGACCTCGCGCCGGGTCGGAGCATGGTCGAGCACTGGCTGGACCAGGGCCAGCAGGTCTTCGCCGTCTCCTGGCGCAACCCGACCGCCGAGCACCGGGCGTGGGACCTCGACGCCTACGCCGGCTCGGTGCTCGAGGCGCTCGACGCCCTCGAGGAGATCACCGGCAGCCCGCGCAGCCACGTGCTGGGCCTGTGCGCGGGCGGCATCGTGACGAGCACGGCCGTCTCGCACCTGGCGGCGACCGGGCGGAGCGACCGCATCGCCGGCCTCACCCTGGGCGTCACGCTGCTGGACCAGGAGCGGGCCGGCACCGTCGGCTCGATGGTCGACGCCAACACCGCGCAGATCGCCGTCGCGCAGAGCCAGCGCAAGGGCTACCTCGACGGCAAGGCCCTGGCCGGGGTCTTCGCCTGGCTGCGGCCCAACGACCTGATCTGGAACTACTGGGTCAACAACTACCTGCTCGGCAAGCGCCCGCCGGCCTTCGACGTCCTGGTCTGGAATGCCGACACGACCCGCATGGCCGCCGGCCTGCACCGCGACTTCATCCGCATGAGCCTGGACAACAGCCTCACCAAGCCCGGGGCGCTGACCGTGCTGGGCAGCCCCGTCGACCTGAGCAAGGTCGAGGTGGACTCCTACGTGGTCGCCGGCAGCACTGACCACATCTGCCCGTGGGAGAGCTGCTACCGCAGCACGAACCTGCTCGGCGGCACGACCCGCTTCGTGCTGTCCACGGCCGGCCACATCGCCGCGCTGGTCAACCCGCCGAGCAACGCGAAGTCCAACTTCCGGGTCAACGACGCGTGCCCGGAGTCGGCCGACGAGTGGAAGAAGGGCGCCGTCACGCACCCGGGCAGCTGGTGGGCCGACCACGTCGCCTGGCTGGCGGAGCGGTCCGGCGAGCTGAAGCCGGCACCGGCCGAGCTGGGCAGCGCGAACCACGAGCGCATCGGCAAGGCGCCCGGGGCGTACGTGATGGAGCCGTGACGCTCGTCAAGGTCGGGCACGGACCGCTTGCCACGCAGCTGCACGTGGAGCGGGAGGGCACCGGCGAGCCGCTGCTCTGGATCACCGGGTTCGCGATCAGCAGCGAGATCTTCTCGCCGGTGATCTCCACCTACGCAGGCACCTTCGACTGCATCCGCTACGACAACCGCGGCGCCGGCCGGTCGCCGGCGCCCTGGCGGCTGACCTCGATCCCGGAGCTGGCGGGGGACGCGGTGCGGCTGCTGGACGCGCTCGGCGTGGACAGCGCGCACGTCTACGGCCTGTCGATGGGCGGGATGGTCGCCCAGGAGATGGCCATCCGCTTCCCCGACCGGGTGCGCGGTCTCGTGCTCGGTGGGACCAGTCACGGCGGCCCCCGCGCCGTGCTGCCCTCACCCCGGATCGCGGCGGCGCTGACCAGTCGCGGCGCACCCGCGAAGGTGCGGGCCGAGCTGGTCGGACGGGCGCTGTTCACCCCCGCCTTCCGCGCGCGGGAGCCCGCCCTGGTCCGGACCTACCTCGGGCTGCTCGGCCAGCACCGCACCTCGGCGCGCGGCCTGCTCAGCCACCTGACCGCCTCGACCTACCACGACACGAGGGCCCGCCTCGGGCGCATCGTGGCGCCGACGCTGGTGCTGCACGGCGGCCAGGACGAGCTCACCCCGGTCGCCAACGCGATGCTGCTGGCGGCCGGCATCCCGGACGCCGAGCTGCGCCTGGTGTCGGCCGGCCACGCCTACCTGCTGGAGCAGCCGGACGAGTCGCACCGGCTGTTCGACCAGTGGCTGGCCGAGCGCTCGCCGATCGCCGCCGGCCGGCCGCTGACGGGCCTGGCCGCGCGCAGCGAGCCGCTGACCCGCCACCTCGGACTGCAGGTCGGGATGCTGCGGACCGCGCGCAGCCTGACGACCCTGCCGCGGCGACGCTGATGGACGCCGACGAGGTCCGCCGCCAGCTCACGACGCCGCTGGGCGCGCCCGCCTACCCGCCGGGCGGGCCCTACCGCTTCACCGACCGCGAGTACCTGAACATCACCTACCGCACCGATCTCGAGGCGCTGCGCCGGATCGTGCCGGAGCCGCTGCAGGTCACCGACCCGCTGGTGCGCTTCGAGGTCATGCGGATGCCGGACGTCACCGGTCTCGGGTCGTTCACCGAGTCCGGCCAGGTGATCCGGGTCGAGCACGACGGCGAACCCGCCGACTACCTGCACTGCATGTACGTCGACAGCCTCGCGTCGATCGCCAGCGGCCGGGAGATCAGCGCTTTCCCCAAGAAGATGGGCAAGCCGTCCCTCTACGTCGATGTCGACACCCTGGTCGGCACGCTCGACTACGGCACGCTGCGCGTCGCGACGGCGACCATGGGCTACAAGCACCAGGAGCTCTCGGAGGCGGCGGCGCGCGAGGAGATCGGCGCGCCGACGTACGGCCTGAAGATGCTCCCCGGCTACGACCGCAAGCCGCGCATCTGCGAGCTGGTGCGCAGCCAGATCACCAGCATGACCATCAAGGGCGCGTGGAGCGGACCGGCGAGGTTGCAGCTGTTCGAGCACGTGCTGGCGCCGCTCGCCGACCTGCCGGTGCGCGAGGTCGTCGCGGCCACCCACATCCTGACCGACCTCGTGCTCGGTCGCCCCGCACTGGTGCACGACTACCTAGGAGACTCATGACCGACGAGGTCCTGTACGAGGTCGATGGCCACATCGCCACGCTGACCCTGAACCGGCCGGACCAGCGCAACGCCGTCAGCCCCGAGCTGACGACCGCTCTGGGCGCGGCGATGGACCGGCTGGAGGCCGACGACGACGTCTGGGTCGGCATCCTCACCGGCGCCGGGCCGAACTTCTGCGCCGGCGCCGACCTCAAGGCGCTGGCCGCCGGACGCGGGGCCGAGCTGGTCTCCGAGGCGGGTGGCTTCGCGGGCTTCGTGCGCTACCCGCGCACCAAGCCGATGATCGCGGCTGTGCGCGGCTTCGCGCTGGCCGGCGGCACCGAGCTGGTCCTGGCGTGCGACCTCGTCGTCGCCGGGACTGACTCCTTCTTCGGCGTGCCCGAGGTGACCCGCGGCATCGTCGCGGCCGCCGGCGGGCTGTTCCGGCTGCCGCGGGTCCTGCCGCCGGCCAGGGCCATGGAGCTGATCCTCACCGCCGACCGCCTCGGGGCCGAGGAGGCCCACCGGCACGGCATGGTCAACCACCTCGCCGAGCCGGACCAGGTGCTCGCGCGGGCCCGGGAGCTGGCCGAGAAGGTCTGCCAGAACGCTCCTCTCGCCGTCCGGGAGAGCCTGGCGATCGCCCGTCAGGCGCAGCTGCTGACCGACGAGCAGGGCTGGGCGCTCAGCGCCGAGGCGATGGACCGCGCCCGCAGCAGCGACGACGCCCACGAGGGGGTGCTCGCCTTCGTCGAGAAGCGCTCGCCGAAGTGGACCGGCCGGTGAGCCGTCCGCTGGAGGGCGTGCGCGTCGTCGAGGTCGCCGGCTGGATGGCCGCCCCCGGCGCGGCCGCGATGATGGCGGACCTCGGCGCCGACGTCGTGAAGGTCGAGCCGCTGCGCGGCGACCCGGTGCGCGGGGTGATCCGCCAGCCCGAGGTGGACCCGCCGCTGGACGCGCCGTTCCAGATGGACAACCGCGGCAAGCGCGGTATCGCCGTGGCGCTCGACCGGCCCGAGGGGCAGGAGCTCGTACGCCGGCTGTGCGACGGGGCCGACGTCTTCGTCAACAACCTGCTCGTCCGTCGCCAGGAGAAGTTCGGGCTGGACCCGGCGACCCTGCTGGCGCGCAACTCCGGCCTGGTCCACGCGACCCTCACCGGCTACGGCACCGACGGCCCCGATGCGGCGCGGCCGGGCTTCGACATCACGACGTTCTTCGGCCGGGGCGGCATCACGCACGCGATCACCGAGCCGGGCGAGCAGGCCCCCCGCGCCCGGCCCGCGCAGGGCGACCACGCCGCGGCTCTGGCGATGCTGGCGGCCGTGCTCGCGGCGCTGCGGCTCGTCGAGCGCACCGGCCAGGGCCAGGTGGTGGACGTCAACCTGCTGGCCACCGCCGCCTGGACGATGTCGACCGACCTGTCCTCGACGCTGGTCGACGGCCAGGACCCGCCGGTGCTCGGCCGGCGCCGTCGACGGCACGCGCTGCAGGAGAGCTTCCGCACCGCGGACGACCGCTGGATCCTGTTGTTCATGCCCGAGCCGCACTGGTGGCCGAGGTTCTGCGAGACGGTGGAGCGCCCGGCGTGGGTGGAGGACCCGCGCTTGGTGGACTTCGCTGCCCGGCTCGAGAACATGCCCTACGTCACCGATCTCATGGACGAGCTGTTCGCGACGCGGACGCTCGCGGAGTGGGGCGCGCTGTTCGACAGCGCCCGGCTGACCTGGGGTCCGGCCGCCACCCTGAGCGAGGTGGCGGCCGACCCGCACGCCGCGGCGGTGGGCACGTTCCCTACGGTGGAGCACCCGATCGCCGGCGCCTTCCGGACGGTGGCCTCGCCGATGCGCCTGCGTGGCCAGGACATCTCGCCACGCGGGCCGGCGCCGGACCTGGGTCAGCACACCCGCGAGGTGCTCGCCGAGGTCGGGCTGACCGAGGCCGAGCTCGACGCGCTGGTCGCCGACGGGACGCTCGCCGAGTCGGGCTAGGACTGCCGGCGGGCCTGCGCGCGGGCGGCCAGCACAGCCAGCTGCACCCGGTCGCGCTCGACGGTGCGACCGGCGTAGTCGCGGTCGGCGAAGCGCTCCTCGGTGGCCGTCGACACGAGGTCCACGACCTCGGCGGTGAGCTCCGGCCGGCCGAGGTCGTTCCAGCGCTCGACCATGCCCGGCCCGAGCTTCTCCAGCAGGTTGCGGATGCCGGCCGGGCCACCACCGAGGTGGTAGCTCTCGAACGGACCGGCCGTCGCCCACCGCACCCCGACCGACTCGGTGACGACCTGGTCGAGCTCCTCGGGGGTCACCACGCCCTGCATCACCAGGTGGACGCTCTCGCGGAAGACCGCTGACTGCAGGCGGTTTGCGACGAAGCCGCCGATCTCCTTGCGCAGCACGACCGGCACCTTGCCCAGGGACCGGTAGAAGGCAGCCGCCGCGACAGCGAGCTCCGGCGGGGTCTGCGCGCCGGGCACCACCTCGACCAGCGGCACCACGTGCGGGGGGTTGAACGGATGACCGACCAGCACCCGGCCGGGCTCCTGCATCCGCGCCCCCATGGCGCTGGGCATCAGGCCCGACGTCGAGGACAGCAGCAGCGCCTCGCGCGGCGCAGCACTCTCGATGCGCACGAACAGGTCCTGCTTGAGCTCGAGCACCTCCGGCCCGGTCTCCTGCACGACGTCGGCGCCGGTCACTGCCGTCTCGAGGTCGGGCTCGACCGTCATCCGTGCGAGCAGGCCGTCGCCGAGGACGGCAGCCAGCTCCACCGCGGTCGCCTCGACCACGGCCTGCAGGTCCGGCCGCGGGTCGTTGACGACGACGTCGTGGCCCCTGGCACTGAACAGCGCTGCCCAGGACAGCCCGATGGTGCCCGCGCCGACGACCGCGATCCTCATGCGGCGGCCAGCGTCGTGGCGATCTCGCGGTAGGCGAAGCGGTTGAAGGCCAGGCCGACGTGGCTGCCGGTCACCTCGACGCAGCGCGCGTAGGGCACCACGCAGGCGCGCCAGCGCACGACGCCGTCCCCCTTGGAGTAGAGCGAGGTGAGCGGCACGGAGTCCGGGAAGGGCGCCCGGTAGTCGTTGGCGTAGCGGCACAGGCACGTGTGCGTGAAGCAGCCCTGCGCCGCCCGCTCGGGGTCGCGCCGCGCGACCAGGCGGCGCACGCCCTCCACGGCCAGCCGGGTCGGCTCGCTGATGTCGAACGGCTCGTCGAGCCCCGCGCCCATCGAGATCACCTGCGACACCTGGTCGGGGCAGCGGGTCGCCAGCGCCTTGGCGAAGTGGCCACCTCGGCTGTGGCCGACGATCGCCACCTTGCGGCCGCTGCTGAGGTGGGCGTGGTGCAGGACCCGCTCCAGCCGGTCGACGGCGGTGTCGGAGCAGCGCACGTTGAAGGTGATGCCGGCGCGGCGCGGCGCGTGCCCGAGCCGGCGCAGCCACGACGCCATCACCGACAGGGACTGGTCGCCGGCCAGGAACCCGGGGATCAGCAGGACGGGCGCGCCGTCACCGCGCGGGCACCCGGCCCCGCGCCACACCGGGTCGGCGAGCAG
>JBKJQQ010000232.1:0-13205 GCA_046593875.1 Mycobacteriales bacterium | reverse complement strand
AGGAGGGCGCGGTCATCGAGCGCTCCACCGTCCGCGGCCCCGCGATCATCGGCCGGGACACCGTCGTGCGCGACACCTACGTCGGGCCGTTCACCTCGATCTACTTTGGCTGCACCCTCGAGGACACCGAGATCGAGCACTCGATCGTGCTCGAGGAGTCCACGATCCGGGGCGTCGGCCGCATCGAGGACAGCCTGATCGGCAAGCAGGTCGAGGTGTCGCCGTCCAGCGCCCTCCCGCGCGCGCACCGGCTGATGCTCGGCGACCACAGCCGCGTCTCCATCGCGTAGCGGACGGGGTAGCTCGCCCGCCTCTGACCCGGTCCGTCCTTCTCGTTCGTGGATCCGGCAGGAGTGCCGGGCCGCACGTCGAACCTCCTCGGTCAACCCCGTCCTAGGAGACCCCTCGTGCGCACCAGCCTCCGCACCGCCCTCGCCGTCACCGCCGCCGCGTCGGTGGTCCTCGCAGGCGGTGCCGCAGCCGCCCCGGGCAAGGCCGCCGTCTGCAACCTCGTCACCGACGACAAGGGCGACGCCAGCTTCCTCGACACGGCTCCCAACGACGCGTCCCTCGACATCGTCGGTGCGGACATCGCCAGCGACGCCAAGAACCTGACCGCGGTCCTGCGCGTCGACAAGCTGTCCACCGTCAGCCCGACCTCCCCTCTCGGCCGCGGCTACTACGTGCTGTTCAACGCGCCGAAGGCGGAGTTCCCGATCTTCCTGAACGTGCAGCTCACCCCCGACGTCACCCGCTTCACCTGGGGGACGCTCGAGACGCTGGCCAGCGGCAACGGCAGCTACGCGCGCAAGGGCGTGGCCACGGGCGTGGTCGACGCTGCCAAGAACGAGCTGCGCATCACCGTCCCGGTCGCCGACATCGGTGCGATCTCCAAGCTCAAGCCCGGCACCAAGCTGTCCAGCCTCACCGCCACGACCACGTCGGTCCTCGGCACGTCCGCGACCGGCGGCCTGGTCGCCACCATCGACGACGCCGCCGGGTCCAAGGCCTACGTCGTCGGCGCCCCTTCCTGCGTCAAGCCCGGCTCCTGACCCTTCCTGCCTCTCCTCCTCCCAGCCCGGAGACCTCCATGTCCGCTCGTGCACTTCGCCTCGTCGTGACCGGTTCGCTGGTCCTGACCTCGCTCGCCGCCGGTGGTGCGGTGGCCGCCCCGGCCAAGCCCAAGCCCGTGTGCAACCTCGTCAGCGACGCCAAGGACGACACCTTCGCGCTCCGCTCGCAGGACGCCCAGCGTGCCTACGGCCCGCAGGAGGACGCCCTCGACATCGTCAGCGGCGACCTCGCCAGCGACGGCAAGGTCCTGACCGCCGTCCTGCGCGTCAAGAAGCTCGCCCTGTCGACCGGCAGCGCGCCGAACGGCCTGTCGTTCCGCATGCAGTTCACCCACGCCGGCCTGGACGAGGACACCAACCTGTTCCTGTCCGGTCGCTCCGGCAGCGGGAACCAGGTGTTCACCGCCGGCTCCCGGGCCATCACGGCGAACCTCTCGACCAAGCTGGCCGACGTGAAGGGCGTCTTCGACGTCGCCAAGAGCGAGGTGCGCATCACGGCGCCGCTCGACGTCTTCAAGGCCCTGGGTGGCGGCATCAAGACCGGCACGAAGCTGCAGTTCGCGGAGCTCGACCAGACCGCCTCGCGCTTCGTCACCGTCAACCCGGCCACCGGCGCGGACACCGCCACCTTCGCCGACGTGACCAACAGCGTGAGCGCCTACACGGTCGGTGCGCCGTCCTGCGTGGTCCCCGGCAAGTAGCGCCACCTGCCGGTCCGACGAAGGCCCCGTTCCGGTCGCGGAACGGGGCTTTCGTGCGTCCGGCAGCAGAACTGGTCGTCATCGCCGGCAGGAGTCGCGTTCGTGCCGTCGAACCTTCCGGTCAACTCCTCCACCCCCCAGCATCGGAGATCCCCGTGCGCGCTCGTCTGCTCCGTCCCACCGTCGGCCTCGGCCTCGTCGCTGCTGTGGTCCTCGCCAGCAGCGCGAGCGCTGCGCCGAACACGCTGCTGCTCGAGGACAAGAAGGGCGACGCCAACGCCATCAACGGCCAGGGCGTCGAGCCGGGCATCGGCGACAACTCCGGCCCCGTGCAGAAGTCCGACTCCGACATCGTCTCGGTGGCCTTCGCCACGGCCGGCACGAGCAAGAAGGTCAAGGGCAAGTCCGTCTTCACGTGCACCGGGTTCACGGTGACGATGGAGCTGGCGGCCCCCGCCGGCAGCAACGCCGTCTACCGCGTGCTGGGCAGCGGCGTCGTCAACGCCTCGCAGTTCTGGCTGCAGTACAACAACGCGCCCACCGGCAAGACGACGACGATCCGCCACAACGACGGGGCTGCCAAGACGACGCCCCTCGCCACCGAGGCGAAGCTCGACGGCAACAAGATCACCTTCGTCGTCACCGAGAAGGATCTGAAGGCAGCCGGCGAGAACCTCGCCAAGTTCACGATGGGCTCGCCGGGTGCGGACGTCCGCACCTCGACCGGTGTAGCGACGGTGCCGTCGTGGGACAGCATCGACCCCGACGACACCAAGTCCTTCGCCCCCTGCAAGTAGGCAGAGCGGCCTCGACGGCCCCGCACCCGATCCGGGTGCGGGGCCGTCGTGCGTCCGGCTGGAGGTGACCTTCTGGGAGACTGGCGCCATGCGCGTACTCGTCACCGGCGGAGCCGGATTCATCGGAGCGAACTTCGTCCACTGGACCCGGAAGCACCGTCCGGAGGTGGAGCTCACCGTCCTCGACGCGCTGACCTACGCGGGCAGCGGCGAGAGCCTCGGTGACGCTGCACCTCTCGTGCAGGGCGACATCACCGACGCCGCCCTGATGGACCGGCTGGTCGGCGAGCACGACCTGGTCGTGCACTTCGCCGCCGAGACGCACAACGACAACTCGCTGAGCGACCCCTCGCCCTTCGTCCGGACCAACCTGGTCGGCACCTTCACGCTGCTCGAAGCCGTGCGCAAGCACGGGACGCGGCTGCACCACGTCTCGACCGACGAGGTCTACGGCGACCTCGAGCTCGACGACCCGGAGCGCTTCACCGAGGACACCCCGTACAACCCGAGCTCGCCCTACTCCAGCACCAAGGCAGGCAGCGACCTGCTCGTACGCGCATGGGTCCGGTCGTTCGGCCTCAGCGCGACGATCAGCAACTGCTCCAACAACTACGGGCCGTACCAGCACGTCGAGAAGTTCATCCCGCGCCAGATCACCAACGTGCTCGACGGCCTGCGCCCCAAGCTCTACGGCGACGGTCTCAACGTGCGCGACTGGATCCACGTGGACGACCACAACAGCGGCGTCTGGGCGATCGTCGACAAGGGCCGCAGCGGCGAGACGTACCTGATCGGAGCGGACGGCGAGGAGACCAACCGCACCGTCGTCGAGGCGATCCTGCGCGAGCTCGGCCAGCCGGCGGACGCCTTCGACCTGGTCAAGGACCGCCCCGGCCACGACCGCCGCTACGCGATCGACAGCAGCAAGCTGCGTACCGAGCTGGGCTGGACACCGGAGTACTCCGACTTCGCGGCCGGTCTGGCGGCGACGATCGCGTGGTACCGCGACAACGAGTCCTGGTGGCGTCCGCAGAAGGACGCGACGGAGGCCAAGTACGCGAAGGCGGGCCAGTGAGCGGAGCTGTCGTCGTGCGCCCCGCGACGCAGGAGCGGGCGTGCGCGTCGGCTGCGGAGCGAGCGGAGGTGTCGCAGTGACGGAGCGCGTCACGTACGCCTTCCTCGTCACGGGGATGGGCGGGCAGCTCAGCTCGGACTTCGTCGACGTCGCGCGGCCGCTCGGGCAGACGGTCTTCTGCAAGGGCCTGACGATCGACGAGCTCGACATCACCGACCCGTTCGCGGTCAAGGACACGGTCGCCGAGTGGTGCCGGGTCGTCCGGTCGGACAGCCCGCACCACCGGGTCGTCGTGCTCAACGCCGCCGCCTACACCGCCGTCGACAAGGCGGAGGAGGACGAGGAGACGGCCTACGCCGTCAACGCGATGGCGCCGGCGCTGCTCGCGCAGGCGTGCGCGGCCAACGACGCCAAGCTCATCCACGTCAGCACCGACTACGTCTTCCCGGGCGACCGCGTCGAGGGCCCGCCCTACGACGTGGACGACGAGACGGGCCCGATCGGCGCGTACGGCCGGACCAAGCTCGCCGGCGAGCTGGCCGTGCGCGAGCTGCTGCCGCACGCCTCGTGGGTCGTGCGGACGGCGTGGGTCTACGGCGTGACCGGCCACAACTTCGTCAAGACGATGGCCCGGCTCGAGCAGGAGCGCGAGACGTTGAGCGTGGTCGCCGACCAGCACGGCTCGCCGACGTGGAGCCGCGACCTGGCCAAGGCGCTGTGGGCGCTGGCCCGCGAGGACGCGCCTGCCGGCACCTACCACTGCACCGGCAGCGGGCAGACGACCTGGCACGGCTTCGCCCAGGCGGTGTTCGAGGAGCTCGGCGCCGACCCGGAGCGGGTTCAGCCGACCACGTCGGACGCCTACCCGACGCCGGCGAAGCGCCCCGCCTACAGCGTGCTGTCGCCGCGGGCGTGGGAGGCGGCCGGGCTGCCGGCGATGCCGTCGTGGCGGGAGTCGCTGCACGAGGCCTTCCGGCTCTACGACACGAGCTTCACGCCCTAGCGAGATCACGGTCTGACGACGGTCCCGCGCGTCACTCCAGTACCACGGCCACGGGGCCGAAGACCTGGAAGCGGGCCGCTCCGGCGTGTCCGAGACCTGTCGTCCGCCCTTCCCGACACCGCGAGGCCTCCCCGTGCGCGCGCTCCGCTCCCTGTCCGTCCTCGCCGTGCTGGTGCCCGGCCTGCTCGCGGCGCCCGCGCTCGTCCCGGCGGCGTACGCCGCGCCCGCCCCGGTGCCGCCGGTCGTGCAGGAGCTGAGCGTCGCGGGCGTCGACGAGACCGCGGTCGAGCAGAGCGCCCCGTCCGGCGTGACCGGCGCGCTGGTCCTCGGCGCCGGCCGCCGCACCGTCCTGCTCACCGACCTGCGCGACACCCGGCCGTTCAGCCTGGTCGGCGTCACCTGGGACGCGAGCGCCGCAGTCAGCAACGTCCAGGCCTGGGTCCGCACCCGCACCGACGGCACCTGGACCGGCTGGCAGGCGCTCGGCGGCTCGGCCGACGAGGAGCCCGACCGCGTCTCGCCCGACACCGGCCCGTCCCTGCGCGGCGGGACCTCGCCGCTCTGGGTGGGCCTCGCCGACGGCGTCCAGGCGCGCGTCGACGTCCTGTCCGGCGCGGACCCGACCGGCCTGCGCGTCTCGCTCATCGACCCGGGGGAGTCACCCGCCGACGGGTTCAGCACGAGCGGGTCGCTCACGCGTGCCGACGGCTCCTCGCGCACGCCCGTCATCCGCAGCCGCGCCGAGTGGGGCGCCGACGAGTCGCTGCGCCGCGGCACCCCGTCCTACGCCGGCTCGATCCGTGCCGTCACGATCCACCACACGGCCAGCACGAACGACTACGCGCCGGAGGACGTCCCGCGGCTGCTCCGCGGCTTCTACGCCTACCACGTCAAGAGCCAGGGCTGGTCCGACCTCGGCTACAACCTCGTCGTCGACCGCTTCGGCACGGTCTGGGAGGGTCGCGCCGGCGGCACGAGCCGGGCCGTGATCGGCTCGCACGCAGGCGGTTTCAACACCGGCACCGTCGGCATCTCGATGATCGGGACGTACGAGAGCGTCGCCCCGAGCCCGGCCATGCTCGAGTCCGTCGCCCAGGCAGCGGCGTGGCGGCTGTCGCTCGCCGGCGTGGACCCGCGCGGCAGCCTGACGATGACCTCCGGCGGAAGCTCGAGGTTCGCCGCGGGCGTGCCGGTGTCGCTGCCGACGGTCTTCGCGCACCGCCAGGTCAGCGCGACCACCTGTCCGGGCGCGCTGGGCTTCGCCGCGCTGCCGCAGCTCCGCGAGCGCGCTGCCGCGCTGGCCGGTGGTGCGCCGGCCGCCCCGCTGGGCCCGACCTCGCTCGAGGTGTCGGCGCCCACGACGGTGGCGCCCGGCGCGACCGTCCCGCTGACCGTGACCGGTGGCGCACCCGGTGCGGCCGTCGAGGTCTGGTTCAGCAAGAAGGGCGACGCCGGCTTCACCAAGCGCCGGGACGCGGTGCTGTCCAGCACCGGCGCCTACCGGACCAGCTTCCCCGCCGACGACGACTACAGCTTCTTCGCGATCGCGGGCGGCGTCGCGTCTCCGCGTCGTGCCACCCGGATCGGCACCACCAGCGAGGCCACGACCGGCACCCCCTCCGTGCTGCGCATCCAGGGGCCGGTCACGGTGAAGGCCGGTGCGGACGTGCTGCTCACCGCTTCGGGTCCGGCCGGGGCTGCCGTCACGGTGTGGTTCCGCCGGCAGGGCGATGCGGCCTTCGTGCAGCGCCGCGCAGGGGTCCTCGACGCCGCCGGCAGCTTCCGCACCAGCTACACGGCGGACCTGCCGCACGAGTACTTCGTCAAGAGCTCGACGGTCACCAGCGCCGACGCGACGACCCTGGTCGGCGACGTCCCGAACGGCCTCGACGTCACGGCGCCGGCCGGCGTCGAGCCCGGCCGCACCGTCGAGGTCGTCGTGCAGGGGCAGCCGGGGGAGCAGGTCGAGCTGTGGTTCGCCCGCCGCGGCGAGGGCTCCTACACGCGCCGCCGGGCGGCCGAGCTGGCCGAGGACGGCACGTTCCGCACGACCTTCGTCGCGAACGACGAGTACAGCTACTTCGCCGTCTCCGACGGTCGCACCAGCAAGCGGGTGCGCACCCGGATCAGCCGGCTGCCGGCGCTGGTCGTCGCGGCCGCACCGCGACTGACCGTGACCGCCCCGAAGGCCGTCGAGGCGGGTGCACCGGTCCCCGTGAGCGTGACGGGGCCGGCAGGGGCGACGGTCGAGCTGTGGTTCCGTCGCCGCGGTGCCGAGACGTGGAGCCGCCTGCGCGAGGGCCGCTTCGACGCGGCCGGCTCCTGGAGCACGAGCTACACCGGCGTCGACGACCACGAGTACTGGGCGTCCTCGGCCGGCGCCGGCTCGCCCGACGCCGCCACCCTGGCGATGCCGGTCGTGATCGGCCCGGCCAGCGCGCCGCTCGGGGCCAAGGTCCAGCTGTCCGGCCGGGCCCGCCCCGGGGACAGCGTCGTCGTCGAGTCCCGCCGCCGCGGCGCGTCCGCCTTCGGCCGCACCACCCTGACCGCCGACCGCTTCGGCACCTTCAGCACGTCCTACGCGGCCGACGACGAGTACGAGTACCGCCCCCTGGCGGCCAGCCGCGTCGGCGCGCTGCGTCGTACGACCGTCGCCCCCACCGGCGTTGGAGCCGCCGCGATCCGCCGCGGCAGCACCGCCTCCGTGTCCGGAACGGCGCGTCCGGGCGCGACCGTCGAGGTGCTGCTGCGCCGCGACGGCGCCCCCACGCTGATGGTCGGCGGGCGGCGCGACCGCGACCTCCCGACGTTCCGGGTCGGACGCACCGTCACCGCCGGACCGGACGGCCGGTGGGCGACCTCCTTCCCGGCCTCGTCGACGTACGCCTGGTACGCGCGCTCGGACGGCAACGTGTCCGCGGTGCGCACCACATCTGTCCGCTAGGACACGCTTCGCCCGACTCCCCGCATATCGGGAGCGCATGGGTGACAGTGGACGCGGACGTCGCGGTGGGGAAGCCGCTGTCCTGCCCGTGCCTGGCCAACCAGCCCTCTGGAGTCCTTCCCGTGCGCCGCCTGCTCGCGTTCCCCCTGCTCGTCGCCGCCCTGTCCACCGCGCTGGTCGCCCTGCCCACGGTGACGACCGCGACGGCCACCCCTCGGCCGGTCCCGGCCAGCATCGAGCGCATCCCGCTCGCCGCCGTCGACCAGGCATCCTTGCGGACGCTCGGCTCCTTCAAGGTCCGGCCGGCCTACCTGAGCTCGGCACGCACGACGAAGCCGTTCTCGCTGATGGGCGTCACGTGGGCGCCCGACCCGGCCATCGGGGACGTCGAGGTGCTGGTCCGCAACCGCGCCTACGGCCGCTGGTCGGCGTGGGAGAGCGTGGAGGCCGACAGCGACGACGCCCCCGACGCCGGGAGTCCCGACACCCGCGGCGCCTTCCGCCTCGGCACCGCGCCGATCTGGACCGGTCCGTCCGACGGCGTGCAGGTTCGGGTCAACGCGCTGTCCGGTGCGAAGCCGCGGGACGTCCGCATCGAGCTGGTCGACCCGGGCACCTCCCCGGCCGACGCGCTCATCGACGGTCCGCGCGACCAGGCCCGCGCCGAGGAGCCGCAGCCGGCGATCATCACCCGCACGCAGTGGGGCGCCGACGAGTCGATCCGCCGCGGCAACCCGTCGTACAACAGCACCGTCAAGGTGGGCTTCGTCCACCACACGGCCAGCAGCAACGACTACACGCGCGAGCAGGCGGCGGCCATGGTTCGCGGGATCTACGCCTACCACGTCAAGAGCAACGGCTGGTCCGACATCGGCTACAACTACCTGGTCGACCGCTACGGCCGGGCGTACGAGGGCCGCGCGGGCGGGCTCGACACGTTCGTGATCGGCGCCCACACCGGGGGTTTCAACACCGACAGCTTCGCCGTCTCCCTGCTCGGCGACTTCTCGACCGTCGCCCCGGACACCCCCACCGTCGGGATGCTCACCGACGTGCTCGCCTGGAAGCTCGGCGCTGCCTACCGCGACCCGCTGGCGAAGGCCGTGCTGACCTCCGGCGGAGGCGGAACCTCGAAGTACAGCGCCGGCCAGAAGGCGACCTTCGACGTCGTGAGCGGCCACCGGGACGCGGGCAACACCAGCTGCCCGGGTGCGACGACCTACGCGCGCATGGGCACGATCCGCCAGCAGGTCGCGGAGAAGCTCGGCGTCGGCTTCGCCGACCCGGTCTTCAGCGGCGGCAAGGAGCATCCGCGCGGTTCGTCCGGACCGGTGACGGCGACCGCGCGCACGCTCGGCGAGGTGGACTGGACGACGACCGTCGAGGGACCGGACGGCGCCGTCCTGCGCTCGTCCAGCGGGCGCAACACCGGCGGCGAGCCCGTCTCTTTGCAGTGGGACCTGACCGATGCCGCGGGCAAGCCGGTGCAGCCGGGCGCCTATCGGGTGCGGCTGGCCGGCAGTCGTGACGGTGACCGGGCCCTGCCCTACGAGGTGAAGGTCGTCGTGGGCGAGCCGGTCTGCCGCGGGAACCCGCTCGAGCGCGCCCGGTGCAAGGCTGCCCGCCGTCCTGGCTGATGGGCGACCTTCGTGGCCGTCGACGGTGCCGTCGCCAGCGGCCCGCATCGCCCGCGCCTGCCGGGGCGCCCAGGAGGTCCGCGAGATCCTCGACGCCCCGGAGTCCTCAGCGCTGCACCCGCCCTGCGGACGGCCTTCTGCTCCGGAGAGGCGCCATCCCGGGAACGGCCTCTTCGACCCTGGCTCGCGGCTCTCCGCCACGCGACGCAACCCCGTTCCCACCACGAGCATGATCGGTGGATGGACCCCTACGTGCAGACCGAGCGCCTTGAGCTGCTCTGCTTCACGGCCGAGGGCGCGGACCTGCTGATCGAGCTGGACAGCGACCCGGCCGTCATGCGCTACCTGACCGGCGGCGAGCCGACTGTGCCCGACGCCGTCGTGCGTGAGCGCGTCATTCCCATGGTCCTCGCGACCTACGAGAGGTGGGACGGCCGCTTCGGGCTGTTCGCGGCGTACGCGAAGCGCGACGGCGCCTTCCTCGGCTGGTTCTCCTTGCGACCGGACCCGGACGGCCCGCCCGACGAGGTCGAGCTGGGGTACCGGCTGCGCCAGGCGGCATGGGGCAAGGGATACGCGACCGAGGGCTCGCAGGCGCTGGTCGCCAAGGCGTTCGCAAAGCTCGACGTCCGGGTCGTCTGGGGCGAGACGATGGCCGTGAACGTCGCGTCGCAGAAGGTGATGGAGAAGGTCGGCATGACGGTCGCGCAGGAGATCCCCACCCCGGAGGACATGCTGGCCGTCGAGGGCTCCGAGCGCGGCGGCTACCGGTACGAGATCGTTCGGGACCACTGGCGACCGGAGACGGAGGAGCTCGCGTGGGACAGCTGTTGAGGGTGCAGAACTTCACCGTCTCCGCTGACGGCTTCGGCGCCGGTGAGGGCCAGAGCCTGGAGCGCCCGTTCGGCCACGTCGACCCCGGCGTCCTCATGGCCTGGGCGCTGGCGACGGCGAGCTTCCCGAACCGGAGCGCCCCGGGCGGGAGCCGGGGGCTGGACGACTACTTCACGCGGGACTTCCGCCACGGCATCGGCGCGGAGATCATGGGCCGGAACAAGTTCGGGCCCGTGAGGGGTCCGTGGCTCGACGAGGAGTGGAAGGGCTGGTGGGGCGACGAACCGCCGTTCCACACGCCGGTCTTTGTCCTCACCCACCACGTCCGGCCTTCGTTCGCCTTGAGCGACACGACGTTCCACTTCGTGTCGGGCCACCCGGCGGAGGTGCTCGCCACGGCGCGGGCCGCAGCGGGGGGCCGCGACGTGCGGCTCGGCGGCGGCGCCGACAGCATCCGCCAGTTCCTGGACGCCGACCTCGTGGACACCCTCCACGTCGTGGTCCACCCGAACGAGCTCGGCGCGGGCAGCCGGCTGTGGGAGTCGCCCGCGGAGCTCGACGACCGCTTCCACCGCGACGAGGTGGCCAGCCCGAGCGGCGTGGTCCACCACCTGCTGTGGCGCCGCTGACGGTAACAGCGGCCAGCCGCCCTGCCACGACGCGAGCCGGAGCCCTCGCCAGAAGCCCACGGACGAGCGGCCGGACCGCTATCGGCCGGCACCGACGCTCGCACGGCTCTGGTCGTGGGGCGAGGCGGGTCCGGGTGGGGGCTCGCTCATAGAGTGTTGAAGGGCGGGGGGTGGCCCGGTGGTCCAGCGCTCGCTGCCGCGGCGAGCCACGGCACGCTCAGGTCATCCAGGTCGATCTTGCCGAGGTGCCACAGGACGTGGTGTCTGCGGCAGAGCAGCACCAGGTTGTGCAGGGTCGACGCCCCGCCGTCGGCCCGCGCTTGCAGGTGGTGGGCGTCGCACATGGCCGGTGGGCGGGTGCAGCCGATGGCGGCGCACCCCCGGTCGCGGGCGGCCAGGGCGCGTCGCTGTGCCTTGGTGACGCTGTCACCGACGGGCTGCAGGCCGGTGACCTGGCCGACGTCGTCGAGCAGGACCCGGGTGATCCGGGCGTCGCAGAGCATCGTCTCGATCCGGCTGCGGGTCTGCGGACCGGTCCACGCAGCGCCCGCGCAGGCGTGGGACGCGGGCAGGACGCGACGGGCGGCACCCTCGGCCCGGCCGGTCGCGGTGTCAGGGGCAAGCCGGGTGGCGGGGACGGCAGCCGCGACGAGGTCAGCGAACGTCGGCGGCCGGTGGGCGGGGCAGTGCCGGCAGTCGGCGCAGTCGTGCTCGCCGGCGCGGCGGGCCGCCCAGTCCGCGGGCAGGACGTAGCTCAGCTGCGGCCGGAACCCGCCCGCATCGGGAAGGTCACCGTGGCGCAGGACCTGCTCGCACACCTCGGTCAGTGCATCGGCCCGGCGCTGGGCCGCGGATCGGGTGTCCTGATCGCCCTGCCTGCGGGCCAGCGGCTCCAGTGCGGTCAGGACGGTCTCGGCGTCACCTGCAGGGAGCAGGAAGCTCCCCCACACGCTGCCGTCGGGCTTGCTCCGGGTCTTGAGGTAGCGGCCAGCGGCGGCGTTGCCCTCCTGCGCGTCCAGGACCGGCTCGACCCACGTCGCGATCTGGTGCCGCACCCACGCCGCGAGCTGGCTCGGGTCCATCCGCCGGGCGACCTCGATCAGCTCCGGCTCGGACTCCCGCAGCGCCTCGGCGCCGATCCGACCGACCAGGCGGGTCAGGACCTCCGCGCGGACGAACGGCACCGTCCCGTCCAGCACCGCCGTCGCGACCCGCGGCAACCCCTCCTGCAACGCGCTCGCGACCTGCAGCATCCGGCCCGCGGCTGACGCGCTGTCCCCGGATGCCTCAGCGACCCAGCCGGGCAACGGCCGCGGCTTGCCGTCCGCGGTGGGGAGCCGGCCACCGGTCCGGTCCTGGAGCTCGGCCAGCACCGCGCCGCAGAACCCCGTCAGGCGCTGGACCTGGGGAGCGACCGCGACGTAGGACGACTGCAGCTCCGCGACCGACAGCGCCGACAGGTCCACGCGCACGACGGCATCGACTGTCGTCGCGAGAACTCCTGCCGCTGCTGTCATGACACGAACCTAGGGGCCACCTGCGACAGCTTCGTGAAGCGAAAGTGCCTTGTGGACAGCCGATCTCAGACCAAGGATGTCGGCGCCAGATGAGATGATGAGACGGGCCCCGTCCGGGCCTGACCCGGCCGAGTCCCGGGGCCCTCCACGGCCGAGTTCGTCCACACTCGGGCTACGCCCGCAGCACCTTGCTCATCGGTCGGCCCTTGGCGAGCTTGTCCACGAGCTTGTCGAGCCAGCGGATCCGCCTCAGCAGCGGGTCCTCGACGTCCTGCACCCGCACGCTGCAGACCGACGCCGTGATGGCCGACGAGAGCGGGTTGAGCTCGGCTGCCGCGAAGAAGTCGGTGAAGCTCGTGCCCTCGGACAGGTGCCTCTGCAACGTCGCCTCGTCGAAGCCGGTCAGCCACGAGATGACCTCGTCCAGCTCGGCCTTCGTGCGACCCTTCCGCTCCACCTTGGTCACGCAGTGCGGGTAGACCGACGCGACGCTGGTCGTGGAGATGCGGTGCATCGTTCCCCTCCGGCTGAGGACTTCCGCTCAGGCGCTGGCCGCCGACCAGGAGAACTGTCGACCCATGGACCTCATGCCTTCGCGCAGCACCACCGCCTTCTTCGCCCAGGCCGCCCTCTCGTTCGGCGTCGCCGCCGTTGCCGTCGGGATCGGCATCACCTACCTGCCCGTCGACCGCTGGACCCGCGGCTTCCTCGCCATCGGCGCGCTGTTCCTGGTGAGCTCCAGCTTCACGCTCGCCAAGTGCATACGCGACCACCAGGAGCAGTCGCAGGCGCAGATGCTGCACCTGATCGACGGTCAGCACCGCTCAGCCGCCTGACACGGCTCAAGGTGCGGCGTCACGACGCGACCTCCCTGCCGGTGCCCCCCTCGCCGGCAGGGAGGTCGCACCTGCTTGACGCACGAGTCGAGCCCTTCGGTCACGCCGATGTCCCTCGTTTTTCCGGTGCAGACAGTGACGGGGAGGTGTGTCAGCATC
>JBKJQQ010000150.1:0-3040 GCA_046593875.1 Mycobacteriales bacterium | reverse complement strand
CGTCGACTACTCCGGCCGCTCGGTCATCGTCGTCGGCCCGCAGCTCAAGCTGCACCAGTGCGGCCTGCCCAAGCAGATGGCGCTCGAGCTGTTCAAGCCGTTCGTCATGAAGCGGCTCGCCGACCTCAACCACGCGCAGAACATCAAGAGCGCCAAGCGCATGGTCGAGCGCGCCCGCCCCGTGGTCTGGGACGTGCTCGAGGAGGTCATCACCGAGCACCCGGTGCTGCTCAACCGCGCACCCACGCTGCACCGCCTCGGCATCCAGGCCTTCGAGCCCCAGCTGGTCGAGGGCAAGGCCATCCAGATCCACCCGCTGGTCTGCACGGCGTTCAACGCCGACTTCGACGGCGACCAGATGGCCGTGCACCTGCCGCTGTCGGCGGAGGCGCAGTCCGAGGCCCGCATCCTCATGCTCAGCAGCAACAACATCCTGAGCCCGGCCAACGGCCGCCCGATCACCAGCCCGACCCAGGACATGGTGCTCGGCATCTATTTCCTGACCTCCCTCAAGGAGGGCGCGACGGGCGAGGGCCGCGCGTTCAGCTCGGTCGCCGAGGCCGTCATGGCGCTCGACACCGGTGAGCTGCACCTGCAGGCCAAGATCAGCATCCGCATGCGCGACCTCCCGGGGATCGCGGACGCGGAGGCGGGCGACGTCTCGGGCTACCGCCTGGAGACCACCCTCGGCCGGGCCCTGTTCAACGAGGCCCTGCCCGTCGACTACCCGTTCGTCGACAAGGAGGTCTCCAAGCGCGAGCTCGGGAGCATCGTCAACGACCTGGCCGAGCGCTACCCCAAGGTGCAGGTCGCGGCGAGCCTGGATGCCCTGAAGGAGACCGGCTTCCGCTGGGCGACCCGCTCCGGCGTCACCATCTCCATCGAGGACGTCGTCACGCCGCCCGGCAAGGCCGAGATCCTCGAGCGCTACGAGGGCGACGCCGAGAAGATCGAGAAGCAGTACGGCCGCGGCGTCATCACCGACGACGAGCGCCGTCAGGAGCTCATCGAGATCTGGACCAAGGCCACCGCCGAGGTCGCGAAGGCGATGGAGGAGAACTTCCCGAAGACCAACCCCGTCTGGATGATGGTCCACTCGGGTGCCCGAGGCAACATGATGCAGGTGCGTCAGATCGCCGGCATGCGTGGCCTGGTGGCCAACCCGAAGGGCGAGATCATCCCGCGCCCGATCAAGGCGAACTTCCGTGAGGGCCTGACCGTCCTGGAGTACTTCATCTCCACGCACGGTGCGCGCAAGGGCCTGGCCGACACCGCTCTGCGCACCGCGGACTCCGGCTACCTGACCCGTCGCCTGGTCGACGTGAGCCAGGACGTCATCATCCGCGAGGAGGACTGCGGCACCAAGCGCGGCGTCAAGATGTCGATCGGCACGCGCAACACCGAGGGCGTTCTGGTCAAGGACGCGCACGTCGAGACCTCGGTCTACGCGCGCACCCTGGCCGCCGACGCCAGCGTCGACGGCAAGGTCGTGCTCGAGGCGGGCGCCGACCTCGGCGACGTCAACATCGGCACGCTCATCGACGCCGGCGTCGAGGAGATCAAGGTCCGCTGCGTGCTGACCTGCGACTCCAAGGTCGGCACCTGCGCCTCCTGCTACGGCCGCTCGCTGGCCACCGGCAAGACCGTGGACGTCGGCGAGGCGGTCGGCATCATCGCGGCCCAGTCGATCGGCGAGCCCGGCACCCAGCTCACGATGCGCACCTTCCACACCGGCGGCGTCGCGGGTGAGGACATCACCCACGGCCTCCCGCGCGTGGTCGAGCTGTTCGAGGCCCGCAGCCCCAAGGGCGTCGCCCAGATCTCCGAGGTCAACGGCCGGATCAGCCTGGAGGACACCGCCAAGGGTCGCCAGGTCACGATCACGCCGGACGACGGCAGTGAGGAGATCAGCTACATCGTCTCCAAGCGCGCCCGCCTGCTGTTCGAGGAGGGCGACCACATCGAGGTCGGCGACAAGCTGCACATCGGTGCCGTCAACCCGCACGAGGTGCTGCGCATCCTCGGCCCGCGCCAGGTGCAGCTGCACCTGGTGGCCGAGGTCCAGGAGGTCTACCGCTCGCAGGGCGTGTCGATCCACGACAAGCACATCGAGGTGATCATCCGTCAGATGCTGAAGCGGGTGAACGTCCTCGAGAGCGGCTCCACCGACTTCCTGCCGGGCTCGCTGGTCGAGCGCGCGGTCTTCGAGGGCGAGAACCGCCGCGTGGTCCAGGAGGGCGGCGAGCCGGCCTCCGGCCGTCCGGTCCTCATGGGCATCACCAAGGCCAGCCTCGCGACCGAGTCGTGGCTGTCCGCGGCCTCCTTCCAGGAGACGACCCGCGTCCTCACCGACGCGGCGATCCAGGCCAAGAGCGACTCGCTGCTCGGCCTCAAGGAGAACGTCATCATCGGCAAGCTCATCCCGGCCGGCACCGGCATCAGCCGCTACCGCAACATCCGGGTCGAGCCCACCGAGGAGGCCCGCGCCGCGGTCTACTCGATGGCCGGCTACGACGACCCCGAGTTCGCCTTCGGCCAGGGCGGTGGCGCCGCGGTGCCGCTGGACGACTTCGACTACGGCGGCAACAACGCCTACCGCAGCTAGTCCGCGCACGCCTGATCCCGACGGCCGCCTCTTCTCGAAGGGGCGGCCGTCGGGCGTTCCGGCCGTACGCTGCGCGCCATGACGACCCCCGACCCGTCCACCGCGCCGCCGGGGCGACCGGCGCACCCGCGCTGGGACGGACCGCCGGCGTACGGCGTCCCGCCGCAGGGGAGCCCCGGCCCGTACGGCCCGCCGCCAGTACCCGGTCCGGTGCCGACGGCGTACGGCTACCCGGTCGTGCCGCAGACCGACGGCACCGCGATCGTCGTGCTCGTACTGGCCATCGCGTCCTTCGTCGCCGTGCCGGTCATCCCCGCGATCATCGCGCTGGTGCTCGCGCCGTCGGCCGAGCGCGACATCGCCGCCTCCGGCGGACGGCTCACCGGCCAGACCCTGGTGCGGGCCGGGCGGATCGTCGCGTGGGTGCATCTGGGC
>JBKJQQ010000259.1:0-4102 GCA_046593875.1 Mycobacteriales bacterium | reverse complement strand
AGCTCGTCGGGGTCGAACGGCTTGGTCAGGTAGGCGTCGACGCCGATCCGGCTCCCGCGCTCGAGGTCGGCCTCCTGCGCACGGGCCGACAGCAGCACGACCTTGATCCCGGCGGTCTCCGGGTCGGCGCGCAGGCGGCTCGCGGCCTCCCAGCCGTCGAGCCTGGGCATCATGATGTCGAGCGTGATGACGTCCGGCTGGACGCCCTTCACCTTGTCCAGGCAGTCCTGCCCGTCGACGGCCGTGGCGACCTCGAAGCCCTCGAGCTCCAGGTTCACCGTGATGAGCTGCCGGATCACGTCGTCGTCGTCGACCACGAGGACGCGGCCCAGGCTGCTCGACATGGCCGGGGACGCTACACAGGCCCACGGGCGGCCCGCCTGAGGACGCCTCACTGGTAGCGTCCTGCGCGCCCGAGCCCCCGTAGCTCAGGGGATAGAGTGCTTCCCTCCGGAGGAAGAAGCGCAGGTTCGAATCCTGCCGGGGGCACTCCCGTCCGGCGTGCGCGACCATGCGCCGGTGCCGAGATTCCGCGTCACCACCCCGTGCGCGCCTCGGCGTTCACCGCGCCGGACGCCACCGGCAGCGCATCCGCTCCGGTACCCGTGCAGCACAGGTAGCGGCGGCTGCCGCTGTCGTGACCGGAGCCGGTCAGCCGTCGCAGTGACCCGTAAGCGCGAGGACGACGGGGAGGCCGCCCAGGAGCCAGGGGGTGAGGACCAGACCGACGGCGACCGCGCAGACCCCTGCGCGGCGGGCCAGCGGGGGCGGCGTACCGGGCTCGGTGAGCCGCAGCGCCCGCGCGACCGTCGCCGCGCCATTGACGGCGAGCCCGGGTACCGCGGCCCGAGCAGTCCCCAGGCTGACCAGGGCCGTGAGCAGCGACTCCCGGTCGCCGTCCTTGCACGCCTGGTCGTCCGCCGCCATCTCGACCAGCGTGCAGACCTCGTCGTGCAGCGCGCGGACGGACGCGAACGGCACCGCCTTCGCCAGGACGTGGGTCACCTGCACGAGCAGGTGATGCCGTCCGCGCAGGTGCGCCCGCTCGTGGGCGAGGACGGCCGCCAGCTCGTCGTGGTCGAGCTCGCGCTCCGCCGCGGTCGACACGACGATGCGCCCGGCGCCTCCGGGCACGCAGTACGCGAACCTGTGCTCGGACGGCACGCGGGTGTACCCCCGCGCCGCGCACCCCTCGTCGACGAGCTCGAGCCCGGCTCGCTGCGCACGACGAATCCGCCGGCTCGCCGCCGCGTTGCCCGCCGCTGTCCGTGCCAGGTGCGTGAGCAGCACGACCGCGAGCAGCCCGAGGGTCGTGGTGAGGGGGACGCCCGGGTGGGTGGCGCTGTCCCACACCGCCACGGCGCACGCGTGGAGGAGGTGGCCGACGTCGGCGCGCAGGTGCTGCACGGACACCGCGGTCATGGCCGCCATGAGCAGGACGCCGCTGACCGCGGCCGCCGGGACGGCCTGGCAGAGCAGCAGCCCCCACCGGGGAGCCGCCGACGTCCAGGACCGGCCGGCGGCCAGACGCGGGCCGAAGCACAGGACGGCGGCGGTGTAGCCGAGCAGGAGCAGCAGGACGAGCATCAGGTGCGCCGGAGCCGCTGGCGCCGCGCGAGCGCGGCCCGCAGCGCCTGCTCCTGGTCCTCGTCCATGAGGTCGACGAAGTGCAGCAGCGCCGCACGGGTGTCCGGGGCGCCGTGCAGCACCTCCTGCATCGCCGACGCGGTGTGGTCCTCGCGGCTGCGCGTCGGGGAGTAGGCGTTCGCCTTGCCCTCCGGGTGGCGCACCAGCAGGCCCTTCCGCGCGAGCCTGTCCATGACGGTCTGGACGGTCGTGTAGGCGAGCGGCCGCTCGGGGGCCATCGCCTCCAGCACCTGCCGGACCGTCACCGGGTCGGCCGAGGACCAGACGACGTCCATGACGGCGCTCTGGAGCTCTCCGAACCCGGGCACGCTGCCTCCTGCCGCCACGCTATCGACCGCCCGGGCGGCTCGTGCCGCATGCGGGAGGCCCCGACGGGCGGGCCCTGAGCCAGGGCAGCACGCCTGGCAGGGCGGCGCTCCCGAAGGCCGTGAGCGTCGCCGCGTCCCGGAGCCAGCTCGGCGGGAGCTGACTGCGCATCGCCAGGACGGCCGCGACGCCGACGCCGGCCGCGGTCCCGCCCCAGGCCAGCGGCTTGAGCAGTCCCTGGGCGGGTCGCACGCCCGCCCTGCGCAGCGCCGCCGCCAGGAGCACGCAGCCGACGACGTACGAGCAGGCGTAGGCGGTCACGAGCACCCGGAGGACCTCGGTCGGCGAATCGGGACGCAGCGCGAGCAGCGCGCCGGCGACGGTCACCGCGTTCACGCCGAGGTTCGTCAGCGCGGGCAGCGCCGGCCTGCCCAGGGCGTAGCAGCTGCGGGTCAGCAGCTGGAACCCCGCGAAGGGCAGCAGGGCCGCCGCGAACACGACGATCCCGTCGGCGACCAGGGCGGTCCCCTCGTCGTCGGTCGCGCCGTACCCGACGAGCAGGCCCGCGATGAGGGGAGCGAACAGGGCCAGCGCGACGGCACTGGGCAGCAGCAGCGCCAGCAGCGGACCCGTGGTCCGGCGGACCACCGCGTTGAAGGCCGGTCGGTCGTCCGCGGCGCGCGCCAGGGCGGGCAGGCTCGCCGACAGCAGCGTGACCCCGACGACGGCGAACGGCAGCTGCATGACGGTGAAGGCCCACTGGTAGGCGGTCCCGACGCCGCTGCGGCGGGCGGCGACCGCGAGGACGACGAGCAGTCCCACCTGGTTGGCCGCCGCGTAGAGCAGGGTCCAGCCGCCGGTCCGGCGGAGCTCGCGGGCGACGACGGGATCGCGCTGCCTGCGCAGGTCCCGCCAGGAGGGCAGGTCCCGGGCGCACGCGCGGAGCTGGATCACGCTGCCGACCGCGAGGGCAGCGGTGCTGCCGAGACCCAGCAGCAGCAGGCCCCGCAGCGGGACGTCCGCCGAGCGGGTCGGCACCGCGGACGCGTAGGCGGCCAGCCCGACCAGGAAGGCGATGTTCGTGGCGACCGGAGCCCAGCCCACGACGCCGAGCCGGCCGCGCGCGGTGAGGACGGCCGAGGTCACGGCGGTGACCGCGAGCAGGAGGACCTGCGGAGCGATCAGGACGAGCAGGATGGTGATCAGCCGGATCCGCTCGTCGTGATCGGGCTGCCCGCGCGCGCCGAGGCTGAGGAAGCGCGCCAGGAGCGGCGCGGCCAGTGCCAGCGCCGCCGACGCGGCGGCGGCCAGGGCGGTCAGGACGACCAGAGCGGTCCCTGCGGCGTGCTTGCGCTCGTCCTCGGGCCGGTCGCGGCTGAGCATCGGCACGAGCGCCGACGAGAGGGTGCCGCCGGTGACGAGCACCAGCAGCATGGTCGGCACGACGCTCGCCGCCGTGTAGGCGTCGGACACCACGCCGATCCCGAGCACGGCGGCCAGTGCTGCCGTCCGGGCGAGCCCCGTCGCCCGGGAGGCGACCGTGCCCGCGGCCATCACGACAGGAGCAGAGAGCTTCACCCGCCGGCCGGCGGCGTCAGCGGGGAGCCGGCGAGCGCGGCCATCAGGCGACGCGCCACCGGAACCGTCGCCACGACATGCCGTCCGCCCCCACGACGTCCCCCTCGTCCTCGTAGCCGAGCCGCCGGTAGAAGCCCGGCCCCGGGCCGTCCGCCTCCGTGAGCAGCACCACCCCGGCAGCGCCCGCGGCCACGACATCCTCGTGCAGGCGCCCGACCAGCGCCGCCCCCGCCCCCGCTCCACGGGAGGAGGGGTCGACCGCGACGTGCGACAGCACCGCCCACGTGCGCGGCGTCTCGCTCGGCCTCCCCGCTGCGCTGCCGCGTCGGCGGCGCCACAGGCCCCGGCCGTAGCGCACGAGGCGGGTGCGGAGGAAGACCGCGAGGACCCGCGGTCGCGTCAGCAGCGCGAGGACCGCCGTCACGGCCAACCGGGCGCCCCAGCGCCGCAGGACGTAGGCGCCGTGGGGGGCAGGCTCCAGGACGCCGAGCAGGAAGCCGTCGACCTGGCCGTCGCGCTCCGCGACGAGGGCGACAGCGTGCGGGCTGTCGAGGTAGCTGCGGTGGTAGAC
>JBKJQQ010000217.1:0-7594 GCA_046593875.1 Mycobacteriales bacterium | reverse complement strand
TCTCGAGCTGGAGAAGCTCCTCCCGTCCCTGTCGACCGGCATGGTGCCCAAGATGGAGGCGTGCCTGCGGGCTGTGCAGGGCGGGGTCCCACGGGCGCACGTGCTGGATGGTCGGGTGCCGCACGCGATCTTGCTCGAGCTGTTCACCGACGAGGGCGTCGGGACGATGGTGCTTCCGTCATGAGCAGCACGCAGCAGTGGCAGGACCGCTGGGACGACGCCCTGATGGCCAACTACGGCACCCCGCCGGTCGTGCTCGCCAGCGGCAGCGGCGCCACCGTCACCGACGTGGACGGCAAGACCTACGTCGACCTGCTCGGCGGCATCGCGGTCAACCTGCTCGGCCACGCCCACCCCGCCGTGGTCGAGGCCGTCACGAAGCAGGTCGCGACCCTCGGCCACACCAGCAACCTCGCTGCGCACGCGCCGGGCATCGAGCTCGCCGAGCGCCTCAAGGAGATCGTCGGAGCCGGCGCGGACAGCCGGGTGCTGTTCACCAACTCCGGCGCCGAGGCCAACGAGGCCGCCCTCAAGCTCTCCCGCCGACTCCGCCCCGGCGGTGGCTGGGTCGCCTGCGAGGGCGCCTTCCACGGCCGCACGCTCGGCGCGCTCGCCATCACCGGTCAGTCCGCCAAGCGCGCGCCCTTCGCCCCGCTGCCCGGCCCGGTCGTCTTCGTGCCGTACGGCGACGTCGACGCCCTCACCGCAGCCGTCCACGAGCAGACCGCGTCCGTGGTGCTCGAACCTGTCCTCGGCGAGGCCGGCGTCGTCGTCCCGCCGGGCGGCTTCCTCGAGGCCGCCCGGGCCGCGTGCGACGCGCACGGTGCGCTGCTCCACCTCGACGAGGTGCAGGGCGGTGTCGGCCGGGTCGGCGCCTGGCTCACGAGCAGCGTTCTCGCGCCGTCGGTCACCGCCGACGTCGTGACCCTGGCCAAGGCCCTCGGCGGGGGGCTGCCGATCGGTGCGGTCGTCGCCAACGGCCGGGCCGCCACGGCGCTGCGCAAGGGCGACCACGGCACGACGTTCGGCGGCAACCCGATCGCCTGCGCGGCAGCGCTGGCCGTCCTGCGCACCGTCGAGGAGGACGGCCTGCTGGACGCCTCCGTCAAGCTCGGTGACCACCTGCGGCGCGCGCTGGCCGACCTGGACCACGCGCTGATCGCCGAGGTGCGCGGCCTCGGGCTGTGGGTCGGCATCGTGCTCACGCGCCCCGTCGCCGCCGCCGCCGAGCAGGCCCTGCGGGAGGCCGGCTTCCTCGTCAACGCCGCCGCGCCCGACGTGCTGCGACTGGCCCCTCCGCTCGTGGTCACGGCCGCGCAGCTCGACGCTTTCGTGGCGGCGCTCCCGGGTGCGCTGTCCGCCGATAGGGTCGCGCCATGCTGACCCTGGGAGTGGCCAAGTGAGCGTGAAGATCCTCGTGGTCGAGGACGACCCCAGCGTGCGCGGTCTGCTGCAGACGCTGCTGTCCGCGGAGGGCTACGACGTGGTGACCGCGTCGGACGGTCTGGCCGGCCTGGTCAAGGCGACGTCGTCCCCGCCCGCCCTCGTGCTGCTCGACCTGATGATGCCGGACCTCGGCGGCGTCCGGGTGCTCGAGGAGATGCGCGACGACCCCGAGCTGGCCGAGATCCCGGTCATCGTGGTGACCGGCAAGGTCGACGCCGTCCCGGGCATGCGCACGCTGCTCGGCGACGACAACGTGTTCCTCAAGCCCTTCGCGGTCGGCGAGCTGCTCGCCCGCGTCGGCGAGGTCGTCGGCGGCCCAGGAGCCTGATGTCCCCCCGAGCAGCATGACGACGTCCCTCGCCCCGCTCACCAAGGCGGCCCGGCAGGCGCGCATCGTCGAGCTGCTCGAGCACCAGGCGGTCCCCAGCCAGACCGAGCTCGGCCGGCTGCTGGCCGCCGACGGCGTCGCCGTCACGCAGGCCACCGTCAGCCGCGACCTCGACGACCTCGGCGCGGTCAAGACCCGGACCGCCAAGGGCATGGCCTACGTCGTGCCGCAGGAGAACGCCCCCCGCGGCGGCACCGCCGAGGCGGTCGACGCCCGGCTCGGCCGGCTGCTGGAGGAGCTGCTCGTCTCCGCCGAGGCGACCGGCGACACGGTCGTCCTGCGCACGCCCCCCGGCGGCGCCCACCTGCTCGGCTCCGCGCTCGACCGCGCGGGCCTGCCCGAGGTCGCCGGCACCGTCGCCGGCGACGACACCGTCCTGCTCGTCACCCGCACGCCGCCCACCGCGGCGTGCACCGCCCTCGCCGAGCGCCTCCTGCGCCTGGCCGAGGGCCGAACCCTAGGAGGACCAGAGTGAGCAAGGACCGCATCGTCCTGGCCTACAGCGGCGGACTCGACACGTCCGTCGCCATCGGCTGGATCGCGGAGGAGACCGGCGCCGAGGTCATCGCCGTCGCCGCCGACGTCGGCCAGGGCGGCGAGGACCTGGAGGTCATCCGTCAGCGAGCCCTGGACTGCGGCGCGGTCGAGGCCGTCGTCGCCGACGTGCGCGACGAGTACGCCGACGAGTACTGCCTGCCGGCCCTGCAGGCCAACGCGCTCTACATGGGCCGCTACCCGCTGGTCTCCGCCCTGAGCCGCCCGCTCATCGTCAAGCACCTGGTCGCCGCCGCGCGCAAGCACGGCGCCTCGACCGTCAGCCACGGCTGCACCGGCAAGGGCAACGACCAGGTGCGCTTCGAGGTGGGCATCGGCGCGCTGGCCCCCGAGCTGCGCTGCATCGCTCCCGTCCGCGACTCCGGCATGACCCGCGACAAGGCCATCGCCTTCGCGGAGGAGAAGGGGCTGCCGATCGACGTCAACAAGAAGTCGCCCTACTCGATCGACCAGAACGTCTGGGGCCGCGCCGTCGAGACCGGCTTCCTCGAGGACCCCTGGAACGGCCCGATCGAGGACGTCTACGCCTACACGCAGGACCCCAAGGTGGCGCGCGAGCCCGACGAGCTCGTCCTCACCTTCACCGACGGCGTCCCGACCGCCATCGACGGCAAGGCCGTGACCGTGCTGCAGGCCATCGAGCAGCTCAACGTGCGCGCCGGCGCGCAGGGCGTCGGCCGCCTCGACATGGTGGAGGACCGCCTCATCGGCATCAAGAGCCGCGAGGTCTACGAGGTCCCGGGTGCGCAGGTGCTCATCACCGCGCACCAGGAGATGGAGAACCTCACCGTCGAGCGCGACCTCGCCCGCTACAAGCGCGGTGTCGAGCAGCGCTGGTCCGAGCTCGTCTACGACGGCCTGTGGTTCAGCCCGCTCAAGCGCGCCCTCGACGAGCTCATCAAGAGCTCGCAGCAGCACGTCAGCGGCGAGATCCGGCTGACCCTGCACGCCGGCACCTGCGTCGTCAGCGGCCGCCGCAGCGACGCCTCGCTCTACGACTTCAACCTCGCGACCTACGACGCGGAGGACACCTTCGACCAGTCGCTGGCCAAGGGCTTCGTCGAGCTGTGGGGCATGCCGAGCAAGATCGCGGCCAAGCGGGACCAGCGGCTCGGCGGGTGAGCCCCACCGGGCAGACTGCTCCGGTGACCACCACCCCCTCCGACCGCACCTCCCTGTGGGGCGGCCGCTTCGAGGGCGGCCCCGCCGAGGCCCTCGCGCGGCTGTCCGTCAGCGTCCACTTCGACTGGCGCCTCGCGCCGTACGACCTGCTCGCCTCCAAGGCGCACGCCCGCGTCCTGCACCGCGCCGGGCTGCTGTCCGACGACGAGCTCGGTCGGATGCTCGACGCGCTGGACGACCTGCGGACCGAGGTGGCGGACGGGTCGTTCCGCCCGCGGGTCGAGGACGAGGACGTCCACACGGCGCTCGAGCGCGGCCTGCTCGAGAAGCTCGGCGCGCTCGGCGGCAAGCTGCGCGCCGGCCGCTCGCGCAACGACCAGGTCGCCACCGACCTGCGCCTCTACCTCCGCGACCACGCGCGCCTCGTGATCGACCGGCTGGCCGACCTCGAGCAGGCGCTGGTCGACCAGGCGGTGCAGCACATGGACACGCCCGCTCCCGGGATGACCCACCTGCAGCACGCCCAGCCGGTCCTGTTCGCGCACCAGCTGCTGGCGCACGTGCAGGCCTTCTCGCGCGACGTCGCCCGCCTCGTGGACTGGGATCTGCGGGCGTCGGTCAGCCCGCTCGGCTCCGGTGCGCTGGCCGGCTCCTCGCTGCCGGTCGATCCCATCTCCACCGCGGAGGAGCTCGGCTTCGGCTCGGCTGCGCCCAACTCGATGGACGCCGTGTCCGACCGCGACTTCGTCGCCGAGTTCCTCTTCGTCGCCGCGCTGCTCGGCGTCCACCTGTCCCGACTGGGGGAGGAGGTGGTCCTCTGGAACTCCACGGAGTTCGGCTGGGTCACCCTCGACGACGCCTTCTCGACCGGCAGCTCGATCATGCCGCAGAAGAAGAACCCCGACATCGCCGAGCTCGCCCGCGGCAAGGCCGGCCGGCTCATCGGCCACGTCACCGGCGCGCTCGCGATGCTCAAGGGCCTGCCGCTGACCTACGACCGGGACATGCAGGAGGCGCAGGAGCCCTGCTTCGACGCCGTCGAGACGCTGCTGCTCGTCCTGCCCGCGATGGCCGGGATGATCGCCACGATGACCGTCCACGCCGACGTCCTCGAGGCCTCTGCACCGACCGGCTTCGCCCTTGCGACCGACGTCGCCGAGCTGCTCGTCAAGAACGGCGTCGCCTTCCGCGACGCCCACGAGGCGGTCGGCCACCTCGTCGTCTGGTGCACCGTCAACGGCAAGGAGCTGCACGAGGTCAGCGACGACGAGCTCGCGCACGTCTCGCCGCACCTGACCCCCGACGTCCGGACCGTCCTGGACGTACGAGGGGCGATCGCGGCGCGCGACGGCCACGGCGGCACCGCCCCCGTGCGCGTCCAGGAGCAGCTCGACGCCGTCGTCCTCGAGGTCGCGGCCCAGCGCCGGTGGGCGGCCGGCACCCCCGACTGACGTGGACCTGGACGGCCTCGTCGAGCAGGTCGCCCCGACCCTGCTCGGCGCCCTGCTGGTGCACGGAGACGTGGTGCTGCGCCTGACGGAGGTCGAGGCCTACGCGGGGGAGTCCGACCCTGGCTCGCACGCCTTCCGCGGCCGCACCCCCCGCACCGAGGTCATGTTCGGTCCCGCCGGGATCGCCTACGTCTACTTCACCTACGGCATGCACTGGTGCCTGAACGTCGTCGCCGGGCCGGACGGCTCGGCGTCGGCCGTCCTGCTGCGGGCCGGCGAGGTGGTGCAGGGCCTGGACGCCGCCCGGGCCCGCCGCCCCGGTGCGAAGGACCGCGACCTCGCCCGCGGCCCGGCCCGTCTCACCAAGGCGCTCGGCGTCGACGGCTCCCTGGGCGGCACCGACCTGCTCGACGCGGCGTCCCCGCTGCGGCTGGAGCCGGGGGAGCCCGTCGACCCGGCACGCGTCCTGGCCGGGCCCCGGGTCGGCGTCGCCGGCCTCGGCGCCTCGACCCCGTGGCGCTCCTGGATCGAGGGCGAGCCGACCGTGTCGCCGTACCGCCCGGCCGTCCCGCGCACGCGCCGCACGACCTGACGCGCGCGCCCACCACAACCCGCTCGCCCCCGTACGGGAGGATCGACCCCGTGACCAGCGCTCGCCCCCGTTCCTCAGCCGACACCGCCGGCGGCGCCGCCGTCCTCGACGACCTCGCCTGGCGCGGCCTCGTGGCCCAGACCACCGACGAGGCGGCGCTGCGCCGCGACCTCGTCGCCGGTCCGCTCACGCTGTACGCCGGCTTCGACCCGACCGCGGAGAGCCTGCACCTGGGCAACCTGGTGCCGCTGTTCGCGCTGCGCCGCTTCCAGCTCGCCGGCCACCGCCCGATCGCCCTGGCCGGTGGCGCGACCGGCTTCATCGGCGACCCGTCCGGCCGCTCGGCCGAGCGGGTCCTCATGACCGCCGACGTCGTCGCCGCCCGCGTCACCAGGATCCGCGCGCAGATGGAGCGGTTCCTGGAGTTCGGCGACGGGGCGACCGGCGCGCTGCTGGTCGACAACCTCGTCTGGACGGCGCCGATGAGCGCGATCGACTTCCTGCGCGACGTCGGCAAGCACTTCTCGATCAACGCCATGCTCGCCAAGGAGTCGGTCAGCGCGCGCCTCGAGTCCGGCGGCCTGTCCTACACCGAGTTCAGCTACATGCTGCTGCAGTCCTACGACTACCTCGAGCTGCACCGCCGGTACGGATGCGCGCTGCAGATCGGCGGCAACGACCAGTGGGGCAACATCACCGCCGGCCTGGACCTGATCCGGCGCGTCGAGGGCCACGAGCGGTCGGTCCACGCGCTCACCTTCCCGCTGGTCACCGACGCGTCCGGCGGCAAGCTCGGCAAGAGCACCGGGGGCGGCAGCGTCTGGGTCGACCCCGCCATGACCTCGCCGTACGCGCTCTACCAGTTCCTGCTCAACGTCGACGATCGCGACGTCGGCACCTACCTGCGCCTGCTCACCTTCCTGCCGCGTGCGCAGGTGGAGGAGCTCGACGCGCTCACCGCCGAGCGTCCGCAGGCCCGCGCGGCGCAGAAAGCCCTGGCCGAGGCGCTCACCGCCCTCGTCCACGGCGACGCCGAGCTCGCCCGGGTCCAGGCCGCCAGCGCCGCCCTGTTCGGCGGGGGAGCGCTCGAGGAGCTCGACGCCGGCACCCTCGCCGCGGCCCTCGCCGAGGCGCCGTCGACCACCGTGCAGGGGCAGGCCCCGCCGCTGGTCGACCTGCTCGCCACGACGCTGGGCCTGTCGAAGTCCGACGCGCGGCGGGCGGTGCGAGACGGCGGGGCGTACCTGAACAACCGCAAGCTCACCGACGAGGCCGCCGTCCCGCAGGAGCAGGATTGGCTGCACGGCCGCTTCCTGGTCCTGCGCCGCGGCAAGCGCACGGTCGCCGTCGTCGAGCGGACGCCCTGATACCAGCGCGCGACCGCATGGGCGACGAGACGCGCCGTTCGCGTGGATGTGCCCCTCACCACGCCCGCTGGGCGCCCCCGGGATTTGACTCCGTGGCCGCCTGCTCGTAACTTCATGTTCGCCCCCGGAGCACCGGACAGCAGCGGTTCGACTCGCTGCCGGACGGATCGCGGGCACTCACCTCGACGGATCAGCACGGCAACGCCGTGTCCGCGGGAGAGGGTTGGGCTTGGACGTCGGTGCGGACCGCGAGGTTTGACACGACGAAGAGCCCGCCGCTAGATTAGGCGAGTTGCCCCGAGAACGACCGCGAGGTCGAGACCGGTGAGCGTTCGTTCCTTGAGAACTCAACAGCGTGCCGAAAGTCAGTGCCATATGTCCGGCACGAGTCGACAGGCGTTCCCGTTCGGGGGCGTGCTGCACCTCGGCCGGATCTGGCGAGACAGGACAACTGCAATTTGCTAGTTGAGTCTGATCGTCAGGACCAACAGCTGACCTCCTCCAGGGAGGCAGCGACTCTCTGGCCCCGTCACCTCAAAGCGGTGGGGCCGCTATTCATTAACGGAGAGTTTGATCCTGGCTCAGGACGAACGCTGGCGGCGTGCTTAACACATGCAAGTCGAGCGGAAAGGCCCTTCGGGGTACTCGAGCGGCGAACGGGTGAGTAACACGT
>JBKJQQ010000161.1:0-7727 GCA_046593875.1 Mycobacteriales bacterium | reverse complement strand
GTCACCCCGATCAAGGGCTACGCCGACCTGCTGCGCCGCCGTGGCGACGCGATGACGCCGGAGCGCCGCAACGAGTGCCTCGCGGTCATCAGCGACCGCTGCGACCACCTGGCCCGGCTCGTCGAGGACCTGCTGCTGGCCTCGCGCATCTCCGCCACCGAGGGCACGGCCGCGACCCAGGTCGACCTTGGGTCGGGCGACCTGGTGGCGCTGATCCAGCGCGCTGCCGGCGACTTCGGCCACGACGGCGAGCGGGTACGACTGGTGCTGCCGGCCGACCCGGTGCCGGTCACCTGCGACCCGACGCGCGTCATCCAGGTGCTGACGAACCTGATCGGCAACGCCCTGAAGTACTCCCCCGCCGGCTCGCCGGTCGAGGTGACGCTCGTCGCCGAGGGCACGGAGGCCTACGTCGACGTCATCGACCACGGCCGCGGCATCCCGGCCGACCAGCTGGAGCGCGTCTTCGAGAAGTTCCACCGCGTCGAGGACCCCATGCGCATGACGACCGGGGGCACCGGCCTCGGCCTCTACATCGCCCGGCAGCTCGCCGGCGCGATGGGCGGCACCCTGCAGTGCGCCTCCACGCTCGGCGCCGGCTCGGTGTTCCGCTTCTCCCTCAAGCGCGCCGCGGTGCAGCCGCTGCCCGCCACCCCGGCGGTCCCGGCGGCCGCCGCGCCGGTCCCGGTGACCCTCACCGCCGGTCCGACGGGCCTGGTCCCCGGCCCGCGCCCCGACACCACCCGGGCGCAGGATGCGCGTCTGCAGGCCTCCTGAGGTCTACGCTGATCACGGGCTCGCTGGCCGTCCGGCCGCGGGGACGACCTTGGGAGGATCCGTGGCCGAGAGCTACAACGGGTACTGCGTCAAGTGCAAGGAGAAGCGCGACTTCGAAGGCGAGGTCAAGGTGAGCGAGTCCGGTCGTCGGATGGCTCAGGGCCTCTGCCCCGTCTGCGGCACGAAGATGAACCGGATCCTCGGCAAGGCCTGACCGACCTCACCCGACAGGGCGGCTCCCGTCGGGGAGCCGCCCTGTCGCCTCTCCAGGGGCATGCTGCGGCCGTGGACCTCACCCGCTTCGTGACCGCCCAGGACGCCGGCGGGACCGACGACGCGGCGCGGCGCGAGCTGCGCGCCGGCCGCAAGACAGCCACTGGATGTGGTTCGTCTTCCCGCAGGTCGCCGGGCTGGGACGCAGCAGCACCGCGCAGCACGACGCCCTGGCCGGCCTTCCGCACGCCCGGACCTACCTCGCCCACCCCGTGCTCGGGGCCCGGCTGCGGGAGTGCTGCGAGGCGCTGCTCTCGGTCGAGAACGCCGACGCCCCAGCGGTCCTGGGCCCCGTCGACGCGCAGAAGCTCCGCTCGTCGATGACGCTGTTCGCGCTCGCCGCGCCGGACGAGCCGGTCTTCGGCCGGGTCCTCGACCGCTTCTTCGGCGGGCTCCCGGACCCCTTGACGCTGGCTCAGATCAGCAGCTCGTCGAGGGGCTCGTAGCTCTGCCGGATCCCGTCCGCCATGCCGCTGGCGATCATGGCGTCCCGACCACCCCATCGGGCCTGCCCTCGAAGGTGGAGGTCTGCACGACGAGCGCGTCAGAGCGGACCTCGTGGAACGAGCCGAGGAAGCGGTACTCCTCGGCACCACGCGGGTGGGCATCGGAGCCGCCGGTCCGGCAGCTCAACCATCTGGCTGAGCGAGCCTGGCCCTGAGCCGCTCCCGGACCCCCGGCCAGTCGTCCTGGACCACGCTGAAGACGACCGTGTCGCGGAAGGTGCCGTCCTCCCGGCGGGTGTGCCGGCGCAGCACCCCCTCGCGCTGGGCGCCGAGCTTGGCGATGGCCGCCTGCGAGCGGAGGTTGAGCAGGTCGGTCTGGATCTTCACGCGGCCGTAGCCCAGCCGGTCGAAGCAGTGCTCGAGCAGCAGCAGCTTGCACTCCGGGTTGACCCGCGTGCCCCACCACGGGACGCCGTAGAGGGTCGACCCGACGTGGATGCGCGCGTGCGCCGGGTCGGCGTCGAGCAGGGACGTGGTGCCGACCAGCGTCCCGTCCGCCACGAGCCGGACGGCGTACGACCAGCGCACCGTCCCCTGGCCGAGCAGGAAGCGCTCGCGGGCCAGGGCGACGCCGTCGGCCGGGTCCGCCGGGCGGCGGTGCATGACGTAGCCGCTGCCGTAGAGCGCCGGGTCGGCGAGCAGCGGCGCCAGCTCGGACAGGTCGTCCTCGGTGAGCAGGGCGAGGCGGACGTGCGAGCCGGTCAGCGGCTCGCCGGCGGGTCGTGGCGGCGGGGTCATGCGGTGATGGTCGCCCGGGGGTCCAGCCGGTTCGCTGGTCTCCTCGCCGTTGTGGACGAGCGGCGTTCCTGTGGACGACCGCGTGCCTGCGCCCCGGCCGGTGTCAGCCTCTGCGCGTCCCGTCACTGCTGCCTGGAGGTGCCTCGTGCGCCCTGTCCTGTCCCCTGCCGCCCGGCGCCTGTGGCGCGACCCGCAGACGCTGCAGCTCGGCCGGGCCAGCGGCCGCGCGGTCGTCGTCGCCGGTCTGGACCCGGCGACGCGCGCGGTGCTGCCGCTGCTGGACGGGACGCGCGAGCGGGCGCAGGTGGTCGCGGCCGCCGGCCGGGTCGGCTGCCCGGCCGAGCGCGCCGAGCTGCTGCTGGACCTGCTCGGCTCCGCCGGGCTGCTCGAGGACGCCGGCGCCGACCTCGGCCCGCTCGCGGTCCTGGGCCGGGCGGAGCGCGACCGGCTGAGCGCCGACGTCGCCTCGCTCGCTCTGGTCCGCGGCGACGGCGGCCTGCCGGCGGCGCAGCACCGGGCCGAGGCGCGGGTGCTCGTGCTGGGTGCGGGCCGGGTCGGCGCACCGCTGGCGACGGCGCTGATCACGGCAGGCATCGGCAGCGTCGACGTCGTCGACGAGGTGCTCACCGCCGCGCAGGACTCCGGCGTCGGCGGGCTCGACCTGCACGACGTCGGTCGCAGCCGCGGCGAGGCTGCCCGCGACCGGCTGCGCGCGGCCGCCCCCTCCGCACCTGCCGGAGCGCTCCCCCGGCCGGACCTCGTGGTCCTCGCGCCGTCGCGCCCGGACCAGCTCGACGAGGCTCGAGGGGCGTTCGACCCGCGCACGCCGCACCTGCTGGCCGAGGTGCGGGAGACCGTCGGCGTCGTCGGCCCCCTGGTGCTGCCCGGGCGCACCGCCTGCCTGCACTGCCTCGACCTGACCCGCACCGACCTCGACCCGGACTGGCCGACCTTGGCCAATCAGCTCGCCAGGCCCAGCGAGGTGCGGGTGGCCTGCGACGGTCCGCTCGCGCTGGCCGTGGCCGCTCAGGCAGCCGGGCAGGTGCTCGCGCTCGTCGACGGGACCGCCGACCCGGCGTCGGTCGGGGGCACCCTCGAGCTCGCCCTGCCGGACTGGCGCTGGCGACGGCGGACCTGGCCGGTCCACCCCGATTGCGGGTGCGTGCTGCCTGCGTCCGCGTGAGCGGGTCAGGCCGCCTGGAGCAGGCGCAGGTGGACGACCTCGGCGCGCGGCGTGAACTCCAGCGGCTCGTCGTCCTCGATGCGCGCCAGCGCGAGCTTCGGGTCGCGCCGGTCGATCCGGTTCTGGACCAGCAGGAACAGGACGACCACCGCGGCGATGCCGAGGGGGATGCCCGGGGTGTCGGCCACGGCCTCGGCCGTACCGGCAGCGACACCCGGCAGCGCGCTGGTCAGGTCGCCCGTCAGGCCCTCCTGATCGCGGGAGCTGCGCGTTGCCGCCTGCGCCGACGTGCTGCTCGACGCCGTGACGACACGCGAGGTGGCGCCTTGCGGGCGCAGCGGCATCACGTCGGCGGCGGCGATGCGCGCGGCCGCGGACGGCACGAAGGTGCGCTGGGCCGGGGCGTCGATCTCGCGGCTACCCGGACCGAGCGCGACGGCGACAGGCTGGGCGGCGGGCTTCGGGACGGCGACGACCGGGAGCACCGGGACGACGGGGCCGACCCGGACCGGCCGGGGGGCGGCGGCAGGGGCCGCTGCGGCGACCTGTGCGCGGGACTTCTCGACAGGGGCGTGGTCACGGTCGGAGGCGGGCGGGGCGGCCAGACCGGTGGGCGGTCCGACGACGGGGGCGCCGGCGCCACGGCCTTTCTTGTCGGCGCTGTCCTTGCCGGGGGTGGCGTCCGTGACGTCGACGACCGGGGCGGGCGCGGGGGCGCTCGCCGGCGCGGCGGCGGGGTCGACGGTGGCGGTCGTCTTCTTCGCCTTGACCGGTGCGTCGGCCTTCGCCGGCGCCGGGGCCGGGGCGGCGATCGTGCCGGACGTGTCGGCGCCGGGGGCGACCGCGGTCGTGGCGTCGGCGACGGGCGCGAGGTCGGTGGTCGACGGCCCCACGACGGGGGCCGCCGTGACGAGAGCCGTGACGGGGTCCGCGACGGCAGGCGCGACGGCGGCCTCCTTCTTCGCCTGCCCAGGGGGCGTGGCCCTGGGCGCGTCGGCGACGGGGGCGACGAGGGGGGCGGCGACGGGGGCGGCGACGGGGGCGTCCGCGACGACCACCGGAGCGCCCGCCACGACGACCGGGTCGGCGACGACGGCGGGAGCAGGCTCCGGAGCGACCGCCGGAGCGACCGGGGCCGGCTCCTTCCTGAGCTGCCCGGGCGCCTGCTCGCTGCCGCTGTCGATCTTCGGCACACCCTGCTCGGCGGCCGCCGCCACGCCCAGAGCGGGCCAGACGCCGGCGACCATGGTCGCGCTCACGGCGGCCACGAGCGCCCCGACGGTGCCGGTGCGACGGGCGAGAGGGTGCGACACGGTTCCTCCTGGTGCGTGGGCTGCACCGTCTATATCGACCGGGACCGGACATCAGCGACCCTCCGGGCGGGCCAATTCTGACCACGCAGGTTGCGCCGAACGGCCCAGAACCCGCGCGGTCCAGGCTCGTTGCGGCCTCCCGTACCGGGGCGAAGCGGACCGCCGTCGACCAGCGAGGAGGCGGCGGCGCGGTCGTACCGCCACACTGACCCGGTGAGCGACATCCCGCGGCGCGCGGTCACCCGGTCGGCGAAGCTCGCCGCCCTGCCGCTGGGCGTCGCGGGGCGTGCCACGATCGGCTTCGGCAAGCGCCTGGGCGGGCGGCCGGCCGAGCTGGTCGCCGCGGAGCTCCAGGCGCGGACGGCGGAGCAGCTCTTCCAGGTGCTCGGCCAGCTCAAGGGCGGGGCCATGAAGATGGGCCAGGCGCTGAGCGTCTTCGAGGCGGCCCTGCCCGAGGAGGTCGCCGCGCCGTACCGCGCCGCCCTCACCAGGCTGCAGGAGGCCGCGCCGCCGCTGCCGGTCACGACCGTGCACGCCGTGCTCGGCAAGGAGCTCGGCCCGGACTGGCGCACGCTGTTCACGAGCTTCGACGACGTCCCGGCCGCGGCCGCGAGCATCGGGCAGGTGCACCAGGCGGTCTGGGGCGACGGCCGCGAGGTCGCCGTCAAGATCCAGTACCCGGGTGCCGGGCCGGCGCTGCTGGGCGACCTCAGGCAGCTGGGGCGGCTGGCCCGGATGTTCTCGGCGCTCACCCCCGGGCTGGACGTCAAGCCGCTCATCGTCGAGCTGGAGAAGCGCGTCGCCGAGGAGCTGGACTACCGACTGGAAGCCGAGTCGCAGGCGACCTTCGCCGCGGCCTACGAGGGCGACGACGAGATCCGCGTACCGGCCGTCGTCGCCGGCAGCGAGCGGGTCCTGGTCACCGAGTGGATGGAGGGCGTACCCCTCTCGCGGATCATCGCCGACGGCTCGCAGGAGGACCGCGACCGGGCGTCACTGCTCCTGGCGCGCTTCCTGTTCTCCGGGCCGGTCCTGGCCGGCCTGCTGCACGCCGATCCGCACCCCGGCAACTTCCGGCTGCTGCCCGACGGACGGCTGGGCGTCATCGACTTCGGCGCGGTCGACCGCCTGCCCGACGGGGCCCCCGAGCCGATCGGCCGCGTCACCCGGCTGGCTCTGGCCGGCGAGGCGGAGCAGGTCCTCGAGGTCCTGCGCGGCGAGGGCTTCGTCAAGGGCAGCATCGACGTCGACGCCAAGGCCCTGCTCGACTACCTGCTGCCGCTGCTCGAACCGGTCGCCTCGCACCACTTCCGCTTCAGCCGCCCGTGGCTGCGGGCCCAGGCCATGCGGGTGGGCGACCCCCGTTCGCCCGCCTCCCAGCTGGGCCGGCAGCTCAACCTGCCGCCGTCGTACCTGCTGCTGCACCGCGTCACGATGGGGACGATCGGGATCCTGTGCCAGCTCGGCGGCGAGGCCGACTACCGCACCGAGATGGAGCGCTGGCAGCCAGGCTTCGCTGAGTCGACATAGGGGCAATCCAGGCCGTCACGGTCGGCCGCCCACGTCGTTGACCTCCGCAACACGCCGATCGGGGGGTACGTGGCACGGGGGTACGGGGTACGCGGGCTGCTTGTTGCCGTCGTCCTGGCGATGATCGCCATCACGGTGCCCGCCTCGGCCGGCGGCGGCACGCGGTCCGCCGAGGTGCCGAACCGCCGCGACGTCAACAGCGCCGTCATCCTGACCAGCACCGCCGACACGCTGGTGCAGGTCAACGTGGACATCGGCATGCCGGTCAAGGCCGGTCGTCGCTGCACCTCTGGCCTGCCCGGCGTCTGCAAGCGCGCGGTCTACCACCCGTGCTTCAACCTGCACGACCCCGCATACAAGGGCTGCCAGCTCTACACGCTGTTCCAGGTGCTGAACCACGACGCCCCGCTCGGCCTCGCGCAGGGCATCACGATCGGCAACAGCAGCCGGGCGCGCGACGGCTCGATCGTGGAGCACAACTGGGCCCGCAAGGTGATGCAGGCCGACCTCGAGTTCTACGCCTTCGACCCGCAGGGCAAGTACGGGGACGTGCGGATGCGCGTCCCGGGCTTCCCCGACGTGCAGGGCAGGACGGCCTACAGCGACCCCATCGGGCACATCCCGCTGCCGATGGAGGGCGAGCCCGACGTCGGGCGCCTGGTCGGCAAGGCAGTCGGTACGGATGGCGCGCCGATGCCGCCCTCGTCGTTCAAGCTCGACCTGTTCGGGCACGGCGGCACGGGACACAAGACCGGCCTGCTCGGCGACAAGCAGTTCACCGTCTACGGCTTCGGCGGCGCCAAGGTACGGCGCGGGACCACGGACGGCTCCTTCTCCAGCAAGCCGCTGTGGGCCGGGGCGTACGACGTCCACATCCAGCGCAAGGGCGCCAGCTTCCGGTGCGGCTTCGACGTGCAGCCCGGGGCGCCGACGCGCTTCGACATCGACTTCCGCGAGAAGGACCTGGGCAACAGCCGCTGCGAGCGGATGGGGTCGCTCGCGCAGGGGGTCCCGGGGTAGCTCGGGACCGTCCCGAGGTCGCCGCTTGCACGGCGGGTTCCCGCAGGTGCGGTGCACGAAAGTGGCTGCCGGGCAGACAATCTCGTTGTCCACACCCCCTTGCGCATCCCTCAAGAGGGCGTAGACTCGAACACATGTTCGAGGATACGCGTGGCGAGGTGGGGCGGTCCGCTGCCGCCCCCTCTGCCGCGCCTCCGCCCTCAGTGGGGCAGCTGCGGCGGCTCCTGACCGCGCTGGCGCAGGTCGACCCTGTCGAGCTGCCCGGGGAGCTGGCCGTCCGGGAGGCGCGGGAGCTGGTCGCGGCCCGGGCGCAGTTCGACGCGCTGCTGCTGCGGCGCCTCGGTGATGTCGACACCCGCAAGCTGCACCGGCTGGAGGACAGCCCGA
>JBKJQQ010000139.1:0-31794 GCA_046593875.1 Mycobacteriales bacterium | reverse complement strand
CTACCTCGACAAGCTCGGCTTCCAGACCGTCGGCTACGGCTGCACCACGTGCATCGGCAACAGCGGGCCGCTGCCCGAGGAGGTCAGCAAGGCCGTCAACGACGGCGACCTCGCCGTCGTCTCGGTGCTGTCGGGCAACCGCAACTTCGAGGGCCGCATCAACCCCGACATCAAGATGAACTACCTGGCCTCCCCGCCGCTGGTCGTCGCCTACGCGCTGGCCGGCTCGATGGACATCGACATCACCACCGAGCCGCTCGGCCAGGACCAGGACGGCAAGGACGTCTTCCTGAAGGACATCTGGCCGACCGCTGCCGACGTGGCCGCCGTCGTCGGCGAGGCGATCACCAGCGAGATGTACGCCTCCTCCTACGCCGACGTGTTCGCCGGCACCGAGCGCTGGAAGGCGATCGAGGTCCCGCAGGGCGACGCGTTCACGTGGGACCCGAGCTCGACCTACGTGCGCAAGCCCCCGTACTTCGACGGCATGGAGCGCGAGCCCAAGGCGCTCACCGACATCACCGGCGCGCGCGTCCTGGCTGTGCTCGGCGACTCGGTCACGACCGACCACATCTCGCCGGCCGGCAACATCCGCAAGGACTCCCCCGCCGGGGCGTACCTGCAGGAGAACGGCGTCGAGGCCAAGGACTTCAACAGCTACGGCTCACGCCGCGGCAACCACGAGGTCATGATCCGCGGGACGTTCGCCAACATCCGGCTGCGCAACCAGCTCGCGCCCGGCACCGAGGGCGGCTTCACCGTCAAGGACGGCCAGCAGACGACGATCTACGAGGCGTCGCAGGCCTACCAGGCCGAGGGCACCCCGCTGGTCATCCTGGCGGGCAAGGAGTACGGCAGCGGGTCGAGCCGCGACTGGGCCGCCAAGGGCACCGCGCTGCTCGGCGTCCGCGCCGTGATCGCCGAGTCGTACGAGCGCATCCACCGCAGCAACCTGATCGGGATGGGCGTGCTGCCGCTGCAGTTCAGCGAGGGCGACACCGCCGCGTCCCTCGGCCTGACCGGCCAGGAGACGTTCACCATCGAGGGCATCGCGGGGACCGACTCGATCCCGCGGCAGCTCACCGTCCGCGCGGACGACCGGGAGTTCACGGTCACGGTGCGCATCGACACCCCCGGCGAGCAGGGCTACTACCGGCACGGCGGGATCATGCCGTACGTCCTGCGCTCCCTGCTCTAGTCGACCCCCACCCTGGGGAGGGGCGGCGCGGCATGTCGGGCCGCCGAGCGCGGGAGCAGCGATACTGGTCACTGCCTCACCCGCGACGGCGGCTGAGCGTCGTGCCCGTCCCTTCCCAGGACCGTCAGCCACGGCGCTCGACCTCGTGGACCGGCACAGGACCACCGTGACCGACCGTGCTCGCCCGGCCGCCCGAAGGACGAAGGACGCCCCTGTGACCCCGCCCCGCACCGCACGCGCCGACGTCGACGACACCGCTCTCGTCGCCGTCGAGCCGACGACGGACTCACCTGCGAAGAAGGCCGCTGCCAAGAAGGCCCCGGCGAAGAAGGCGCCGGCGAAGAAGGCCGCCGCCGCGGCTACGGCGGCCGTCGACGAGCCCACCGCCGAGGACCTCGAGACCGAGCCCGACCCCGCCGAGCTGGCTGCCGAGCCGGTCGAGGCCGTGGTCCTGGACGCCGCGGTCGTCGCGGCCGCCGACCCCGCCCTGGCTGCCGCCGCCGGTGCCGCTCCCGTCGAGGACGACGACGAGGACGACGAGGACGACGACACGGGGGAGGGCGGGAGCGGCAAGGCGAAGTCGGACGACGACGAGGACGACGAGGACGAGAAGAAGCCGCTGGCCGCCGAGGGCGAGGTCGGCATCTCGACCGACCTCGTGCGCGCCTACCTCAAGGAGATCGGCAAGGTCCCGCTGCTCACGGCCGAGATGGAGGTCGACCTCGCGCAGCGCATCGAGGCCGGCCTGTTCGCCGCCGAGAAGCTCCGCCAGGCCGAGGCCGGCGAGGCCGCCAAGCTGTCCGCCGCCCTGCGCCGGGACCTCGACTGGCTCGTCGTCGACGGCGGCAAGGCCAAGCGCCACCTGCTCGAGGCCAACCTGCGCCTTGTCGTCTCGATCGCCAAGCGCTACCTCGGGCGCGGCATGCTGTTCCTCGACCTGATCCAGGAGGGCAACCTCGGCCTGATCCGCGCGGTCGAGAAGTTCGACTACACCAAGGGATACAAGTTCTCGACCTACGCCACCTGGTGGATCCGGCAGGCCATCACCCGCGCGATGGCCGACCAGGCGCGCACCATCCGCATCCCCGTGCACATGGTCGAGCAGATCAACAAGCTCACCCGCGTGCAGCGCGAGATGCTGCAGGAGCTCGGTCGCGAGCCCACCCCGGAGGAGCTCGCCAAGGAGCTCGACATGACGCCCGAGAAGGTCGTCGAGATCCAGGGCTACGCGCGCGAGCCCGTGTCGCTCGAGACCACGATCGGCGACGACCAGGATTCCTCGCTCGGCGACTTCATCGAGGACGCCGACGCGCCTGTCGCCGCGGAGGTCGTGTCGTACGGCCTGATGCAGGAGCAGCTCGGCGAGGTCCTGCGCACCCTCACCGACCGCGAGGCCGCCGTCGTGAAGATGCGCTTCGGCCTGGTCGACGGCCAGCCGCGCACGCTGGACGAGATCGGCCGCGAGTTCGGCCTGACCCGCGAGCGGATCCGCCAGATCGAGAGCAAGACGCTGTCGAAGCTGCGACACCCGTCGCGGTCGCAGAAGCTGCGCGACTACCTCGACTAGCAGCACGACCGGTCGCGGCACGTCGTGAACGAGCAGCGGCTGGACGACGTCCTGCGGGCGGCGCAGGACGGACAGGCGTGGGCGCTGCGCGTCGTCTTCGACGAGCTGGCGCCGCGGGTGCAGGGCTACCTGCGCAGCCGCGGCGCCGACGAGCCCGAGGACCTCACCAGTGAGGTCTTCCTGGCCGTCTTCCCCCGCCTGCCCACGGTGACCGGGGGCGCGGCCGGGCTGCGCACGCTCGTGTTCTCGGTCGCGCACGCCCGGCTGGTGGACGACTTCCGCCGGCGCAGCCGCCGCCCGGCGACGGCGGAGTACGACCCGGCCACCGACGGGCGGGCCGCCCCCTCGTCCGAGGAGCAGGCGCTCGAGCAGCTCTCCGCCGAACGGGTGCGCACGCTGCTGGCCGTGCTGCCGGACGACCAGCGCGACGTGCTGCTGCTGCGGCTGGTCAGCGACCTGACCGTGGAGCAGGTGGCCGAGGTGATCGGTCGGAGCGCAGGGGCCGTCAAGCAGCTCCAGCGGCGCGGCCTGCTGACCCTGCGGGCGCAGCTCGAGGACGGGACCGTAACCCTGTGACCGCTCCTGACGATCACCGCTTCGACATGGACATCTTCCGCCGCACCCGCCCCCTGCCCGACGCCTCCGTGGACGCACTGCTGTCCGGCCGGGTCGTCGCGGACGAGCCTGTCCTGCAGGACCTCGTCGCTCTGGTGCGCGCGGCGGCCGACGCGCCCGGCCCGGTGCCGAACGCCGCGCTGGCGGCCGTCCTGTCCGACGGACTGGTGATGCCCCCGCTGCCGGCGGTCGCCCCGGCGCGTCGCTGGGCCGGTCGCGGCGCCCTCGTCCTGGCTGTCGTCGTCGCCTCGAGCACGGGTGCGGCGGCCGCCAACGCCCTGCCGGCGCCCCTGCAGTCCGCCGTGGCCGACGCCGTCGAGCGCCTCACCCCGCTGGAACTCCCCCGGCCCGAGGACGACCGTCCCGTGCCCGTTGCCCCGGTCCCCGGCACCGTGCCGGAGGTCCTCGAGGACGTCGTGCCGGAGCCGGACGCCCGCCAGGGCCAGCTCGACGACGACGACGCGGACGACCGCGAGCAGCCGACCGACGGCGCGGGCTCCGACGAGGGCTCCGACGAGGGCTCCGCCGGCGACGAGGACGCGGACGACGCGCCCGAGGTCGACGGGCCCGACGAGGACACCGCGGGCACCAGCGCCGACGAGCAGGAGGTCGACCAGCCCGACGCGACCGACGCCGACGACCGCTCGGGCAGCAGCTCCGGCATGGACGCCGAGACCGCGGAGGTCGAGGAGCTCGAGGACGACGCCCCCCGCAGCGACGACGACGTCGACAGGGACGTCGACAGCGACGACGCGCCCGACACCGACTGAGCCGCCGCCCGTACCCTGCTCGACGTGCAGCCCGTCTCCCCGGAGGAGTTCGAGGGCTACGTCGCGGACGCCCTCGACACGCTGCCGCCGGAGCTCGCCCGCCGCTTCGACAACGTCGTCGTCGTCGTGGAGGACGAGAACGTCCAGGAGCCCGACATCCTGGGGCTCTACGAGGGGCTGGCGCTGACCGAGCGCGGCGAGCACTACAGCGGGGTGCTGCCGGACAAGATCAGCCTCTACCGGATCCCGCTGTGCCTGATGGCGGAGGACCTGGACCACCTGCTGGAGGAGATCCAGGTGACGGTGGTGCACGAGTTCGCGCACCACGTGGGCATCGACGACGACCGGCTGCACGCCCTCGGCTGGGACTGACGTACGTTTCGCCCGGATGGGCAGGGTACTGACCGGGTGGTCCTGTGAGCGACCTCACCCGGAGGGGGCTACCGCAATCCGCTGTTCCGGGGGATCGTAGGAGCTTCGCGAGCGCGCCTGCACCCGGAGGCACGCTCACCGGGACGCCCGCCGTCTCCGTACGGCGTGAGGCTGCGCTGATGCGCGACCCCGCCCCGGACCCTGAAACGAAGAGCACCAGGAGAGACATGCCCGCCCCCGCACGCCCCGCCGACGTCGTCGAGACGCTGGTCGCGCGCTCCCAGTCCGAGGGACCGCTGTCCCTCGAGCAGCTGCGCTCGGCCTTCGACGCCGCCGGCATCGGCCCGGCCGAGGCACGCTCCGTGCTCCGGTCGCTGGCGGAGCAGGGCGCCGTCTACCAGGCGGAGGCGGAACGTCCCACCGCACGCGCTCGTCGTACGACCAAGACCTCGGTAGCCCGGCCGGCCAAGCGGGTCGCCGGGCCCCAGGAGACGCGCCCCGCGGGGCGCACCGTGCCGACACCCTCGGCCGACCCGTCCGGAGAGGACAACGCAGTGCCCACGCAGACCCCCACCAAGGCTGCCGCAGCCGCCAAGTCGGTGAAGGCCGCCGCCGCCAAGCCGGTGAAGGCCGCCCCGAAGCAGACCAAGGAGGAGGCGGCCGCGGCCGTCGCCGAGGCCGCGCTGCCCGACGGCGACACCGTCTTCGCGGAGCCGGCCGCCGCTCCCGTCGTCATCCCCGACGAGGACAAGCCGCTGGCGCTGGACGAGCCGCCGCCCGGCATCGACCTGGTCAAGGCCTACCTGCGCGAGATCGGCCGCGTCGCACTGCTGACCGCCGAGCTCGAGGTCGACCTGGCCAAGCGCATCGAGGCCGGGCTGTTCGCGACCTACAAGCTGGGGCAGCACACCTCCGGCGAGGCCAAGATCCCGGCCGCCATGCGCCGCGACCTGGCCGAGATCGAGAAGGACGGCGAGGTCGCCAAGCGCCACCTGCTGGAGGCCAACCTGCGCCTGGTCGTCTCACTGGCCAAGCGCTACCAGGGCCGTGGCCTGGACCTGCTCGACCTGGTCCAGGAGGGCAACCTGGGCCTGGTGCGCGCGGTCGAGAAGTTCGACTACGCCAAGGGCTACAAGTTCTCCACCTACGCGACCTGGTGGATCCGCCAGGCGCTGCAGCGCGCGCTGGCCGACCAGGGCCGCACCATCCGGGTGCCCGTCCACATGGCCGAGCTGATCACCAAGGTGACCCGCACCCGCCGCGACCTCACCCAGTCGCTCGGGCGCGAGCCCTCGTCCGAGGAGATCGGCGAGCCGCTCGCGATGACGGCGGAGAAGGTCGAGGAGATCCTGCGCCACGGCCGCGACACGCTGTCCCTGCAGGCGCCCGTCGGCGACGACGAGGCCGTGCTCGGCGACTTCATCCACGACGTCGACTCGATCGACCCGCAGGCGGCCGTCGGGACGCAGATGCTGCACGGCCAGCTGTCCGAGGTGCTGGACTCGCTGCCCGAGCGCTCCGCGATCGTCATGCGCATGCGCTTCGGCCTCGACGACGGCAAGCCGCGCACCCTCGACGAGGTGGGCCGCTTCCTCGGCCTGACCCGCGAGCGGATCCGTCAGATCGAGCGCGACACCCTCGCCGAGATCCGCGCCGGCGGTCGCGCCGACGCCCTGCGCGAGTACGTGGCGTAGCTCCGGTTCGTACGCCAGCGGCCGCCGCTCCCCTGGTGGGTGCGGCGCCCGCTGCCGTTCCGGCCGCGATCCGGCGGATGTGGCGATCATGCACGCTGAGCCGCCCGCGAAGACCGCCACCTCCGGGCGGCTGGCACGGGTGGCACTGGGGCGGCGGGGGCTACGACCAGGTGCCGCCGCCGGCGCTGCTGAGCGCCAGCCAGACCCGGTCGGCGCCGGCGGCCCGCTGGGCCTCCAGGAGCAGCTGCGCATCGCGGCCGCGGCGCGGGACGTCGAACGCCCCGCCGAGGTCCCCGCAGCGGCCCTTCGCGGACACCCGCGGGCCGTCGCCGGTGACGGTCCACCCGCCGCCGGGCAGGCGGCACGCCGCGGGCAGCCGGCCGTTGCTGCCCGTCGCCTCCCAGCGCCCGTCGGACGCCCGCTGGACCGCCACGCCGGCCCGGTCCAGCTCGCCCGCCGCGAAGCTCCACACGAGCGCCTCCAGGCGGCCGTCACCCGGCACCAGCTGGTCCAGCCCGAGCAGGTCGACGCCGCAGCGGGTCATCGCGGCCGCCGTCTCCGGCGTGATCCCGTCGTCCGGGGTGGCCGCGCGGCCGAGGGTCGCGGCGCTGTTGACGAAGGTGCTGTCCTCGAAGTAGCGCCGGAACACGCCGTCCTCGCGGGACAGGTCCGCGCCGCCGCAGCGCGGGTAGCCGCCATAGGCCACCGGCCGGTCCTCACGGCGTTGGGTCTCGGCGAAGGCGACGCCGTGCCACGCCGTCCCGACGCCGCGGCGACAGCCGCCCGTCATGATCACGACCTGCTTGCCGGCGGCCCGTACCTCGTCGCGGGTGAGGCTCAGCGGCAGCTGGGTGCACTCGCCCCCGGTCGGCGCGAAGAGCGTGTCGCCGAAGGCCGCCCGCACGTCCGCGGCCGCCCGGTCGTGGCCCTCCACGCCCTCCAGGTGGTCCTCGAGGTAGAGCAGGACGACCTCGGCCGGGTGGGCGTCGAGCCAGCGACGGACCTCGGTCAGCCCCGCGGAGAGCAGCCGCTCGGTCGAGCAGCCGACGTGGGTCGGCGCGCCCTGCGCGTGGCACAGCACCGGCTGCCGCCCGGGCGAGCGCAGCGACGGGAACCAGTGGGCGTCGAGCTCCAGACTGCGGACGTCGAGGCGGAGCTGGTCGGTCAGCGACAGCTGCTGGTTGCTGTCGTTCTGGGACAGCGTCGGCGACTCGCTGGTGCTGTTCGCGGAGTTGTGCGTGCCGATCCACAGACCGGCCTGCAGCGGCAGCCGGTCACCGAGGGTCCGCTGCAGACCGAGCGTCCGGGACACCTCGCTGCCGACGTACGCGTCGACGGCGGCCGCGCTGGCGTCGGACGTGCCGAGCGCCGTAGCGCACGCCTCGGTTCCGGCCGAGCGACGGCAGGTCGCCGCCGCCTGCTCGGTCGCCTTCTGCGTGAAGCGCGACGCCGCCTCCTGCACGGGGTCGGCGGAGGCCGCCGCCGGCGCGAGGAGCATTGCAACGAGGGCGGTGGCGAGCAGAGCGCGGTGCACGGGTCCTCCGGGGCTGGGTGTTGCCCCCCTGTTTCGACGCGCGCGGCGCCGACCCTGCCTGCCACGTACCGTCGTCACCGAGCCCGCACGACGACGCACCCCGGAGGCACCACCGGCATGGCAGGCACGCAGCGGCACCCCGTGCCGACCGTGCGCGGCCGGAGCCCGGCTGCCCCGGCGGACGGCTTCCGGCCCGACGTCCAGGGGCTGCGCGCCGTCGCGGTCCTGCTCGTCGTCGCCAGCCACGTGCTCGGTCTGCCCGCCGGTGGCTACGTCGGCGTCGACGTCTTCTTCGTCATCTCCGGCTACCTGATCACCGGGCTGCTGCTGCGCGAGCACGCCCGCAGCGGCCGGATCAGCCTGCGCGACTTCTACGCCCGGCGGGTCCGCCGCCTGATGCCCGCGGCCGTGCTCGTGCTCGCGGTCACGAACGTCGCGGCGTACCTGCTGTTCACCGGCGAGCGCGCGGGCCAGGCGGTACGCGACTCGCTCTGGTCGCTGGGCTTCCTGGCCAACGTCCGCTTCTCCGCGATCGGCACCGACTACTTCGACGACACCCGGCCGGCCTCCCCGGTGCAGCACTACTGGTCGCTGGCGGTCGAGGAGCAGTTCTACGTCGTCTGGCCGCTGCTGCTGATGCTGGCTCTGTGGCTGGGCAGGCGCCGCGGGGCCGGCGCGGCCCTGCTGCTGCTCACCGGCGCCAGCCTGGTCTGGTCGGTGGTCCTCACCGGCCAGGACGCGACCGCGGCCTACTTCTCCACCCCCGCCCGCGCCTGGGAGCTCGGCGTCGGCGCCCTGCTGGCCGTCCTCGCGACGACGCGCGTGCCGCAGCGGATCCCCGTCGCCGTCGGCGCAGCGCTGGCCTGGATGGGCCTGGGCGGCATCGTCGCCGCCGCCGTCGCCTTCACCGAGCAGACGCCCTTCCCCGGCATCGCCGCCCTGCTGCCCGTGCTCGCCACCGGCCTGGTCCTGCTCGGCGGCGCGGCCGGCGCGGCCACGAAGAACCCCGTGCTGGTCAACCCGGTGGCCGCCTACGTCGGCAAGCTGTCGTACTCGCTCTACCTGTGGCACTGGCCGGTGCTGATCCTGTCCACGGCGGTGTTGCCGGAAGCGCTCCGGATCGCGGTGCCGCTGGTGCTGTCCTTCGTGCTCGCCGCGCTGTGCCACCACCTGGTCGAGGAGCCGGTGCGCCGCTCCGCCTGGCTGGCCCGCAACTCCAAGCGCCGATCCCTCGCCCGCGGCAGCGGCCGCCGCGCCGCGATCGCCGTCACCGCCGCCGCGGCCCTGCTCGGCGGCGGCTTCGTGCTGCCCGCCCTGGCCCTGCAGCAGGAGCAGCAGGCGACCGCCGCCGCCCGTCCGGTCCCCGGCGTGAGCAGCACGCCCGCCGACCTGGACGCGCTCAAGCAGGAGATCGCCGCCTCGGTCGCCCCCGCGCAGTGGCCGCCGCTGGACCCCCCGCTCGGCGGGATCCGCTTCGCCGGGTCGCCGGAGTGGATCGAGGACAAGTGCGACAACGTCAACAGCGGCAACCTCGGGACGTGCCGCTACGGGCCGCCCGACGCGACCCGGACCGCCGCGCTGTTCGGCGACTCCATGGCCATCAGCTGGCTGCCAGCCCTGCGCGAGGCGCTCGAGCCGCGCGGCTGGGACATCCAGGTCCTGACCCGCAACCAGTGCCCCGCGCCGGCGGTCGAGTTCTTCCGGGAGCGGCCGAGCGAGCCGTTCCACCAGTGCAGCGCGCACAAGGAGTGGGCGATCGACCAGCTGCAGGCGCTGCGCCCCGACCTGGTGATCGTGTCCAACTCCCTGAGCCTGGTGGGCAACCAGGTCGCCGAGCCGCCGGGCGACGAGCGCTACGCCCGCTGGGAGGACGGCATGTACGAGACCCTGCGCCGGCTCGAGGTCCTCGTCGCGGACGTCGTCGTGCTCGGCCAGCCACCGCGGGCCGGCAACGTGCAGGAGTGCGTGACCCGGGTGTCCGAGCCCGGTGACTGCACCGAGCCGCTGACCGAGGAGTGGAGCAAGGTCCGCGACGCCGAGCAGGCCGCGGCGCAGCAGGCCCGCGTGCGGTTCGTCGATCCCGAGGTCTGGTTCTGCGCGGACGGCCAGTGCCCGGCGGTCGTCGGCAGCACCCCGGTCTACACCGACGGCCGGCACCTCACCGCGGCCTACGCCCGCAGACTGGCCCCGTACGTCGGCGCCTCGCTCGGCGTCTAGGTTCGGGGGCGACCGCTCCACGACCCGAGAGGCACCCATGTCCGAGAACGCGTCCCGCCAGAACACCTCCTTCCCGAGCGGCTCCGGGGAGGCGCACGGCTACCTGGCGCTGCCCGCCTCCGGCTCCGGCCCCGGCGTCATCGTCATCCAGGAGTGGTGGGGCCTGACCGACCACATCGCCGACGTCACCGACCGGCTCGCCGCCGAGGGCTTCGTGGCGCTTGCGCCGGACCTCTACGGCGGGCGGACGACCCACGACGCCGACGAGGCCGGCTCCATGATGATGTCGCTGCCGATGGACGAGGCCGCTCGCGACCTCGGCGGCGCGGTCGACTTCCTGCTCGGCCACGACGCGGTCACCAGCGCGACCGTCGGCACGGTCGGCTTCTGCATGGGCGGCGGCTTCGTGCTGCTGCTCGCCGCCCAGCAGGGCGAGCGCGTCAGCGCCGCGGTCCCGTACTACGGCGTCGGCCCGGCCGTGCCCTCCACCTACGCCGGCCTGACCGCCGCCGTGCAGGGCCACTACGGGCTGAAGGACGACTTCTACCCGGCCGACGAGGCGAAGGCCCAGGCCGAGCAGATCCGCACCGAGTCCGGCGCGGAGGTGGAGTTCCACTTCTACGACGCCGCCCACGCGTTCCACAACGACCAGGACCCGCTGGGGACGTACTCGAAGGACGACGCGCAGAAGGCGTGGTCGCGCACGGTGGACTTCCTGCGCAGCAAGGTCGTCTAGCGCCACCTACCGTGGTGGAGGTGCGCACCGCCCTGACCCTCGCTGTGGCCAACGCCGCGGTGCTGGTCGGGGCGGTGCTCGTCACGGCCGCGCCAGAGAGCGGGACGACACTGGCGATCAGCCGGCTCGCCCCCGTGCCGATCGCCGTGCCCAGCGCCGCCGCGACCCCCGCAGCCACTCCCGCTGCCGCCGCTCCGGCCCGCGCCGCCGCCCCCGCCCCCGCCCCCGCCGCGGTGGCGACCCCGCAGGCCCGACCGCGGGTCGCCGTCCCACCGCCGCGGCGCAGCACGTTCCGGACCGGCTACCGGCCGTACGCCCAGGTCGGGCCGGTCGTCCTGCACTTCCCCGGCGAGGTCGTCGAGGTCGTCGGGCTGCACGAGTCGGGCAACGACGGCGCACAGCCCCAGTCGCCCCTGCAGCGCAGGGGCATCGGCCTGCTCGACTCGCGCTCCCGTGGCACGAACGGCCAGGGCGCGGCCGACATCGTCCTGGACCCGGCGCGGCCGGTCCGCTCCCCCGTCACCGGCACCGTCGTGCGCGCCGGGACGTACACGCTCTACTGCGACAACGTCGACCAGTACGTCGTCGTCGAGCCCGACGCGCGTCCGGGCTGGGAGGTCAAGATGCTGCACTTCCAGGGACTACGCGTGCAGGTGGGCGACCGGGTGCAGGCGGGCGTGACCGTGGTCGGCTCGGGCGCGCGGCCGCTGCCGTTCGCCTCGCAGGTGGACGATCACACGGTGGCGCCGCACTGGCCGCACGTGCACCTGGAGGTCGTCGACCCGAGCGTGCCGGACCGCCCGTCGGGCGGCAGCTGCGACTAGTCGGCGCGGACCCAGGCGGTCGTCGGCTTCTTCTTCGCGGGAGCACTGGACGGCGCCGGGTCAGCGGGCGCGTCGACGCTGCCGCCGGCCTGCTGCAGCCACTGCTTCTGCGTGGTCAGGGCGGCGTCGAGCTCCTCGGTGGGCCGGCCGGCCGCGCGCGCCTTCTCCAGCTTGGCCTCGAGCTCGACGACCTTCTCGCGCAGCTTGGCCGCGAACGGCGACTCGTCGCTGGCCTTGAAGCGCTGCTCGCCGGCGCCGCGGACCTTCTCCTCGACGGCGCCCATGCGGTCCTCGAGCGAGCGCATGACGTCGCGCGGGACCTTGCCGGCAGCCTCCCAGCGGTCCTGCAGCGTGCGGAGCCGGGCCTTGGCCTTGTCCAGACCCTGGGCGGGGTCGATGGTCTCGGCCTCGACCAGGATCTCCTCCTTGATCTTCTGGTTGCCGCGCAGCTCCTCGTCCTGGACGGCGAAGTGCGCGTTGCGGCCCTGGAAGAAGGCGTCCTGGGCGGCCTTGAAGCGGCCCCACAGCTCGTCCTCGACCTCGCGCGGCGCGCGGCCGGCGGTCTTCCAGTCGCTCATCAGCTGCTTGTAGCGGCCCGCGGTCGGGCCCCACTCAGTCGAGGCCGAGAGGGACTCGGCCTCCTTGATGATCTTCTCCTTGCGCTCCTGGCTGACGCCGCGCTGCTCCTCCAGGGCGGCGAAGTGCTGCGTGCGCCGCTCGGTGAAGCGCTTGCGGGCGGCGGTGATCCGCTGCCAGAGCTCGTCCTCGGCCTTGCGGTCCAGGTGCGGCAGGCGCTTCCAGTCGTCGCCGAGGGTGCGCAGGCGCTCGCCGGAGGCCTTCCACTCGCTGCTGCCGGCCAGCTGCTCGGCCTCGTCGGCCAGCCCTGCCTTGACCGCGGCAGCCGCGGCGCGGGCCTCGGCCTTCTTGGCCTTGCCCGCCTCGACGGCCTCGGCGGTCTTCTCGATCAGCACGTCGACGCGCCGCTCGAGGGAGGCGAGGTCACCCACGGCCGACGCCGTCGGGATGCTGCCCTTGAGCCGGGTCGCGGTCTGGGCGACCTGCTGCGGGTCACCGGCACCGCTGCGCAGCCGCTGCTCCAGCAGGGCCACCTCGGTCGAGATCACCTCGTACCGCCGGGCGAAGTGCGCCAGGCCCTCCTCGGGCGTCCCGGCCTGCCAGGAGCCGACCTCACGCTCGCCGTCCGCCGTCGTGACGAACACGGTGCCGTCCTCGGCCACCCGGCCCCAGTCGCTCATGGTTCTCGCTCTCGGTGTCGCGGAGCGCCTCGGGGGCGCGCCTGGTCGCCCCCTCGGGGCGCGGTACCCGTCCAGTCTCGCCGATCGTCGCGCCGGCCGGGAAGGGCCCGGGCAGGATGGGCCGGTGAGCGAGCGCGGGCAGGAGCGTGACAGCGCCGACGTCGTCGTGCTCGTCGTCGTCTGGGTGCTGCCGCTGCTGGGCGCCGCAGCGCTGCTGGCCGCCGCCGGTCTGCCGCTGATCGCCGGCGCGCTGCTCGCTGTCGAGGCGGTCGTCGGGCTGATCGTCTACGCCGCGCGCCGACGGCCGGCGACCCCCGCCCGGCCGACGCCGACCTGGGTGGTCCCCGCGGTCATGGCCGGCGTCCTGGTGGCGCTGCTCGGCGTCACGCTGCTGGCCGTCCGCTTCGGGTAGCAGGAACCGGCCGAGGGACGGCGAAGCAGGCGGACATGCGTCGCCGCCTCGCTGTCCTGCTCGCCGCCGCCGTCGTCACCGGTCCGCTGGTGGTGTCCGCCGCCGCCCAGCCGACGCTGGGGCTCACCGACGTCAGCGGCCTGACCGCCGTGGTCGAGGGGCGCGCCGTCGGCCTGGACTGGGCGGCGGGCGACAGCGAGCGCGACCTGCAGGTCCTGCGCGACGGCGCCGTGGTGGCGACGCTGCCCGCCGGCTCCACGTCGTACGACGACGCCTCCGTGCGGCCGGGCCGGACCTACGGCTACCGCGTCGCCACGGCCAAGCCCGGACGCGTCAAGGACGAGCCCGTCGTCGTGCCGGTCACGCTGCCGGCCTACCTGGTCGGCGCGGCCAACCGCGACGTGACCCCCGACGACGTCGCCAACCTCGGCGGCTTCGGCCTCGGCGACGGGCGGCTGGTCCCCGGCTTCGCCGTCAGCCGCGGCGGCCGGGCGGCCAGCCAGGGCGAGCGCATCCGCGCCCGCGCGATGGTCGTCGACGACGGCACCACCGCGATCGCCATCGCCAACGTCGAGGTGACCGGCCACTTCGCGGCCTACCAGGACGGGAAGTACGGGCTGGAGGACATGGCCGAGCTGATCGCGGCGAGCAACCCGCGCCTGCCGCTGGGCAACATCCTCATCGCCGCGGACCACACCCACGCCGGGCCGGACACCCTCGGGGCCTGGGGCGGCTCGCCGCAGGCGTACCTGGAGCACCTGCGCGCCTCGGTCGTCGCCGCGATCGAGGAGGCCTACGCGCAGCGGCGCTTCGCCTCGCTGCGCGCCGGCGAGTCCGACGCCTCGGACCTGATCTACAACCAGGCCTGCACCGAGGCCCTGAACCAGAGCAAGCAGCCGACCTACGCCGGACCCGAGGTGTGCGCGACGCCCGGCAAGGACGGCATGTTCCGCGTCGTGCAGGCCACCGCGCCCGGCGGGGAGAAGGTCGTCACCTGGGCGACGTACGCGGCGCACGCCACCGCCGGCGGCGGCCACGGGCTGCACGGCGACTGGCCGCAGTTCCTGTCCGACGCCATGGCGGCGGAGTACGGCGGTCAGGGCCTGGCGATGGTCGGCGCCCTCGGCGGCACGCAGCCCTGCCGGCCCACCTGCGCGTTCACCAAGAAGGACAACCCGGGCTACGACATCGGCGACCGCAAGACCGCGCTGATGGCCAACTACACCCGCCACGTCCGCCTCGCGCTGGCGTCCGGCGCGGAGGTGACCGGCCCGGTCGCGGCGCAGCGCGGCTACATCCGCGAGCCGCTGGTCGGCCCGGCCGTGACCGCGCTGTTCACCGCCGGCCGCGCTGCCGGGGCCGAGCTGCTGCGCAGCCGCCGCACGCCGTGGGTCAACGCGCAGACGATCCGCACCGTCGTCGGCGCCATGCGCATCGGCGACATCGCCATCATCGGCACGCCCGGCGAGGGCTTCCCGCGCATCGGCCAGGACGTCCGTGACGCGGTGGCCGGCGAGCGCATGGTCATCCAGCTGGGCCTGGCCGGCGACATGCTCGGCTACCTCATCGCGCCGGTGGAGTACGTGCCGATCATCGCGGCCGAGGTGCCGGTCAACGACAACATCATCTTCAACGTCTCCCCCACGATCGGCGACCACGTCGCGTGCGCCGACCTGCGGCTCACGCTGACGCTCGGCTTCGCGGGCAAGGCCTCGCCGCGCTGCCTGGCGTACGACCTCGTCGACAGCACGGGCGACCCGATCGCGGCCGTGCCGGTGGGCGGGGTCGGCGCGCCCGCTCCCTAGTCTCGAACGGGTGACGACCCGGGACCTGGCCGAGAAGCACCTGCGGGCGCTGGCCGGCGAGTCCGCCGTCCTGCGCGAGGACCAGTGGACGGCCATCGACGCACTGGTGTCCGGCCGCCGCCGCGCGCTGGTCGTCCAGCGCACCGGCTGGGGCAAGTCGGCGGTCTACTTCGTCGCCACCGCGCTCCTGCGGGCGGACGGTGCGGGGCCGACGGTCATCGTGAGCCCGCTGCTCGCCCTGATGCGCAACCAGATCGCGGCCGCCCATCGGGCCGGGATCCGGGCGGTGACCGTCAACTCCAGCAACGTCGACGACTGGCACCAGGTGTACGACGCCGTCGGCCGCGGTGAGGTCGACGTCCTGCTGGTCAGCCCGGAGCGGCTGAACAACCCCGGCTTCCGCGATGCGGTGCTGCCCTCACTCGCTGCGACCGCAGGGCTTCTCGTCGTCGACGAGGCGCACTGCATCAGCGACTGGGGGCACGACTTCCGCCCCGACTACCGGCGCATCCGCACGCTGCTGACCGAGCTGCCCGTCGGCACACCCGTGCTCGCGACGACGGCCACGGCGAACGCCCGCGTCGTCGCCGACGTCGCGGAGCAGCTCGCGACCGGGACCGGCGCCGAGGCGGTCGTGCTGCGCGGCGTGCTCGAGCGGGACTCGCTGCACCTCTCGGTGCTGACTCTGCCCTCGCCCGCGCACCGCTGGGCCTGGCTCGCCGACCACCTGACCGACCTGCCGGGCAGCGGGATCGTCTACACGCTGACGGTCGCCGCGACCGACGAGGTCGCCTCCTTCCTGCGCAGCCGCGGGATCGCCGCCGCGTCGTACTCCGGGCGCACCGAGGACGCCGAGCGGCGGGTGGCCGAGGACGACCTGCTCACCAACCGCATCAAGGTGCTGGTCGCGACCAGCGCGCTCGGGATGGGCTTCGACAAACCCGATCTCGGCTTCGTCGTGCACCTGGGCGCACCACAGTCGCCGATCGCCTACTACCAGCAGGTCGGGCGTGCGGGGCGCGGTGTGGAGCGGGCCGAGGTGGTGCTGCTGCCGGGCGCTGAGGACGAGGCGATCTGGCGGTACTTCGCCTCGCTCGGCTTCCCCTCCGAGGATCAGGTCCGCCAGGTGCTCGCAACCCTGTCCGAGAAGCCGATGTCCACCGCGGCGCTCGAGGCGCACGTCGACCTGCGACGCACCCGGCTCGAGACGATGCTCAAGGTGCTGGACGTCGACGGCGCGGTGCACCGGGTGCAGGGCGGCTGGACCGCGACCGGGCAGTCGTGGTCCTACGACGCGGCGCGCTACGCGCGGGTCGCCGCCGACCGGGCCGCCGAGCAGCAGGCCATGCGCGACTACGCGGCTCTCCCCGAGGGGGGTGCGACGTCCTGCCGGATGCTGTTCCTGCGCCGGCAGCTCGACGACCCGGAGGTGCTCGACGGGAGCGCGGAGCCGTGCGGGCGGTGCGACCGCTGCACGGGGGTCGCCCTGTCCCCCGACGTCAGCGCTGCGTCGCTGGAGGCGGCGTCCGCAGCGCTGGGCCGGCCGGGCGTCGAGGTCGAGCCGCGGCGCATGTGGCCGACCGGCCTGTCCGAGGTGCGGGGACGCATACCTGCTGAGCAGCAGGCGGTCTCGGGCCGTGCGCTGGGCCGCCTGTCCGACGTCGGCTGGGGCACCCGGCTGCGTGCCGTCTTCGGCGGGCCGGACGCCGAGGTGCCGCACGACGTCGTGGCCGCGGTCGTCCAGGTGCTGACCGGCTGGGGCTGGGAGACACGGCCGACCGGGGTGGTCGCCGTGCCCTCGCGATCACGGCCGGCGCTGGTCGGCTCGCTCGCGGCCCGGATCGCGACGGTCGGGCGGCTGCCGCTGCTCGGCACGCTGGACCTGCTCCGAGACACCCCGCCGGGCGGGCGCTCCAACAGCGCCCAGCGGCTGCGGGCGGTGCACGGCTCGTTCGGCGTCCCGGCAGGCTGGGTGCTGGACGGCGGCCCGGTGCTGCTCGTCGACGACCGGACCGACAGCGGCTGGACACTGACCGAGGCCGCCCGCGTCCTGCGCGAGGCCGGGGCCTCCGAGGTCCTCCCGCTGGTGCTGGCCGTCGACGCCTGAGCCGGGCGTGACCTGCGTCATCTGGACGGGATGAGCGCGGCCGACGCCCGTACTGTCCTCGTATGACCTGGAACCCCCGACAGCTCGCGCAGCAGACCGGCCGGACGTTCGTCATCACCGGCGCCAACAGCGGCATCGGCCGCGAGGCCGCCCGGGACCTGGTCGCCCGCGGCGCGCACGTCGTCCTCGGTGTCCGCGACATCCGCAAGGGCGAGCAGGCCAAGGCGTCCTTCAGCGGCCCCGGCACCTCGACGGTGCACGAGCTCGACCTGGCCGACCTCGACTCGGTGGCGACCTTCAGCAAGACCGTGAGCGCCGAGCACGAGTCGCTCAACGCCCTGGTCTGCAACGCCGGCGTCATGGGCGGACCGTTCCTGCCGACCGCGCAGGGCCACGAGCGGCAGATGGGCACCAACCACCTCGGGCACGCGGCGCTCGTCACCGCGCTGTGGCCGCTGCTGCACGCCGGCGGCGGTCGCGTGGTGCTCGTGTCGAGCATCGCCGCCCGCGGTGGCCGGCTGTCCGCGACGACCACCCGCGAGCAGCTCGTCGCGCCCTCGCCCTACGTCGCGCAGGCCGTCTACGCCAGCACCAAGCAGGCCAACCTGCTGTTCGCGCAGGAGCTGCACCGCCGCGCGGGCAAGGCCGGCTCGCCGGTCAGCGCCGTCGCCTGCCACCCGGGCGTCAGCGACACGGCGCTGTTCACCCGTCAGCTGTCGGAGCGCAAGCTCGGCTTCCTCAACCCGGTCGCACGCCTGGCCATGAAGGTCGCCCTGCAGTCCGCGCACGCCGGCGCCCTGCCGACGCTGCGCGCCCTGGACCACAGCACCCCGAGCGGCGCCTTCGTCGGACCGTCGGCGCTCGGTCAGGTCCGCGGGCGGCCCGAGCTGCTCGAGGTCTACAGCACAGGCAAGGACCCCGCCGTCGCTGCGCGCCTGTGGGAGCTGACCGAGGAGATCCTCGGCGCGCCGCTGCCCGTCTGACGTGGAGACCGGGCTGGTCGGCCCCTGGCCGGCGTGGTCGTCCCGCTGGCCGAGCTGTCCGCGGGCGTGCTGATGGTCGGCACCTGGCTGGTCGGCGTCGTGCTGGTCTGACGGAACACCCTGCCCCGCAGGGCTTGTTGCACCCGACATGAGAGTCGAGATCTGGTCCGACGTCGTCTGTCCCTGGTGCTACATCGGCAAGCGCCGCTTCGAGCAGGCGCTCGCCTCCTTCGCGCACCGCGACGAGGTCGAGGTCGTCTGGCGTTCCTTCGAGCTGGACACCACCGCCCCCGCCGAGCGGACCGAGGGCACGGTCGCGCACCTGGCCCACAAGTACGGCCGAAGCCTCGCGGAGGCGCAGGAGATGCTCGACTCCATGACGGCCACCGCGGCGGTCGACGGCCTGGACTTCCACTTCGACGTCATGCGCGGGGGCAACACCTTCGACGCCCATCGGCTGCTGCACCTGGCCGGCGAGCGCGGCGTGCAGGACGCGCTCAAGGAGCGCCTGCTGCGCGCGACCTTCACCGAGGGCTCGCTCGTCAGCGACCTCGACACGTTGGTGCGCCTGGGCGTCGAGGCCGGTCTCGACGCCGACGAGGCGCGCGAGGTGCTGACCTCCGGCGGCTACGCCGACGAGGTGCGCGCCGACGAGGTCGACGCCCAGCGGTTCGGCATCACCGGCGTGCCCTTCTTCGTCGTCGACCGGACCTACGGCGTCTCCGGCGCGCAGCCCGCCGAGGTGCTGCGCGAGGTGCTGGACAAGGCCTGGTCCGACAGCCGGCCGGTGCAGCTCGTCACGACCGGAGGCGGCCCCGGGTGCGAGGGCGACGCCTGCGCGGTCTGAGCATGGGCCTGCCGACCTCCCGTCTCGTGCGGACCGCTCAGCTGCTCTCGCTGCCCGCGGGCACCGCCGCCCTGGCTGTCGAGGGCGTGGCCCGCCGCGTCGCGGGCCAGGACGCTGACGCCGTACGGGCTCAGCTGCGCTCCCGCAACGCCGCCCGCACCACCCGGGTCCTCGGCGGGCTGAAGGGCGGTGCCCTGAAGGCGGGCCAGCTGCTCTCGACCGTCGAGGCGCTGATGCCGCAGGACCCCGAGGCGACCTGGCGCGACGCGCTGGTCACGCTCCAGGACAGCAACGCCGCGCTTCCCTTCGCCGACGTCGAGCCGGTGCTGCGGGCCGAGCTCGGCCCGCACTGGCGGTCGCTCTTCACGTCCTTGGACGAGCGGGCCGTCGCGGCGGCGTCGCTCGGCCAGGTGCACCGGGCGGTCTGGGCCGACGGGCGCGAGGTCGCGGTCAAGGTGCAGTACCCCGGGGTGCGCGAGGCGCTGATCGGCGACGTGCGGACGCTGTCGCTGGTGAGCCGGGCCGCGGCGCTGGTCGCCCGCGGGCTGGCGATGCCGCCCCTGCTCCGCGAGCTCCGGGACCGCCTGCTCGAGGAGCTCGACTACCTGCACGAGTCGCGTACCCAGACCCGCTTCGGTGCCGCGTTCGCCGAGGACGCCGACATCGTCGTGCCGGCCGTGGTCCGGGCGACCTCGCGGGTGCTGGTCATGGACTGGCTGGACGGCGTACCGCTGTCCGCCGTGGCTCGCACCGCCGACCAGGCCGAGCGCGACCGGGTGGCCGGGCTCTACCAGCGCTTCCTGGTCAGCGGCCCCGAGCGGGCCCGACTGCTGCACACCGACCCGCACCCCGGCAACTTCCTGCTGCTGACCGACGGCCGGCTCGGCGTCCTGGACTTCGGCTCCTCGCTGGAGATGCCGGACGGCATGCCGGCCACCTTCGGCCGGCTGATCGGTGCGCTGCTGGGCGACGACCCCGGCGAGGTGCTGCGACGGCTGCGCGAGGAGGGCTTCGTCCGCCCCGGCGTGCAGGTCGAGGTGGACAAGCTCATCGACTACATGTCGCCGTTCACCGAGCCGGCCCGGCACGACGTGTTCCGCTTCGGTCGGGCCTGGCTGAAGACGGAGTTCGGACGGGTGAACGACCCGCGCAACCCGGACTTCGGCGTGGCGCTCAAGCTGGACCTGCCGGCCGAGCACCTGTTCACCCACCGCGTGTGGCTCGGGATGGTCGGCGTGCTCTGCCAGCTCGAGGCCGAGCTGCCGGTCGGGCCGGTGCTGCGCCGATGGCTGCCCGGCTTCGACGGGCACTAGCGTCGGCGCGTGCGTCTGCCCCTGCCCGGCCCCTCGGACCTGCTGCACGCCGCGCGCGACCTGACCGCTGCCGGCGGCGCGCTCGGCCGGGCAGCCACCGGCGCGATCGCCCTCGTACCTCGCCTCGAAACCGCCCTGGACCGCGTGGACGCCCTGCTGGACCGGGCCGAGGTCGCCGTCCAGCGGATCGAGGACATCGCGGGCGACGCCCAGCAGTCCATCGGCCGGGTCGGGGCGGTGCTGGACGGCGCGGACGCGGCAGTACGACGCGTGGACGGCGTGCTCGTCGACGCCGAGGGCGCCGTCCTGCGGGTCGGCACGGTCGTGGACGACGCTGCGACGGCAGTCCTCCGTGTCGGCACTGTGGTCACCGACGCCGAGGCGACCGTACGAAGCGTCGGCACCGTCGTCACCGACGCCGAGGCGAGGGTGCGGACGGTCGGCACCGTGGTGGCCGACGCCGAGCGGGCCGTCGTCGAGGTCACCGCCGTGCTGACCCGCGCCGGTGGCTTGGTCACCGACGCGAGCGGGCTGCTCGGCCGGGCGCAGGAGCCGCTGGTCGCGCTGCTGCCGGTGCTGGACCGGCTCGGCGAGACGCTCGACCCCGCCGAGGTCGACGCCGCCGTGCTGCTGATCGACCGGCTGCCCGAGCTGCTGCGCGCCGTCGACGAGGACCTGCTGCCGCTGACCCGCACGCTCACGGGCGTCGGCCCCGAGCTGCACTCGCTGCTCGGTCTGGTGGAGGACCTGCACGACATGGTCGCCCGGCTGCCCGGCATGGGACTGGTCCGTCGGCGCAAGGACCCCGCGGGCGGTTAGGCGCGCTGGCTGTTCTGCAGCAGGACGCCGATCCGCTGGCGGGTCACCCCGAAGAGCTGGGCGATGGCCTCCTGGCTCATCCCGCCGTCGTGGAGCGCCCGCGCCTCGGCCCGCCGGAAGGTCGCGCCCGCGGTCATCAGCTCGTCCAGGACCGAGGTCAGCAGCTCGACGATCAGCGGGCGCTCCTCCTCGACGACGAGCTCGCCGTACGTACGGCCCTTGGTGCGCTCCTCGCGCAGGAAGGTGATCCGGCCGCTGACGGCGTCCAGCCCCTCCTGCGCATGCGCCACGGCGACGCGCAGCGCGTCGAGGGCGCGGTCGGTCTGCTGGGGCACAGCAGCAAACCTAGCCCGCAATGGCCATTGCCGCAAGCCCCGTTGCCCCCCCAGCGCATCGTCCTCGACCTCCCGCTGGCCTCGGCGGGCCGACGTGGCCGTTGCGCCATCGCCACCGTGCGCGCCCCGACCGCCCGCCCACATCCGCGACCGGCCGGTCGTGCCGGCGCCGCGGGCCCCGGAGCCCTCAGCCGTCCCCAGCCGCTGGCCCCGGCTCGGCCGCCAGTCGGCGCAGGGCCTTGCGGTCGGTCTTGCCCACCGAGGTGAGCGGCACCGCGGCCACGACGCGCACCTCCCGCGGGTGCTTGTGCCGGCCGAGCCGCTCACGGCTCCACGCGACGATCTCCTCGGGCGAGACAGCAGCCCCCTCGGTGAGCGACACCCAGGCGACGACCTCCTCCCCCAGCAGCGGGTCGGGTCGCCCGACGACCGCTGCGGTCGCCACCTGCGGGTGCGCCAGCAGCACGTCCTCGACGTCGCGCGGGTAGACGTTGAAGCCGCCCCGGATGATGAGGTCCTTGATCCGGTCAACGACGTAGAGGTAGCCGTCCTCGTCCAGGTGACCGACGTCGCCGGTGTGCATCCAGCCGTCGCGCACCGCCTCGGCCGTCGCCTGGTCGTCGCGCCGTCCGTCGGTCCAGTAGCCGGCCATGACCCCGGCCGAGCGCACGCAGACCTCGCCGTCGGCGCCCGCCGCGACCGGCACTCCGAGCTCGTCGACGACCTTGACCTCGACGCCCGGGAGCGGCAGCCCGACACTGCCCGAACGCGGTGCGGTGTAGGGGTTCATGGTCGCGGTGGACGTCACCTCGGTGCAGCCGTAGCCGTCGCAGACCCGCACCCCGCCGACCCGCCGCTCGAACTCCTCGCGCACCGCCACCGACAGCGGCGCGCCGCCGGTCGTCACGTAGTAGAGCGAGGAGAGGTCGGCGCTCTCCAGGTCCTGGCGCAGCAGCAGCTGGAGCATCGACGGGACGAGCGCCGCTGCCTGCGGCCGCAGCTGCTCGGCCATCGACAGCCACTGCGCGGCGTCGAACTTCCGCTGGAGGGCCACGAGACCCGCTGCCGGCATGTGCATCCGGGTCACGGAGTTGAGCAGCCCGTAGACGTGCGACAGCGGCAGCGCGAGCAGCAGGTCGACGGCGCCGGAGGCGGAGAACACGTGTGCGCGGGCGCGCGAGATCTGCGACAGCCCGTCGTGGGTGAGCATCACGCCCTTGCTGCGACCGGTGGTCCCACCGGTGTAGAGCAGCGCGGCGAGGTCGTCCGCCGACCGGTCGACCAGCGGTCCGTCGCCGTGCACCTCGAGGTCGTCGAGGTCCACCACGACCTGCACGTCCAGACCGGCGGCGGCCTCGGCGACCAGCGGCTGCGAGGCCGGCGACGCGACCGCCACCCGGGCTCCGGAGTCCACGAGGACGTGCCGCAGCTCGGTCGGCGTGACCGCCGAGATGACCGGCGTGGGGACCGCGCCCGCGCGCCACAGGGCGGCGTACGACAGCAGCACCTCGGGGCAGTTGGTCATGCAGACGACCACCCGGTCCCCCGGCTGGACCCCCAGCGCGCGGAAGCCCGCCGACAGCCGGACCGCGCGGGCGTGCAGCTGCGCGGAGGTGTGCCAGGTCCCCTCGAACTCCAGCGACCGGTGGTCGCCGAGCCGCGCCAGCGAGTCCTCGGCCAGAGCGCCGAGGGACTGCGCTCCCAGGGACGGGCTCATCCGACGCGGACGACCATCTTCCCGGTGTTGCCGCCGGTGAGCAGACCGAGGAAGGCATCGGCCATGTGGTCGACGCCGTCCACGACGGTCTCCTGCGCGGTGAGCCGCCCGTCGGCCAGCATCGGCCCGACCTCCTGCAGGAACTGCCCCTGCAGGCTCCCGTGGTCGCTGACCAGGAAGCCCTGCAGCGTCAGCCGCTTGCCGACGACCTGCGCGAGGTTGCGCGGCGCCGCGACCGGCTCGGTGCTGTTGTACATGCTGATCATCCCGCAGATGGCCGCGCGGCCGTGCACCTTCAGCGAGCCGATCGCTGCCTCGAGGTGCTCGCCGCCGACGTTGTCGAAGTAGACGTCGATGCCGTCCGGCGCCGCCTCGCGCAGCTGTTTCGCGACCGGGCCGCTCTTGTAGTCGAAGGCCGCGTCGAACCCGAGCTCCTCGGTCAGCCAGGCGACCTTCTCGGCCGAGCCGGCGCTGCCGACCACGCGGCCGCCGCGAGCCTTGGCGAGCTGCCCGACGATGCTGCCGACCGCGCCCGCGGCGCCGGACACGAAGACCGTCTCGCCCTCGACGAAGCCCGCCACGTCGAACAGACCGGCGTACGCCGTGAGGCCCGGCATGCCGAGCACACCGAGGTAGTACGACGGTGAGAAGTCGCCGCGGGGCAGGACCTTGAAGCCCTTGGCCGGACCGGTCGACCACTCGCGCCAGCCAAGGCCGTGCAGCACCAGGTCCCCGATCGCGTGGCTGTCGACCGTGCTGGCGACGACCTCACCGACCGCGCCGCCGTCCATCACCTTGCCCAGCTCGAAGGGCGGGACGTAGGACTTCACGTCGTTCATCCGGCCGCGCATGTAGGGGTCGACCGACAGGAACAGGTTGCGGACCAGCACCTCCCCCTCCGCGGGCTGGCGCACCTCGGCCTCAGCCACCTCGAAGTCGGTGGCGACGGGCATGCCGGCCGGGCGGGCGACGAGGCGCACCTCGCGGGCGGTGGTCGGGGGCGTCTCGGTGGGCAGGCTCATGCAGGCATCCTGCCCTCGGCGCGCAGGCGCGCGGGACACCGGGTAGGCAGGGGGCGTGAAGGACGGCGACGGCTGGCTCGAGTGCACGCAGGGGCACCGGCACTGGGGGCGCTACGGCGCCGCCGGACTGCTGGCCGTGGCGCCTGGCCCGTACGTCCTGCTGCAGCACCGGGCGACCTGGAGCCACGGCGGCGACACCTGGGGCGTCCCGGGCGGGGCGCGCGCGAGCACCGAGACCGTCGAGCAGGCAGCGCGTCGCGAGACCGTCGAGGAGACCGGTCTGGACCTCGCCGACCTGGTGGTGCACGCCGAGCACGTCCTGGACCACGGCACCTGGACCTACACGACCTTCGTCGGCTCGCTGCCCGAGCGGCGCCCCGTGGTGCTCGACCGGGAGAGCGTCGACCTGCGCTGGGTCACGGTCGACGAGGTCGACCTGCTGCCGCTGCACGTCGCGTTCGGCGCCTCCTGGCCGGCGCTGCGCCGTCTGCTGCCTTGAGCGGTCCGCAGCCGGGGCAGTGGCCGGTGGCCTTCGGACAGGCCGAGCTGCTGCGCGACCTCGACCGCGAGGACGCCTGGCTGCTCAGCGTCGACGGGGTGGCCCAGTCCTACGTCGACCGCGCCGACCCGACGCACCTGGAGTTCGACTACGTGCGCCTGATGGGTGACGTCGTGGACGTGCTGCCCGAAGGTCCGCTGACCGCGGTGCACCTCGGCGGTGGCGGGTGCACGCTTCCCCGCTACATCGCGGCGACCCGCCCCGGCTCGCGCCAGCTCGTCATCGAGGCCGACGCGCCGCTGGCCGACCTCGTACGGGAGTCGTTCGGCACCAAGGGCTTTCGACTTCGGGTGGGTGATGCCCGGCGGGAGCTGCCCGCCCTGCGTCAGGGCGAGAGCGACCTCGTCGTGGCCGACGTCTTCGAGAGCGCGCTCATGCCGGTGCACGTGACCACGCTCGAGTGGGTGCACGAGGTGCGGCGGCTGCTGCGCCCCGGCGGCGCCTACGTCGTGAACGTCGCAGACGGCCGGCCGCTCGCCTTCGCCAAGGCGCAGGTGTCGACGCTGCTGGCCGCCTTCCCGCACGTCGTGCTGCTCGCCGACCCGTCGGTGCTGCGCGGTCGGCGGTTCGCCAACCTCGTGCTGGCGGCGAGCGACGCGCCGCTGCCGGAGCAGGCCCTCGTACGACGGGTGTCGCGGGCGGCCGGCCGTGCGCGGCTGGTCAGCGGCGACGACCTGCGCGACTTCACCGGCGGAGCGGCGCCGGTGACGGACGCGACGGCGCAGGGCGCGCCGCGGCCGCCCCCCGACCTGTTCCGCCGCTAACGCCTACGAGAGGGCGGTCTGGGCGACGAGCTCGCGGGTCACGCCCGCCAGCCCGTGCTCGCCGACCCTCGCCCGCTGCTGCGCCGCGGAGGTCCCGCGCGTGAGCGCCTGCTCGGTCAGCGCCGACACCTCGTCCCAGTCGCCCGTCGTCTCCAGGTCGTCCCGGAGTCTCGCGAGCAGGCCGCGGACGAGGTCGGCTGCCGGAGCGCGCCCGCCGGTGTGCAGGTCGACCAGGTCGGCGCCGACCCCGAACCGCGCCGCGCGCCAGCGCGCCGCCTTCACCAGCTCGGGTCGCGGCTCGGCGAACGCCTCCCCCGCGACCGCCTGGCGCGCGACGGTCCGCACCAGCGCCCGGCTCAGCCCGGCCTGCAGCACCGCGTCGTCCAGGTGCGGGCTGGTGTCGGCGACGCGGACCTCGACGGTCGGGTAGAGCACCGAGGGCCGGACGTCCCAGTAGAGCCCGCGCGCGTCGTCCACCACGCCGGACGTGACCAGCTGCGCGACGAGCTCGTCGTACGCCTGCCGGGTGCGCAGGACCTCCGTCGAGCCGGTCACGGGGAAGCGGCTGAACCACAGCGTCCGGTAGCTGTCGTAGCCGCTGTCCTCCCCCTCCCAGAACGGTGAGCTGCCCGACAGCGCGAGCAGCAGAGGCAGGTCGGGGCGCAGCCGGTCGCACACCTGCACGGCGAGCTCCGGGTCGGGCACCGAGACGTGCACGTGCTGACCGCAGATGAGCTGCTGCAGGGCGAGGAAGCCGTACCGCTCGTGCACCCGCTGGTAGCGCGCCCCCTCGGACAGTCGCTGGTCGGTCCAGCGGCCGACCGGCGGCGTGCCGGTGCCGAGGATGCGGCAGCCGTGCGCCTGCGCGGCGGCGTCGGCGCCAGCGCGCAGCCGCTCCAGGTGCGCCCGCACCTCGGTCAGGGACGTGCTGACCGGCGTCGCGACCTCGAGCTGGCTGGTGCTGATCTCGCCCTGGGCCTGATCGCCCAGCAGTCGCAGCGCCGACGCGACGACGTCGGGGGCGTCGGCGAGCGCCATCGTCTCGGCGTCGACGAGGTGGTACTCCTCCTCGACCCCCACGGTGGCACCGATCTCGATCACCGGCAGAGCATGCCAGGGGCGGCTCAGCGCGAGGAGGCCCGCTGGTACTGCCGCACCGCGAGCGGCACGAAGACCGCCAGGATGAGCGCCACCCACAGCAGCGTGTAGGCCACCGGGTGCTGCAGCGACCAGACCGTCGGCTCGGGCGCGCCCGCGGCGACGTTGCCGAACAGCTCGCGCGCGGCCTGCGTCACCGACGACACCGGGTTCCACTCGGCGACCGCGCGCAGCGGGCCGGGCAGGCCGTCGCTCGGCACGAACGTGTTGGCGATGAAGGTGAGCGGGAAGATGACGATGAAGGACGCGCTCTGGACGACCTCGGGTGACGGCACCAGCAGCCCGATCCACGCGAAGATCCACGAGATCGCGTAGGCGAACAGCAGCAGCATGAGGAAGCCGCCCAGCGCCTCGAGCACCGACGTCCGGATGCGCCACCCCACGACCAGCCCGGTCAGGGACATGACCGTGATGACCAGCACGTTGTTGAGCACGTCGCTGGTGGTGCGGCCGAGCAGCACCGCCGAGCGCGCCATGGGCAGCGAGCGGTAGCGGTCGATGATGCCCTTCTGCATGTCGTCGGCCAGGCCCGCACCGGTGAGCGTGGCGCCGAAGACCACGGTCTGCGCGAAGATCCCGGCGATGAGGAACTCGCGGTAGTTGACCGTGCCGGTGTCGATCGCGCTGCCGAACACGTAGGCGAACAGGACGATGAACATGATCGGCTGCAGCGTCGTGAAGACGAGCAGCTCGGGCACCCGCTTGATCTTGATGAGGTTGCGCTTGGCGACGACCGCGCCGTCACCCAGGGCCTGCACCAGCGCGCTCATGCGGGCATCTCCTCCTCGGTGACGTGCCCGGTCAGGGAGAGGAAGACGTCGTCGAGCGTCGGCCGGCGCAGGGCCACGTCGAGCACCTCGACCCCGCGGGCGTCGAGCTGCGCCAGCGCCTCGACGAGGACCTTCCCGCCGCCGCTGACCGGCGCGGTGAGCCGACGCGTGTGCGGGTCGACGGCGACCTCGCCGAGGGCGACTCCCGCCAGCACCGTGCGAGCGGCCTCGAGGTCACCGCCGGGACCGAGCACGACCTCGATCCGCTCCCCGCCGACCTGCGACTTCAGCGCGTCGGCCGTGCCCTGCGCGATGGCGCGACCCTGGTCGATGACGACGATGTCGTCGGCGAGCAGGTCGGCCTCCTCGAGGTACTGCGTGGTCAGCAGCAGCGTCGTGCCGCCGCGCACGAGGTTGCGGATGACCTCCCACATCTCGGTGCGGCTGCGCGGGTCGAGCCCGGTGGTCGGCTCGTCGAGGAAGAGCACCGGCGGCTCAGCGACCAGTGCGCCGGCCAGGTCGAGTCGGCGCCGCATGCCGCCGGAGTAGCCCTTCACCGGGCGGTCCGCGGACTCGGCCAGCCGGAAGGACTCCAGCAGCTCGCGCGCCCGCTCGCGGGAGCGCTGCCGTCCCAGGTGGTAGAGGCGCCCGATCATGTCGAGGTTCTCGAAGCCGGTGAGGTACTCGTCGACCGCGGAGTACTGCCCCGACAGCCCGATCAGACGACGCACCCCCGCCGGGTCGCGCGCGACGTCGACCCCGGCGACCTCGGCGCTGCCCTCGTCCGGCGTCAGCAGTGTCGTGAGGATGCGGACGGCGGTCGTCTTGCCCGCGCCGTTGGGCCCGAGCAGCCCGAGGACGGTCCCCTCCTCGACCTCCAGGTCGAGGCCGTCGAGCGCCGTGACCTCGCCGTACCGCTTGACCAGCCCCCGCGCGCGCACCTGTGCCCCCACGCGGGCCAACCTAGATCAGCTGGCTAGCGGTTTCCGGGGAAGTCCGGCGCGCGCTTGCCCAGGAACGCGGCGACGCCCTCGGCGTACTCCGCACTCGTCCACGACTGCTGGTAGAGCGCCAGCACCTCGGCGTCCTCCTCGAGCCGGCCGGACGCGGCGCGCGCCACCATCTCCTTGCCGCCGACCAGGGACACCCGGGCCCGGGAGACGAGGGTCGCGGCGAGGGCGTACGCCCGGGCCTCGACGTCGTCGACCACCTCGTGCACCAGACCGATGCGCAGGGCGGTCGCGGCGTCCAGCAGGTCACCGGTCAGCAGGATCCAACGCGCCCACGCAGGACCGACCACCTCGACCAGCCGCGCGGTCGAGCCCAGCGCGTAGACGATGCCGAGCTTGGCCGGGGTGATGCCGAAGCGCGATCCGCTCTCGCACACCCGCAGGTCGCACGCGAGCGCGACCTGGCTACCGCCGCCGATGGCGAATCCCTCGATGAGCGCGACCGTCGGCTTGGGGAAGCGGATCAGCGCCTGCTCCCCCGCCTCGACCGCCTCTCCGTAGCGTCGCGCGCCCTCGGGATCGGCTCGCAGCGAGGAGAACTCGCTGATGTCGGCCCCGGCGGAGAACGGCCCACCCGGGGTTCCGCGCACCACGACCACGTCGCAGGTGTCGTCGTCGGCCAGCGCCGGCATCAGCCGCCCGAAGGCGTGCCACATCGCGTACGAGATGGCGTTGTGCTTGTCGGGGCGCGTGAGGGCGACCGTCACGATGCCGCCGTCGCGGGTCACCGCCAGGTGGGGGGCGGCGTCACCGAGCACCGCGTCGAGGTCCATGCCGGCATCCTCCCAACCGCGGTCGTCCGGCTGCCGCCGGGTCAGGAGGACAGGGCCTTGCGCCGCTCGGACGGCCGCCGGCCGGCGGGGACCAGCGCCGGGGCATCGGCGTCGATGGCCCGCAGCGACGCGAGCACCGCCTCCTTGCTCCGCGCCCTGAAGAAGCCGGGGAGGCTGTCGAGCAGCACCCGGGAGTAGCCGGCGGTCTCGAGTCTGGGGTCGAGCACCGCGACGACCCCGCGGTCGCCGGTCGAGCGGATGAGCCGGCCGGTGCCCTGGGCGAGCAGCACCGCGGCCGGCGGCAGCGTCACCTCGAGGAAGCCGTTTCGCCCGGCGTCGGACGCCGCAGCCAGGCGCGCCTTGGACAGCGGGTCGTCGACGTGCCCGAAGGGGATCCGGTCGATGACGACGAGCTGGCAGGCACTGCCGGGAGTGTCGACGCCCTGCCAGAACGACCGCGTCCCGAACAGGCAGGTCCGCGCGTCGGAGGCGAAGGCGTGCTGCAGCGCGCCGGGCGAGTCCTCCCCCTGCAGCAGGATCGGCAGGTCGGTCGCCTCCCGGACCGCGGCAGCCGCCCTCGCGGCCGCGGCCGTCGAGCTGAACAGCCCCAGGGTGCGCCCGCCGGCGGCCTGCACGAGCTCGACGAGCAGCTCGTCGACGGCCTTGGCCCACGAGACCCCCATGCGGCCGGGGTCGGGCAGGTCACGGGCGACCCAGAGCTGCGACTGCCGCGGGTAGTCGAACGGGCTGCCGACGTCGAGGTGCTTCCACCGCGGCGGGGGCTCCTCCTCGTCCGCCGACAGCGCCTCGTCGATCGCGGCCTTCTCGCGGCCGTCGTGCGCCTCACCCTCCCCCACGGGGGATCCGGCGAGCCAGGTCAGGCCGAGCTGGCCCGCGGCGTGCCGGAAGGACCCGCCCAGGGTCAGCGTCGCGGACGTGGCGACCACGGTGGTGTCGCCGAACAGCCGCGCACCCAGCGCCCCGCCGACCCGCAGCGGGGACACGCGCAGCCGGGTCGTCGAGCCGTCGGCAGTCGCGTAGACGGCGGAGGACACCGAGGGCGTGCCGATCTCACGGGCCGCCTCGGCGACGGCGGTCAGCGACGCGCGGGCCCGCTCGTGCCGGGCCGCCTCGACGTCGTCGCCCTGCACGTCCGCGAGCGACCGGGTGACCTCGGAGCAGGAGGCCGACGCAGCGGCGTCGAGCTGGCCCAGGATGTCCAGCGAGTGCGCGTCCAGTGCCCGTACCCAGCCGGGCTGGAGCAGCTGCAGCACACCCTCCAGACCGTCCCGCGCGGACTCGAGCCGCTGCAGCCCGGCCTCGCTGACGAGGTCGGTCACCGCGCCGACAGCGCGTCGTACGTCCCCGATCGCCAGCTCGTGCGACAGCGCGTCGGTGACCGAGTCGACGAACTCGTGCGCCTCGTCGAGCACCACCGCGTCGCGTTCCGGCAGCACCTGCACCCCGGTGAAGACGTCGAGCGCGAGCAGCGTGTGGTTGGCGACGACGATGTCGGCCTCCTTGGCCGCTTCGCGCGCCTTCTCGCTGAAGCACTCGACCCGGTCGGGGCACTTGCTGCCGAGGCACTCGCGCGCACTCACCGACACCTGCCGCCAGGCGCGGTCCGTGACCGGGAAGGGCACCTCGTCGCGGTCGCCGCTGGTCGTCTCCTCCGCCCACTCGCGCAGCCGCACCACCTGCGTGCCGAGTGAGGACTGCGGCCCGTCGAACAGGCTGTCCCCCGGCTCGTCCTCCCGCGCCCCCGGACCGCCGTGGACCTGCTGCAGGCAGGCGTAGTTGCCGCGCCCCTTGGCCAAGGCGTACGTCGGCGTGCGCCCGAGCACCGGCGCGAGTGCCGTGACCAGCCGTGGCAGGTCCTTGTCGACCAGCTGCGCCTGCAGCGCCTTGGTGGCGGTCGCCACGACGACCCGCTTGCCGCTGGTGAGCGCCGGGACGAGGTAGCCGAGCGACTTCCCGGTGCCTGTACCGGCCTGCACGAGCAGGTGCTCGCCGGAGCCGAGCGCGGTCGCGACGGCCTCGACCATCGCCCGCTGACCGGGGCGCTCCTGCGACCCCGGTACCGCCCCGAGGGCGGCGTCCAGCGCCGTCAGCGCCTTCTTCGCCCGGTGCCCCGTCACGCCGCCGAACGCTAGCCGCCGCAGACTGGCGGCATGCCCCGACTGCTGGTCGTCCACCACACGCCCTCACCCGCGTGCCAGGCCCTGCTGGAGGCAGTACTGGAGGGCGCGCGGCACCCGGACCTGGCCTCCGTCGAGGTCGTCACGCGCCCGGCGCTGGTCGCCTCCGCGGTCGACGTGCTGGCAGCCGACGGCGTCCTGCTCGGCACACCCGCGAACATCGGCTACATGTCGGGGGCGTTGAAGCACTTCTTCGACGGCGTCTACTACCCGGTGCTGCAGGACACGGTCGGGCTGCCGTACGGCCTGTGGGTGCACGGCGGTGACGACACGACGGGCGCCGTCCGCGCCGTCGAGCGGATCGCAACGGGCCTGTCGTGGAAGGCGGTCGCGGCGCCGGTCACCGTGACCGGCACGCCTTCCCGGCAAGCGCTCGACGCCTGCCGGGAGCTCGGCGCGACGGCGGCCGCGACGCTGCT
>JBKJQQ010000031.1:0-15537 GCA_046593875.1 Mycobacteriales bacterium | reverse complement strand
CGGGTGGCGCGGCTGCTGGAGGCGGCCGGCGCGCGGGCGACGAACCAGGCGCCGCTGGCGCACCTGTGGATGGAGCCGGAGCAGCTCGGGCACGGCTTCCGCTTCCAGGTCGGCCTCACCACGTGGCCGGGCGGTCGTACCGCCGTCCTGGCCGACTGCGAGGGCCACGGACCCCCGGTCGTGTGGCGGCCCGCACGCTGACAGACTCAGGGCACCAACGACGCAGGAGGCAGCAGTGCAGTTCGGCCGGTACTACGAGGAGTTCGAGGTCGGCGCGGTCTACAAGCACTGGCCAGGGAAGACGGTCACCGAGTACGACGACCACCTGTTCTGCCTCATCACGATGAACCACCACCCGCTGCACCTGGACGCCAACTACGCGTCGACCACCCAGCAGGGCAAGAACGTCGTCGTCGGCAACTACATCTACTCGCTGCTGCTCGGCATGAGTGTCGCCGACGTCTCCGGCAAGGCCATCGCCAATCTCGAGGTCGAGTCGCTGCGCCACGTCGCCCCGACGTTCCACGGCGACACGCTGTACGGCGAGACGACCGTGCTCGACAAGACCGAGAGCAAGAGCAAGGACGACCGCGGCGTCGTCTACGTCGAGACCAAGGGCTACAACCAGGACGGCGTGCTGGTCTGCATCTTCCGGCGCAAGGTGATGGTCCCCAAGCGGGTCTACGCCGAGAAGACCGGCGGGGAGTTCCCGGGGCGTCCCGACCTGCAGGAGTAAGTCACCCGACCTGCGGTGGTAGGGCCGCCCTCCGTGGGAACATGGGAGCCATGGACACCACCCTCGTACTGATCATCGTCGGCGTGCTCATCCTCGGGGCCATCGTCGCCGCCGCGGGCGGGTTCGACCGGACCCGTCGCGCCCGCCGCAGCACCGTCGTGCGGGAGCAGCCGGTCCAGCGCGTCGTGGAGCAGCCCGTCGTCGAGGAGCGCACCGTCCGTCGCGACGTCGAGTAGCGCGTCCACAGTCCTGCGCAGCCGCTTGCCCGGGTCGACGCGCCCCGCACCCTGAGCGCATGCCCGAACGCGGCTGCTGCTTGACCAGCGGGCGGCCACGGCGGAACGTCGCACCCATGACCCCCGCCACCTGCCCGCGCTGCGACGAGCCGGTCCGCGCCCCCGGCCTGATGTCCAGCTCCTGGGACTGCGAGCGCCACGGAGCGGTGCAGCCGCTGCGGCGGTGGACCCGCATGACGCCGGAGGTCGTCGCCCAGGCGGCCGCCCAGGCGGCGGTCCCGCTGTGGTCACCGCTCCCGCTGCTGGCCGGCTGGACGGTCACCGGCCTGGCGCTGGCGGGCGACGAGCGGGGCGGGGCCCGCGCCACCGTCCTCGCGCTGTCCGGACCGAGCCCGCTCGGCGGGCCGGCGGACCTGCTGCTGGTCGCCGAGGAGCCGGGCGTCGGGCTCGGCGCGCGGCTCGCCGGCGGCGACGGCCTCGACCCGGGGGACGTCACGCAGGGCGCGCCCGAGGCCAAGGTCGAGGCCGCGGGCCACCCGACCGCGCTGTGGCGGTGCGACAGCGCCGAGGACCGGGTCGCCTTCGTCGGCGAGGCGCTGGGTGTCTGGCTCTACGCCGTGCTGTGGCCGCCGGCCGCCGAGCTGGTGCTGCTGGAGCACGTGGTCCTCCACGACCTGCGGCACGACAGCCACGCCGGCCTGGAGCTGCCGGTGGGCGCCCCGACGGCGCGGCTCGGGAGCGAGCTCGCGAGCTAGCGTGCCGGTCGTGCCCGCCCGCGTGATCGACCTCCACACCCACTCGACCGCGTCCGACGGCACGACCTCGCCCGCGGACCTCGTGCACCAGGCCCGCTCCGAGGGGCTCGACGTCGTCGCCCTCACCGACCACGACACGACCACGGGCTGGGCGGAGGCCGCCGAGGCCCTGCCGAGTGGGCTGTCCCTCGTCCGCGGGGCGGAGATCTCCTGCGTCCGCGACGGGATCAGCCTGCACCTGCTGGCCTACCTGTTCGACCCCGGCGACCCGGCGCTCACGGTGAAGCTGCAGGAGATGCGCGACAGCCGGGTCGGCCGCGCGGAGCAGATGGCCAAGAAGCTCGAGGCGGCCGGCACCGGCGTCACCTGGGAGCGCGTCCGCGAGCTGGCCGGCGGCACCGTCGGCCGCCCGCACGTCGCGCAGGCCCTCATCGAGCAGGACCTCATCGCGACGGTCGACGACGCCTTCACCGACGAGTGGATCGGCACCGACGGCCGCTACTACGTCGCGAAGATGGAGCTGGACGTGCTGGAGGCGGTGCGCCTGGTGACCGGCGCCGGGGGCGTCGCGGTCTTCGCGCACCCCGCCGCGAGCAAGCGCGGTCGTACGGTCGGCGACGACGTCCTGGCCGACATGGCCGCAGCCGGCCTGGCCGGGGTGGAGGTCGACCACGTCGACCACGACGAGCCCGCGCGCGAGCGCCTGCGCGGGCTGGCCGCCGAGCTCGGGCTGCTCACCACCGGCAGCAGCGACTTCCACGGCGAGAACAAGACCGTGCGACTGGCCGAGAACACCACCTCGGAGGAGGCGTACGAGCGGATCGTCGCGGCCGCCCGGGGGGTCGAGGTGCTGAGCCCGTGAGCGAGTACTTCGACGCGACGCTGTTCGGGGCGGTGTTCGTGACGCTGTTCGTGATCATGGACCCGCTCGGGAGCATCCCGCTGTTCCTGGGGCTGACCGGCGGCCGGACCAACAAGACCCGCGCCCGGCTCGCCGGCCAGGCGGTGCTGGTGAGCCTGTTCGTCATCACGCTGTTCGCGATCGTCGGCCAGCAGATCCTCACCTTCCTCGGGATCGGCATCCCGGCGCTGCAGGGGGCCGGCGGCCTGCTGCTGCTCATCGTCGCCCTCGAGCTGCTCACCGACCGGGGCGAGGAGCCGTCGGAGGTGCGCGACGTCAACGTCGCGCTGGTCCCGCTCGGGACGCCGCTGCTGGCCGGTCCGGGCGCGATCGTGGCGACCATCGTGTTCGTGCAGCAGGCCGACGGCGTCGCCGACGTGACGGCGATCGCGGCCGGCATCCTGGCGATCCACCTGGCCGTCTACCTGTCGCTGCGCTTCAGCGTCGGCATCACGCGGATCATCCGCGAGAGCGGCATAGTGCTGCTGACCCGCATCGCCGGGCTGCTGCTGTCCGCGATCGCCGTGCAGCTCGTGGCCGACTCCGTGCGTGGCTTCCTCGCCGAGGGGTGAGAACCCACCTGTGACCCGCTGGCTGCTCGCTGCCCTCCTGGCGCTGCTCGTCCTGGCCGGCCCGGCGTACGCCCTGGACACCGACGGGCTGGCCGAGCGGCTGGGCGACGACCCGGTCCTGGTCGACCCGCGCAGCGGCATCCGCATCGACGAGGACGCGGTCCTCGAAGCGGTCGAGGCAGCGCCCGTCCCGACGTACGTCGTCCTGCTCCCGCAGCGCGACGTCGACAGCGACGAGAGCGGCATCGACGGCGTCCTGCTGCGCGTCGTCGAGGCGCTGCGCGACCCGCGTGCGGTCGTCGTCGTGGTCACCGATGCCGGCGAGCTGCAGGCCGGGGAGGGCGGCTCGTCCGGGGTCGAGGCCAGCGCGCTGCTGGACCGGATCGTGCAGGCCCGCAGCGAGCAGGCCTTCAACGGGATGGCGCTGACGGCGGCGCTGGTGGAGTTCGCCCGCGAGGTGGCCGGCGGCAGCCAGGAGGGCGCCGAGCGCGGGGTCCGCGGGGTGGACCGGCAGGCGGTCGGCGTGGCCGGCCTGATCGGCGTGGCGATCGTCGGCGGGGGCCTGCTCTGGTTGCGCTCGCAGCGACGCGTCCAGCGCGACGCGCCGTTGACCGAGGACGTCATCAGCAGCGGCTGGTAGGCGCAGAGCTCGCGCGGGGGTAGGACTGCGGCATGCGCCGCACTGCTCTCGCCCTGCTCGCCCTGGTCCTGCTCGCGGCGCCCGCCGCCGCGCAGGCCACGTTGAGCTCCCTGGACCAGATCGTCGACGAGCTGCAGCAGGACCAGGTCTTCGTCGACCCCGATGCCGACGTGCCGCTCGACGAGGGTGACGCCCGCGACGTCGTGGCCGGCGCGCAGGTGCAGGTCTACGTCGTGGCGCTGCCCGAGGCGGCGTCCGAGCGGGCCGGCGGCGATGCGGCCGTGGTCGATGCGATCGGCGAGGCGCTCGCGGACGACAGCGCCGTCGTCCTGCTGCTCACCGACGCTCCGTCGGTGTACGCCGACAACAGCCAGGCGCTCGGCGCCCGCGGCGTGAACGCCGGCGTCGCGGTCCGCTCGATCGAGCGCGGCGACTTCGATCAGGCCGGGGTCCGCGACTTCCTCCAGCAGTTCGTGTCGACGATCGACGCGCAGGCCACCGGCGGGTCCGTCGACGACGGCGCGATCGGTGGCGGCGGGTCCAGCAGGGAGGGCGGCGGGTCGCCGTCCGGCTTCGCGCCGTTGCTCGTGCTGGGCGGGCTGGGTGCCGGCGCGTACGCCCTCGTGCGACGTGGCCGGAGCAAGGCGAACGCGAAGAGCCTCGAGGACGCCCGCGCGGACGTCGAGTCGCTGTACGGCCGGCTCGGCAGCGACGTGCAGCTGCTCTCGCCCGGCGACGACGCGATCGCGCGGCAGGCCCTCGCTGACGCCGCCGAGCGCTACAACGCGACGGGCGCGCTGATGGCCAAGGCCGACACGCTGGGCGAGTTCGCGGCCGCACGCCGCACTGCCGTCGAGGGCCTGGCCGCGGCGCGCGTCGTCCGCCAGCGCCTCGGCCTCGACCCCGGGCCCGAGGTCCCGCTCCCGCCCGGCTCCGGCCCGGCGCTGCTGGAGCGCACCGTCGTGCAGGTCGGCGAACAGGAGCACGAGGGCTCGCCGGAGTACGAGCCCGGCCGCCCGCACTACTACGAGGGCGGCTACTACGGCAGCCAGCACGTCCCCGGCGGCTGGTACGCGACGCCGTTCTGGCAGACGTTGCTGCTGTCGAGCGTGCTGAACGGCGGCCACGGCCGGCACTCCGGCGGCATGTTCGGCGGCGGCATCAGCGGTGGGGTCGGCGACGGTCGGCGGGGTGGCTTCGGGGGAGGCTTCGGCGGCGGCGGCCGTCGCGGCGGCGGCGGTGGCTTCGGCGGCTTCGGAGGTGGCGGCGGCTGGAGCGGGGGCGGCGGCGGGCGCTCGGGCGGTGGCGGCGGCAAGTGGTGAGCCGGTGATCTTCTTCGGCGGGGGTGGCGGCCTCGGTCTGGTCGTCCTGCTCGGCTTCTTCCTGCTCCTGCTCAGCGGCGGCGACGCGAGCCTGCTCTTCCTGCTGCTGCTGGTCGGACTGCCGTTCCTGCTGTTCCGGATGGTCCGCCGGGCGGCCCGCACCTCCGTCGGCCCCGCGCCGCAGCAGGGCTGGGAGCCGCCCGCGCAACCCGTCCTGCCGCCGGTGTCGCCCGCCGACGTCAGCTCGCTGCGCGACCGGCTCGGCCACGACGTGCGCAGCCTCGAGCCGGGTGACGACGCGGTGGCGCGGCAGGCGATGGCCGACGCCTCGGAGCGCTACGCGACGGCGAGCACCCTGCTCGAGCGGGCCGGCTCCGACGCGCAGCTGCGCACTGCCTGGCTGGCCGGCGTCGAGGGACTGCACGCGACCCGGGTCGTCCGGCAGCGGCAGGGCCTGGACCTCGGCCCGCCCGTGCCCGTCCTGCCCGGCACCGGGCCGGCGCTCACGAGGGTGACGCGGCTGGACGTCGAGGGGCGGTCCTACACCGGCTCGCCCGCCTACGAGCCCGGGCGCCCGCACTGGTTCCCCGGAGGCTCCTACGGCGGCCGGCACGTCCCCGGCGGCTGGTACGACGTGCCGTTCTGGCCCAGCGCCCTCGTCCTCGGCGGGCTCGGCGGCTGGGCGCTCGGCGGGCTGATGGCAGGGACGATGTACGGCGACGGGCCGGACGAGGCCGGGCTGTACGGCGACGACCTCGCGGGCGGCGCCGGCGTCCAGGACGCCGGGTTCGAGGACGCCGGGTTCGAGGACGCCGGCGTGGACGGCGGCTTCGGGGACTTCGGCGGCGGTGGCGGCGGGGGAGCGTGGGACGGCCGCGGAGGCTTCGGCGGGTTCGGAGACGGCGGCGACTGGGGTGGCGACGGGGGTGGCGGCGGGGACACGGGCGGGGACATGGGTGGCGGCGGGGACTGGTAGTCCACCTCCGCGCGGCGGCCGGGGCGGCCGTCGCAGGGCCGGGGCAGGATGACCGGATGACGCTGCAGCTCGGGCTCGAGGGGATGCCGACGTTGGCCGCCGCCCGTACCCTGCGCCGCCCCTGCACCCGGGTCGAGCTGCACCACCTGCCGACGGGTGCGGTCGTCGCCGTCCACCACACCGCGCCGTCGCTGGCCCGCCACCTGTCGCGGGCCGAGGCCATCGGCGAGCAGGCCGTCGCTGCAGCCGAGGCGCTGCTGGCCGGTGGCGACCCGGAGGCGCTCTTCCCGGCCAGACCGGGACGGATGTGCGGCTGGTGCGACCACGCCCGCAGCTGCACGGCGGCCGCAGGGCCGCTGCGGCGCCCGTGGGACGGGCGTGCCGAGGAGCGCGAGGAGGCATGAGCCGGGTCTTCCGCGGCTGGTGGGTCGTCACGGGCGTGTTCGTCATGCTGCTGGTCACCGCCGGCATCGGCTTCTACGGCCTGGCCGTCTACCTGCGCGCCCTCACGACCGAGCAGGGTTTCTCGGTGGGCGCCGTCTCCGGCGCGACCGCGCTGTTCTTCCTGGTGAGCGGGGTGACCGGCCTGCCGGTCGCGTCGTACATGGCCAGGCGCGACCCGCGGCCGATGATCGCGGTCGGTGCGCTGGCCTGCGGGCTCTCGCTGGTGCTGCTCGGACAGGTGTCGCAGGTCTGGCACGTCTACGTCGTCTACGCGCTGTTCGGTGCCGGGTTCGCCGCGTCCTCACTGGTGCCCGGGACGACGCTGGTGACCCGCTGGTTCTCCCGCCGCCGGTCGGTCGCGCTGTCGGTCGCGTCGACGGGGCTGTCGGCCGGCGGCGTCGCGCTGACGCCCTTCGTGGCCACCCTCATCGACAGGTACGGCCTGTCGACCGTCGCGCCGTTCCTCGGCCTGGCGCTGGTGCTCGGTGTCGTGCCGGTGACCGCGCTGCTGCTGCGGCCCTCCCCCGAGGCGATGGGGCTGCTGCCCGACGGCGATCCCGCGCCGCCGCCTGGTTCGCCCGCGGCCTTCCTCGGGACGCTGGCCACCGAGGCGCTGCGCACGCGGTTCTTCGCGGCGGTGACCGGCGCGCACCTGCTGGCGATGATGGCCCAGGTCGGCGGGATCGCCCACCTGTTCAACCTCGTCGCCGACCGGGCCGATCCCGGGCTGGCCAAGGCGGCGCTGTCCCTGCTGGCGGTCTCGAGCCTGGTGGGCCGGCTCGTCGGTGGCGCCTTCGTGAGCCGGACCTCGATGCGCGGCGTCGCGCTGGTGCTGATGCTCGGCCAGGCCGCGTCGTTGGCCGGCCTGGCCGTGACGGACTCGGGTCCCGCGCTGCTGGTGCTCACGGTGGCGTTCGGGCTGACCGTGGGCAACCTGCTGATGCTCCACCCACTGCTGCTGGCCGAGCGCTTCGGCGTGCGCGACTACGGCCGCATCTACTCGCGCAGCCAGCTGTTCGCGACCCTGGGCGTCGCGTCCGGGCCGGCCGCGATCGGCCTGCTGCACGACGGTCTCGGCGGCTACGGCGCGGCCTTCACCCTCGCCGGGCTGGCCTCCGTCGTGGCCGCGGGGGTCCTCGCCGTCAGCGGCCCGTCGCGGGGCATCCCGGCGCCGGTGGTCTCGCCCGCCGCCGTCTGAGCGGTCTGCCGCGGGGAAGGGCTGCAGCCCCGACCCGAGGAGTGCGCGATGACCCGGCCCGACCAGAACCCCGACAGCGAGTCCCACCCTCGCGGCGAGAACGTCGACGCCCCGCCGGCCGAACCGTCGGTGGAGGATCCGGAGCCGGCCGCCGAGAGCGCCGAGGCCTCCGGCGCCGGCGGCTGACCCCGACCCCGCGCCGATCATGGAGTCCTTGCCGGCCCAGAGAGCGTGACCGGCGGCAGCAACCCCATGATCGGCAACGTCGTGAGGCGGATCGACGGTCTTCACCCGTCCAGCCCCTCAGTCGGCCGCCCCCGATGCCGATGTGAGGGACATGGATCCCATGGAGATGCTCGCCGCCGAGGTCTACGGGGACGTGGCCGTCACCGAGGTGATCCGCCCCGCTGCCGTCCTGCCCGAGCAGGCGGCGCGGGTCGTGCTCGTCGAGCTCGCGCACCGCGACGTCCGCTCCGGCGGCTGCTGGGCGAGCAGCCCGACCCTGTGGCAGCGCTACGACCGGCCCTGGAACGGCGGAGGCACGACCTCACCCGGTGACGCCGTGCTGCTCGGCGCGCTGCAGGTGACGTACGGCAGCCCGACGCGCTACGCGATCACGATCTACCGGGCGACCATCACCAGGCTCGCGGAGCAGCACGGCTGGACGGTCGAGGCGCTGTGCGACGAGGCCCTCGGCTTCGGCGGCTACACGCTGGCCGAGTGCCCGCGGGCGGACCTCAAGCCGCCGCCCAAGCCGTTCCAGATGGGCAACTGAGGCGGCACCCCCCGGGGGTCGTGCGAGGGTGACCGGCATGAGCCGATGGGCGAGCGCCAAGGCTGCCACCTTCTCCGAGTCCGTGATCCGGGAGATGTCCCGCCTCTGCGCGGCGTCCGGCGGCGTCAACCTGGCCCAGGGCTTCCCCGACTTCGCCTGCCCGCAGGAGCTCAAGGACGCGGCCAAGCAGGCCATCGACGACGACGTCAACCAGTACGCGATCACCTGGGGGGCCAAGGCGTTCCGCGACGGCATCGCCGCCAAGACCGCGGCCACGTACCCCGGCTGGACGGTCGACCCGGAGGCCGACCTGTGCGTCACCTGCGGCTCCACCGAGGCGATGATCGCGACGCTGCTCGCCACCGTCGACCCCGGCGACGAGGTCGTGATCTTCGAGCCCTTCTACGAGAACTACGGCCCGGACGCCGTTCTCAGTGGCGCGACGCCGAAGTACGTGACGCTGCACGCCCCGGACTGGTCGATCGACGAGGCCGAGCTGCGGGCGGCGTTCTCCGACCGCACCCGCGCGATCATCGTCAACACCCCGCACAACCCGACGGGCAAGGTCTTCACCCGCGCCGAGCTCGAGCTCATCAGCGAGCTCTGCCAGACCCACGACGCGCTGTGCCTGACCGACGAGATCTACGAGCACATCGTCTATGACGCCGAGCACGTCCCACCGGCGACGGTCCCCGGGCTCGAGGACCGCACGGTCACCATCAACGCCCTGTCCAAGACGTACGCGGTGACTGGCTGGCGGGTGGGCTGGGCCATCGCCCCGGCCGAGATCACGGCCAGCATCCGCAAGGTGCACGACTTCCTCACCGTCGGTGCGGCCGCTCCGCTGCAGGCCGCCGGCGCCGCGGCGATGGCGCTGCCGCCGTCGTACTACGTCGAGGAGGCCGCGAAGTACCGCGAGCGGCGCGACCTGCTGTGCGGCGTCCTGGCCGACGTCGGCTTCGCGTTCCGCGTCCCGGACGGCGCCTACTACGTGCTCTGCACGACCGGCGCGCTCGACCCGGCGCAGGACAGCAGCGCCTTCGCGCGCCGCATCGTGCAGGACCCGGGCATCGCCGCCGTGCCTGGAACCTCCTTCTACGCCGACCCTTCCGACGGTGCGGGCCAGATCCGCTTCGCCTTCCCGAAGAAGCTGGAGACCCTGCACGCCGCCGCCGAGCGGATCCAGAAGCTGCGGTGATCGAGCTGTCCGACGACCACGACCGGCTCGACCTGGACCGGGTCACCTCGTGGCTCGCGACGTCGTACTGGACCCCCGGCGTCAGCCGGGCCAGGGTCGCGGCGGCAGCAGCCGGCTCAGAGGTCGTCGGCGCGTACGAGGACGGCGAGCAGGTCGGCTACTGCCGGATCGTCACCGACCGGGCCACGCACGCCTGGCTCGCCGACGTCTGGGTCGCGCAGGAGGTCCGCGGTCAGGGCGTCGGCCGCAGGGTGGTCGAGCGGGCGCTCGAGCGCTGCCGGGAGTGGGGCGTGCGGCGGGTCGTGCTGGCCACCAAGGACGCGCATGCGCTCTACGCGTCCTACGGCTTCGTGCCGCTGGACCTCGACCGCTTCCTGGAGCTCAGGCTCGAGCCGGGCGGTCCCACCGGGTGAGCTGCTCGTGCACCGTCACGCCGGCCCTGGCGGACCATCCCGTCGTCCGTGCCCACCGGCTGCGACAGCGCGCCGCACCGACGATCTCGTCGTCGGTGTCGACCGCCGCACGGAAGGCGAGGTCGTCGGCGCCGGCCATGTCGGCGACGGGACGCAGGTCGTCGCGGGTCGCGTCCGCACGTCCACCACGCTCTCAAGGCGAGCAAGGGCCTTTCAGGTGAGTCAGGTGAGTCCCATCCGGGCCCGAGCCTGCTTCACGTGCGGCCCGTCGCGCAGCGCGTCCGGCACGACCAGCAGGCCGCTGCGGAACGCGAGACCTGCTGCGGTCGCGGCGATGTCGGTGGTCGGCAGCCCCGGCAGCCGGTACAGCCGCCGGGCCCACCGCGGCAGCATCGCCCCGGCGGCGCCGGCCAGCGCGACCCAGGCGGGCCGGGCGGGCGTGCCGAGCTGCACCAGTGCGGGCATCGGCGGCCACAGCACGAACACCGCGGCCTCGCGGGCCGCTCGCGTCGCCCGCAGCTCCGGCCGCAGGTCTTCGAAGTACGTCGCCATCTGGTCCGTGGAGGCCGGCACGGTGGCCGGGTCGAGGCCGACCAGCACCGCGTTGCGTGTCTGCTCGGCGTAGTAGCGATCCTGCTCCTCGGCCGACAGGCGCAGCCCGCAGCGCACGGCCGTGGACAGGAACGACTCCGCCTCGACGCAGTGCACCCAGCGCAGCAGCGCGGGGTCGTCGACGCGGTAGGTCTGCCCGCTCTCGGGCTCGATCCCGGCCAGCTTGCGGTGGATGCCGCGGACCTTGGCCCCGGCGCGCCGGGCCTCTGCGGTGGTGCCGTACGTCGTGACCCCGACGTACTCCGCCGTGCGGAAGAGCCGGCCCCACGGGTCCTTGCGGAAGTCGCTGTGCTGCGCGACGCCGGACATGGCCAGCGGGTGCAGCGCCTGCAGCAGCAGCGCGCGCAGCCCGGCGAGCGCCATCGACGGGTCGGCGTGCACACGCCACGTGATGCTGTCCGGGCCGTACAGCCCCGGGTCGGGGGCGTCGTGCGGCTGGGAGCTCACGAGGTGAGGCTGCCACGCACGGCCTCGACCCACACCTGCACGCCGTCGCCGGGCGACCCTGCGCCGGGCGACCTACGCTCGCGCCGTGCCCTACGTCGCGATCAACGTCCTGACCGTCCCCGACGGCTCGGGCACCACGCTCGAGCAGCGCTTCGCCGCCCGGCAGGGCGCGGTCGACAGCGCCCCCGGCTTCGAGCACTTCGAGCTGCTGCGCCCGCTGGCCGGCACCGACGACTACCTCGTCTACACGCGCTGGCGCAGCGAGGCGGACTTCACTGCCTGGCGCGAGTCGCAGTCCTTCACCCAGGGGCACACGCAGGCCTCCGACCGACCTGCGGGCGAGCGCCCCGCGGCCAGCGGCTCGACGATCTGGGCGTTCGAGGTGGTGCAGCAGTCCGACGGGGCAGCGGAGCAGGCATGAGCACAGCGGCCCTCCCCGGCATCCCCACGACCGATCCCGGCGCGCAGCAGGACGACGGCCAGGGCGCGGTGCCGCCCGAGGAGCAGGGCGCCCTGCCGCCGGAGGATCCGGACAGCGACGCCGGCGTGGCCTAGCCCCAGAAGTCCAGCAGCGCCGTCGCGGTCGGGGAGGCGTTCTCCACCGCGGGGGAGTGCTGCGCGTCGGGGACGACGACGTGCTGCGCGCCGAGACGTACGGCCATGTCGGCCTGCAGGTCGGGCAACCAGGCGTCGTCGGCCTCCCCGTGCAGGACCAGCACCGGTACGCCGGTCAGGCGCAGCTCGGCCGTGCGGTCCGGCTCACCGGTCAGCGCATCGGCCATGCCGAGCAGCGCCCGCGGGCTGGACGCCAGCATCCGGTCGCGCAGGAACGCCTGGAAGGACGCGTCGAGGGCGAGCCACCGCTGGTCGGCGGCGTTCATCGAGTCCATCGCCTCGACCAGCGCCGGCATGCCCTGCTCGAGCAGCGGCTTCATCAGCGGGAACAGCGCCACCCGCGGCCCGGTCAGCCCGGCCGGGCCGGAGCCCAGGAGCACCAGCGACGCGAAGGCCGACGGTCGGGCCAGCACAGCGGCGCGCGACACCAGACCGCCGAAGCTGTGTCCGACCAGGTGCACCGGCCCGTCGCCGAGGAGGTCGCGCACCGCGAGCAGGTCCGCGCCGAGCGGTTGCGTGCCGTACGCCGTCAGGTCCTCCGGTCCCGGTGACTGGAACTGCCCGCGCTGGTCGAGCGCCACCACGCGGTGGCCGGCGTCGGCGAGCGGCTCGAGCAGCAGCCGGAAGTCCTCCTTGCTGCCCGTGTAGCCGGGCACGAGCAGGACCGTCGAGCGGGGCGCCGCGGCGGGCTCGCGCACCAGGGCAGCCAGGCGGCCGCCAGGCACGTCGTACGACGTGAGGCGGGCGTCGAGGTCGGCGCAGATCGCGTGCAGGGTCACGTCACCACGCTAGGACAGCCGCCTGCACCAGGTAGGCCCCGCCGATCGCGGTGACCACCCAGCGCGTCACGGACGTGAAGGACGCGTCGGACATGCGGTCGAGCAGCCGCCCGCCGAGCGCGGTACCGAGCATGGAGAGCGGGACGGCGAGCAGCACGAGGCGGTACGGCACGCTGCCACCGACCGCGAGCCCGCCGTAGACGACGACCTTCGCGGTGTGCGACAGCACCTGCGTCCCGGCCTTGGTCGCGACCACGCTGTGCCGGCCCATCGAGGTGCGGACGAAGAAGACGTCCAGCAGCGGTCCGCTGACGCCCGCCACGAGGTTCAGTGCCGTGCACGACAGCCCGGCTGCCACGGCGTGCAGTGGACGCTCGGCGTCCAGGGCGAGCCACCTCTTCGGCAGCCACACCAGCCCGGGCACCAGGCCCAGCACCAGGTAGGTCAGCGCCTTGTCCGGGACGTATGCCACCGCGGCCACGGCGGCGCCGGCCACGACGGAGCCGGCTGCGTACCAGCCGACGACCCGCCACTGCAGGTGCTGGCGCTGGAGCCAGGCCCGCCCGCCGTTGGAGACCAGCTGCAGCAGGCCGTGCACCACGAACGCCGTCGTGGTCGGCAGCGCCAGCAGCAGGGCGCCCATGAGCAGCAGCCCCCCGGCCATCCCGAGCACGCCGGAGAGCGTCGCCGTCGCGAAGGTCGCGGCGAGCAGGAAGGCGGCGGCGAGCAAGGTCACGTCCGCATCGTATGGCAAACCGTACGTCCGTCTTTCTACAAAGGGTGCAGCTGGACGTCGTCGATCGAGCCCCCGTCGAGCGTGAGGGTGACGTACGTGCAGGCCGGCTGGCGGCGCCGGTCCGTCGGCGAGCCCGGGTTCAGCAGGCGCATGCCGCCGGGCGTGACCTCGTCCCACGGGATGTGGCTGTGGCCGAAGACCAGCAGGTCGACGTCCGGGTGCGCGGCGTCGGCTCGGCGGGCCCGGCCGGTCGCGGCACCGGTCTCGTGCACGACGGCGACCCGCACGCCCTCGAGCGTCGCACGGGCCACCTCGGGCAGCCGGGCGCGCAGGCCAAGGCCGTCGTTGTTGCCCCAGCAGGCGAGCAGCGCCGTCGCGCGGGTCTCGAGCGCGTCGAGCGCGGCCTCGTCGACCCAGTCGCCGGCGTGCACGACCACGTCAGCGGCCTCGACCTCGGTCCACACCTGCGCGGGCAGGTCCTTGGCCCGGCGAGGCAGGTGGGTGTCGGCGAGCAGCAGCAGGCGCACGCCGGACAGCCTGCTACACGGCAGATCTCAGAGCTGCGCGAGCACCTCGGCCAGCGGCAGCCGCTCCACGACGACGTCGGTCAGGCCGTCGAGGCGGCCGCACTCGACGCACCGCGCGGCCAGCGCCACCCACTCGACGTGCGCGCCGTCCGGCACGTGCAAGCCGGCGCACAGCTCGGCGATGGAGTGCCCGCAGCCCTTGCAGGCCCACATCTGCGGGTGCGTCCAGTGCGCCTCGGACTCCAGCAGGTGGACCGTGGTGGCGCACGCCAGGCAGCGCCGCCGGGCGATGCCCTCGGTCGCGTCTGCCTCGACGTACTGCCAGGTCGGGGCGTCCTCGCCGTGCTGCGCGCAGTGCAGCACCACGACCTCGTGCAGCTCGGGCGCGCCGTCCAGGGTGCGCAGCCAGTCGCGCAGGTCGTCGACGTCCTCGCCCGTACGCGCGCCGTTCGCCGTCCTCATCACCATGCGCTGGTCATCGGCACCCGGCTACGGGCTGCTGTAGCCCGAACGAGTGGCACCGTGACGGCGCGACGGCGAGCCGCGCCGCAGAGGTGCAGGTCGCCGGGCTACTCCGCGGCGGGAGCGCTCTCGGCACCCTCGCCGGCGCCCTTGCCGCGACCGCGGCCACCACGGCGTCGGCGTCGGGGCGCGTCGCCCTCGCCTGCAGCGCCCTCGTCGGACGACGGCGCCGCCTCACCGGCACCGGCGACCGACTCGAGGGCTGCGCCGGCTCCACGGGTACGGCGGCGCGGGGTGCCGCTGCGCTTCGGCAGCGAAGGGGCGTCGTCCGCGGGACCCTCCGAAGGCGCGTCGTCCCGGCCCGAGGAGCGCCCGCCGGAGCGGCCGCCATCGCGACCGCCGCCGTCGCGACCGCCGCTGCGTCCGCCGTCGCGCGCGACCGGCTTGTTGCGGCGCCCGGTCTCGCCGAGGTCCTCGACCTGCTCGGCGTCCAGGCCGGCGCGCACCCGGGCCGACCGCGGCAGCGTGCCCTTGGTGCCGACCGGGATGTCGAGGTCGCGGAACAGGTGCGCCGAGGAGGAGTAGGTCTCCAGCGGCTCCGGGATCGGCAGCTCGAGGGCCTTGTTGATCAGCCCCCACTTCGGCATGTCGTCCCAGTCGACGAAGGTCACGGCGACGCCCTTGGCGCCGGCCCGGCCCGTACGCCCGATGCGGTGCAGGAAGGTGCTCTCCTCGTCGGGGCACTGGTAGTTGATGACGTGCGTGACGTCGGGGACGTCGATGCCGCGGGCGGCGACGTCGGTGGCGACCAGGACGTCGATCTTGCCGGCGCGGAAGGCGCGCAGGGCCTGCTCGCGCGCCCCCTGGCCGAGGTCGCCGTGCACGGCGGCGGCCGCGAAGCCGCGGTCGCTCATGTCGGCGGCGACCTTGTCGCAGGTCCGCTTGGTGCGGCAGAAGACCATCGTCAGGCTGCGGTCGGTTGCCTGCAGGAGGCGGGCCAGCAACTCGTGCTTGTCCAGGTTGTGGGCCCGATAGACGTACTGGGTCGTGTCCGGGACGGTCGAACCCTCATCGTTGCCGTGGGCACGAATGTGGGTCGGCTGGGTCATGAACTGACGGGCCAGCGTCACGATCGGACCGGGCATGGTCGCCGAGAACAGCATCGTCTGGCGCTGCGTCGGGACCATGCTCAA
>JBKJQQ010000230.1:0-5230 GCA_046593875.1 Mycobacteriales bacterium | reverse complement strand
CCGGGGCTACCTGTCCAAGATCTTCAACGACGACTGGATGGCCGACTACGGCTTCCTGCACGCCGACGCCGGGACCACGACGGTCGCCGACGTGATGCGCGGCAAGGACCCGGCCGGGCCGATGCCCAGCTTCGTGCACACCCACCCGACCGAGACGGTGCGCGAGGCGATCGACATCCTGCGCGAGTACGGCGTGTCCCAGATGCCGGTCGTGCGGGCCGAGCCGCCGGTCATGACCGCCGAGATCGTCGGGGCGGTGCACGACCGCGACCTGCTCGACGCGCTGTTCACCGGGCGGGCCCAGCTCGCCGACCGGCTGGCCGACCACATGGCGCCGCCGCTGCCGATGGTCGGCGCAGGGGAGTCGGTGCAGGCCGCGATGGTCGCGCTGGAGAAGGCCGACGCCGCGGTCGTCGTCGCCGACGGCCGCCCCACCGGCGTGCTCACCCGCCAGGACGTGCTGGCCTTCCTGTCCAGCTGACCTGCCGCGCCCCTCGCCGCCTGTCCTGCCCCGCGCCCCTCGCCGCTTGTCCGCCCGCAGCAACATCATCCGGGCCAGATGATGTTGCTGGCGACGGACAAGCGCAAAAGGGCACGCGGCTAATCGGTTCACAGGTGGTTCGAGTTGCGGGATCCGTGCCAGACGATCACCGTGTGTCCTGCCCCGCCCTGGTCCCCGGCCTCACCGGCCCCCGGACCTCGCTCCGGAGCCGGACGCCCGACCGGGCGGCCGCTGGGCACTCAGGAGGACGACGCCGTGAACCTCGCGCAAGGGATCCAGATCCCCGAGCTCAGCTCGGGCCAGTACGAGACCGTCTACAACCTGTTCTCGCTGGCCATCGCCAGCCTGTTCTTCACCGGCCTCTACCTGGTGCTCTCGCAGCGCCGGGTGCTGCCGCGCTACCGCAACGCCCTGGTCGTCAGCGCCACGGTCTGCTTCATCGCGACCTACCACTACGTCCGGATCTTCGACAACTTCAAGGAGTCCTACGTCACCGAGGCCCAGGGCGGCCAGGGGACGTACACGCTCACCACCATCCCGTTCAACGAGGGCTACCGGTACGTCGACTGGTTCCTCACCGTCCCGCTGCTCCTGGTGGAGACCATCGCGGTACTCGCGCTGGCCCGCGCCGTTGCCAAGCCGCTGCTGACCAAGCTGGTCATCGCCTCCGCGCTCATGATCGCGCTGGGCTACCCCGGTGAGATCACGACCGACACGAGCACCCGCCTGATCTGGGGCACGCTCTCGACGCTGCCGTTCCTCTACCTGCTGTACGTGCTGTTCGTCGAGATCAACAAGTCGCTCGAGCGTCAGCCCGAGGAGGTACGCGGGACCGTCGGCAAGCTGCGGATCATGCTCGTCGGCCTCTGGGGCGTCTACCCGATCGCCTACCTCATGCCGGTCCTGGGCTTCGACGGCCCGGACGCGTTCGTCCTGCGGCAGGCCGGCTACTCGATCGCCGACATCCTGGCCAAGGCGGCGTTCGGCCTGGTGATCTACAAGATCGCTCGCGTCAAGAGCACGGTCGACGACCCGGCCTTCGACGACGAGGCCGACTCGATCAGCGGCCTGGAGGCCGAGCCCGGCGCTCGCACGCGCGCCACGCAGAAGGTCTGATCCCCCTCCCGCCTGCGCCGCTCCCCCTCGGGTGGTGCAGGCGGGCCCTTCGGCCCGGGAGCATCCCGTGGACTACTGGCTGTTCGACGTCCTCGCCCTCGGGCTGCCGATCGCCCTGCTGCTGCGCGGCCGGACGGTGCCCCGCAGCCTGCTGATCGCCACGGCCGCGCTGGCCGCCGTGGCGCTGACCTGGACCGCCCCGTGGGACGAGCACCTGGTCCGCAGCGGCGTCTGGAGCTACGGCCCGGACCGGGTCCTCGCCACGGCCGGCAGCGTCCCGGTCGAGGAGTACGTCTTCGTCGTGCTGCTCGTCGCCCTGGTCGCGGCGTGGGGGTTGCGCACCGGCGTCCTGCCCGCCCGCGAGGTCGAGGCGCACGGCAGCCGGCGGCACGGAGCGCTCGCCTGGGCGACGGTCGCCCTGCTCGGGCTCGGGGCCGTCCTGCTCGGCGGACAGCTCCGCTATCTGGGCCTGCTCCTGATCTGGGTCGCCCCGCCGCTGGCCCTGCAGCGGGCCGTCGCCGGTGACCTGCTGCGACCTCGTCTCGCGCACCGGGCCCGGCTCGTGCTGCCGGTCGCGCTCTGGCTGTGCACGGCCGACCGGCTCGCCCTCGGCGACGGGATCTGGTCCATCGCCCCCGCCAGCAGCACCGGCGTCCTGCTGCTGGGTCTGCCGCTGGAGGAGGCGCTGTTCTTCCTCCTGACGACCCTGCTGGTCGCCGACGGCCTGGTGCTGGCCACCGACCGCACCGCCCTGACCCGGGTCCGCGTGTCCGCCCGCACCGCCCGGCCTCGGGGACCCGTCCGCTTGTCCGCCCGCAGCAACATCATCCGGTCGATCTGAGGTCTGCACCGGCGCACAGGCGCGTGGGCGGGGACGTCGTACGGTCAGGGCATGAGCGAGCAGGACGCAGCCCACATCCACGCCGCCGGCAGCGCCGACTTCGGCAGCGAGGTGCACGGCGACACCAGCGGCGACCGGTGGTCCGATGCCGGCTACGGCTTCGAGACGCGGGCGATCCACGCCGGGCAGGACCCGGACCCGACGACGGGCGCCGTGGTCGTGCCGATCTACCAGACGAGCACCTACGTGCAGTCCGAGGTCGGCCAGCACAAGGGCTACGAGTACTCCCGCAGCGGCAACCCGACCCGTACCGCGCTGGAGACCTGCCTGGCCGCGCTCGAGGGCGGGCGCACCGGCCTGGCCTTCGCCTCCGGTCTGGCGGCCGAGGACTGCCTGCTGCGCACCGCGACCAGCCCCGGCGGGCACGTCGTCATCCCCGACGACGCCTACGGCGGCACCTACCGGTTGTTCGCCCGCGTGCTCGAGCGCTGGGGCGTGGCCCACACGCCGGTCCCGCTGTCCGACCTCGACGCCGTCCGCGCGGCGATGCGTCCGGAGACCAGCCTGATCTGGTGCGAGACGCCCACCAACCCGCTGCTGAACATCGCGGACATCGCGGGGCTCGCCTCGATCGCGCACGACGGCGGCGCGCGGCTCGCCGTCGACAACACCTTCGCCAGCCCCTACCTCCAGCAGCCGCTCGCGCTGGGGGCCGACGTCGTCGTGCACTCGACGACCAAGTACCTCGGCGGGCACTCCGACGTCGTCGGCGGCGCCCTGGTCACCTCGGACGTGACGTTCGGTGAGGAGCTGGCCTACCACCAGAACGCGATGGGCGGCGTGCCCGGCGCGTTCGACTCCTGGCTGGTGCTGCGCGGGGCCAAGACGCTGGGTGTGCGCATGGACCGGCACTGCGAGAACGCCGCCCGCGTGGTCGACCTGCTCCTGGCGAGCAGCAAGGTCAGCGCCGTGCTCTACCCGGGCCTGCCCGACCACCCCGGGCACGAGGTCGCCGCCAAGCAGATGAGCGCCTTCGGCGGGATGATCAGCTTCCGGCTGGCCGGCGGGGAGGCGGCCGCGCTCGCGGTCTGCAAGGCGACGCAGGTCTTCACCCTCGGCGAGTCGCTCGGCGGCGTGGAGTCGCTCATCGAGCACCCCGGCCGCATGACGCACGCCAGCGTCGCCGGCTCCCAGCTCGAGGTCCCGGACGACCTGGTGCGCCTGTCGGTGGGCATCGAGACGGCCTCCGACCTGCTGGCCGACCTCGAACGCGCCCTGTCCGTCACTTTCTGAGGGGTTGGCGCGTTGCACCGGACATGCCGCTTGACCCCGGACGTTCCGTTGCCGACCCTTCCAGGGTGAGACGCGCCCCCCGCTGGCTGGTCGAGGCGACCGCCTGGGCCCTCGGCCTGGTCCTGCTCGTCGGCGTCGGCGCCACCCGCGCGATCGACGAGCCGGTCGAGCGCGTCGTGGTCGAGACCGCCACCCCGGCGTTCACCGAGCCGGTCCGGCAGCAGATCCTGCCGCCGGCCCCGAAGCCCGCCGCCAAGCCCAAGCCGAAGGCCAAGGCCAAGCAGGCGCCGATCCGCGCCGCGGCCCAGCCGGACCTCGACGTCGCCTCCGTGCTCGGTCCGCCCCCCGGCCCGCAGGCGGACCGGCGGCCGGCGAAGGTGGCCGCACCGGCCGACCGCTACGCCTTCCTGGTCGGCGTGCAGGACTACCGCCGACCCACCGCCGACACGATCGGCAGCCGCAAGGACGTCCAGTACATCCGCTCCATGCTGCTCAACGCCGGCTGGAAGGCCGAGAACATCCGGCTCATCACCGACGGCCAGGCCACCGGCAAGGCCATCCGCGACGGGATCGGCTGGCTGGCGTCCAAGGGCCGCCCGGGCGAGACGTTCTCGCTGTTCCACTACTCCGGCCACGTCAAGCAGCACGGCGGTGTGAGCGACTCGCTGTGGCCGGTCGACCGCGACTTCCTCCGCGACACCGAGGTGGCGAGCATGCTGTCCCGCGTCCAGGGGCGCATGTGGGTCGACATCGCCGGCTGCGAGGGCGCCAGCTTCATGGACGGCGTCCCCAGCGACCGGGTCCTGTTCAGCGGCTCGTCCAAGGCCGTCGAGAAGTCCTACGAGTACCCCCCGTGGGGCATGTCGGTCTGGACCGGTCTGGTCTTCGACCTCAGCCTGCGCCAGGGCCAGGCCGACGCCGACAAGGACGGCCGGACGACGATGGGCGAGGCGCTGCGCTACTCGCAGTACTACGCGCAGGCCATCACCCTCGGCCAGCGCCCGCACGGTCGGCAGACGCCGCAGTTCGCCGGCGCCCCGGACCTCGGCTGGACGCTGTCGGACCCGCCCGCGTAGCTCTACGCGCCGGGCTTGACCACCATCAGCACGATGATCGCCACGTAGGCCAGCGACGCCAGCCCTGCGCCGGCGGCGATCCTCCCGGCCTGGTCGGCGCCGCTGCCGCCGCCGTCGATCGCGGCCAGCGCCTTGCTCTGCGCCGGCACGACGAGCGCCAGCAGCAGGGCCACCGCCACGAACCACAGGGCGTACGACGCGGAGATCCAGGCCTGGCTCATCTCCCACTGGTCGCCGACCGCGCCGAGGCCGACCATCGCGGTGCCGAGCAGCACTGTGACGACGGTGGCCAGCGTGAACAGGCGGGTCGTGCGCATCGCGTCGCGCAACGCGTCGCCGCGGCCCTCGCGGGCCTGCCGGGCCGACAGCGACGCGGCGACGGTCGAAGGCCCCACGACGAAG
>JBKJQQ010000111.1:0-6143 GCA_046593875.1 Mycobacteriales bacterium | reverse complement strand
TGTCCTGACGCCGCGCCCCCGGGCGTACGTTGCAGATCCGTCCACCCAGGAGGCCTTCCCCGTGCAGCAGCTCACCGGACTCGACGCAGCGTTCCTCGCGATGGAGACCTCGTCGGTCTACGGACACGTGGGCAGCGTCTGCGTCCTGGACCCGTCGACCTCCCCCGAGCCGCTGACGCTGGACCGCCTGCAGACGCTCATCAGCGGCCGGCTGCACCTGGTCCCGCCGTTCCGCCGGCGCCTGGCGGAGGTGCCGTTCGGGTTCGACCAGCCGTACTGGATCGAGGACCCGGACTTCGACATCGAGTTCCACGTCCGCGAGCTCGCGCTGCCGGCTCCCGGCGACGACAAGCAGCTGGCCGAGCAGGCCGCCCGCCTGCACGCCCGCCAGCTCGACCGGCGTCGCCCGCTGTGGGAGCTCTACCTGATCTCCGGGCTGTCCGGCGGCCGGATGGCGGTCTACACGAAGGTCCACCACGCCGCGATCGACGGCGTCTCCGGCAACGACATCCTGGCCGCCGTCCTGGACCTCACGCCCGAGGGCCGTGACCTCGGCGACGTGCCGCCGTGGCAGGGCGACAAGGTCCCCGGCGCGGTCCCGCTGCTGGCCCGCAGTGCCGTGTCGCTGGCTGGGCACCCGGTGCGCGCGGCCCGGCTGACCGCCCAGCTGGCCCGCTCCCTGCCCGGCCTGGCCGTCAGCCCCACCCGTCCGAAGCTGCCCGTCGTCGACCGCTTCCTGCCCCGCCGCGGCGCCAGCGCCGTCCTGTCCGAGGCGGGGCTGCGCGCGCCGCGCACCCCCTTCAACCGGCCGGTCGGTCCGCACCGTCGCTGGGCCTTCTGCACCGTCCCGATCAAGGACGTCAAGGACATCAAGAACGCCGCGGGCGCGACGGTCAACGACGTCGTCATGGCGCTGTGCGCCGGCGCCCTGCGGCGCTGGCTGGTCGACCACGACGCCCTGCCGGACGGGCCGCTGATCGCGGCCGTCCCGGTCTCGGTGCGCACCGAGGCGCAGAAGGGCCAGGGCGGCAACCGCGTCTCCACCATGACCGCTCCCCTGCCCACGCACCTGTCCGACCCGGCCGAGCGCCTGGCGCAGTGCCACGAGGCCATGCGCGCGGCCAAGGACCAGCACGGCGCGCTGCCGGCCGACCTGCTGTCCGACGTCACGCAGTTCGCCATGCCGGCGCTGGCGGGACAGGCGGCGCGGATGGCCGCGCGGCTGCGCCTGGTCGAGTGGCTGAGCCCGTTCAACCTCATCATCTCGAACGTCCCCGGCCCGAACATCCCGCTCTACTACGCCGGCGCCCGCCTGCTGTCCTACTACCCGCTGTCGGCCATCGCCGACGGCCAGGGGCTGAACATGACGGTGATGTCGTACGAGGACGGGATGCACTTCGGCCTGGTCGCCGACCGCGACCTCGTCCCCGACCTCGACCGGCTGGCGGGCTACCTGGTCGACGAGCTCGACGACCTCAAGAAGGCGATGGCCACGGCCTGACGCCGCCTGGCACTCCCGGCGGCGGGTGAGCGTCCCGGTCCTGCAGGTCCTGCTCGCGGCCGTGCTGTTCGGCACGACCGGCACCGCGCAGGCGCTCGGCCCGGACAGCACCACCCCGCTCGGCGTCGGTGCCGTGCGGCTCGCCGTCGGCGGGCTCGCGCTGCTGCTCGTGCTGCCCCTGCTCGGCGGCCGCACCGCCGGCGCCGTGCGGCTGTGGCGCACCCGCGCGGGGCTGGCCGCCGGAGCGTGCACCGCGCTCTACCAGCTCTGCTTCTTCGCCGCCGTCGACCGCACCGGCGTCGCGCTCGGGACGCTGGTCACCATCGGCAGCGGGCCCGTCTTCGCCGGGCTGCTCGCGGCCGTCCTGCTGCGCGAGCGCCCCGAGCGGGCCTGGGTGGCGGCCACGGCGCTCTGCATCGCCGGGCTTGCGCTGCTGTCCGGCACCGGCGGCGACCTCGAGCCGCTCGGCGTGCTGCTCGCGCTGCTGTCCGGCTTCGGCTACGCCGCCTACACGGTCGCCGCCAAGCACCTGATGACCGGCGGCGCACTGTCGTCCGAGGTCATGGCGTCGGCCTTCGGCCTCGGGGGCGTGCTGCTGCTGCCGGTGCTGGCCACCCAGCCGCTGGGCTGGCTGGGCGGTCCCGGCGGCGTCGCGCTCGCCGCGTACCTCGGCCTGGTGACCACGACGCTGGCGTACGTGCTGTTCGGTCGCGGGCTGGCGCTGCTGCCCGCGGGGCCGGTCACGACGCTGGTGCTGGCCGAGCCGCTGGTCGCGACCGCCCTGGGCGTGGGGCTGCTCGACGAACGGCTCGCGACCGCCGGCGTCGTCGGAGCGCTGCTCGTGCTGTCCGGGCTCGTCCTGCAGGGGGTGGCGGCGGGTCGACGATGACAGGACGGGGAGACTGGCCACGTGCACCCCGCAAGCCCCCTCGACGTCGACCTGCCCGTCGTCCTGCTCTCCCACCGCGGCCCGCTGTCGTTCGGGCACGACCCCGTCACCGGCGAGCGCACCGCCAGCCGCGGCGCGGGCGGCCTGGTCACCGCCCTGTCCGGACTGGCCGCCCACCTGGAGCACGTCGTCTGGGTCTGCGTCGCGAGCGGCGTCGACGAGGGGCAGCTCGCGCGCGAGTCGGGCGACGCCCCGCTGCGGCTGGCGCTGGACGGCGACCCGCGGGTGCTCGCCGACGGCGAGCGCGCCGGGCGCGAGGTCGCGGTCCGGCTGGTCGACGTGCCCGAGGAGGTGCACGACCCCTTCTACGGCGTCGTCGCCAACCCGCTGCTGTGGTTCGTCCAGCACCGGCTGCACGACCTGAAGTCCAGCCCCTCGATCGGCCGCGACGAGCGGGCGGCGTGGGACGACGGCTACGTCGTGGCGAACGCGATCGCCGCGGACGCGGTCGTCGAGCAGGTCGAGAAGGCCGGTGGCCAGGCCGTCGTCCTGCTGCACGACTACCACTTCTACCTCGTCGGCGACCTCGTCCGGCAGCGCTGCCCGGACGCGGTGCTCAGCCACTTCGTGCACATCCCCTGGCCGGGACCGGACGCCTGGCGGGTGCTGCCGCCCGAGGTTCGCGAGCAGCTGCTCATCGGCCTGCTCGGCTGCGACGTGGTGGCCTTCCACACCCGCGCCGACGCCCGCGCGTTCGTGCTCTGCGCGCAGGAGCTGCTCGGCCTGCCGGTCGACATGAAGGCGATGAGCGTCCAGACCGCCGGCCGCCGCGTGCTGGTCCGCGTCTACCCGATCAGCATCGACGTCGAGGCGCTCGAGGCGATCGCGCACACCGACGCGAGCGACGAGCACCTGGCCGCCCTCGACGAGCGCCTGGCCGGTGGTCAGCTGCTGCTCCGGGTGGACCGCACCGACCCGAGCAAGAACATCGTGCGCGGCTTCACCGCCTACGACCTCATGCTCAGCGAGCACCCCGAGCTGCACGGCAAGGTGCAGTTCCTCGCGCTCCTGCAGCCCAGCCGGCAGGACGTCCCGGAGTACGCCGCCTACCTGGCCGAGATCGGCGCCGCCGCCACCTCGGTCAACGCGCGCTACGGGACCGGTGACTGGCAGCCGGTCGACCTGCGGCTGGCCTCGGACATGGCGCTGGCCACCGCCGCCTACCGCCGGTGCGACGTGCTCGTCGTCAACGCCGTGGCCGACGGCATGAACCTGGTCGCCAAGGAGGCGGTCGTCGTCAACGAGCGCGACATGGTGCTCGCGCTGTCCGAGGCGACCGGGGCGCACGACGAGCTCGGGCGCTTCGCGGTCACGCTGCACCCGTTCGACATCGCGCAGCAGGCCGATGCGCTGCACGAGGCGCTGACGATGGACCCGGGGCTGCGGCACGAGCGGCGCATGCACGCCGCCGCCGTGGTGCGCCACAACGACGTGCGCCGGTGGCTCTCCGCCCAGCTGCACGACCTCGCGGTCCTGCGCGCCGAGAACCGGACATCTCCGGATCTTCGGGATGGGGACGCGTAGGGGATCACCGACGGGGGACAACAGCCGCACGGAGCGTGACCCCCACCTGAAGGAGCCCGACATGATCGTCCTCGGTCTGATCCTGCTGCTCATCGGTCTGCTCGTCGGGCCGTCCATCCTCACGACGATCGGCATCATCCTGCTGGTCGTGGGCCTGGTCGTGAACCTGGTCCCGCTGGGCGGCACCCGCCGCCGCGTCTACTGACGCAGCACACCTGCGCTCGACGCCGCCGCCTCCTCCGGGACGCGGCGGCGTCGTGCTGTCCGGGGCCGTCAGGACGCCGCGACGCCCTCGTACAGCGCGGCGAAGGCGCGTGGCTCCTTGGGCAGGTAGGAGCGGTCCAGCTGCGTGATCGTGAAGCCGGCCCCGGTGAGCAGCGCGTCGATGGGCCGCGCCAGGTGGCAGCCGCCGGCGATCCGCTTGTTGACCGGCTCCAGCCGGCGCTGCCATCGGTGGACGGACTCGTCCGGCGCGCGACCGTGCTCGACGAAGTGCAGGGCCCCGCCGGGTCGCAGCACACGCCGCACCTCCCGCAGCGCCGCAGCCACGTCCGGGATCGTGCACAGCGTGAAGGTCGACAGCGCGGCATCGAAGCTGTCGTCGGCGAAGGGCAGCGCCTGGCCGTCCAGCCCGGACCGCTGCACGGGCACGGTCGCCGCGGACAGCCGCTCCCCTGCGAGGCGCCAGCCGAGGTCGGAGGGCTCCACCGCCGCGACCCGGGTGACCGCCGGCGGGTAGTGCGGGACGTTCAGGCCCGAGCCGAAGCCGAGCTCGACGACCTCACCGGACAGGCCTGAGCACACCCGCTCCCGCACCTCGCGCACCAGCGCCGTGTCCAGCGTCTTGTTCGTGATCCGCGGGACCACCTGCTCCACCCAGATCCCCATGACGCCCCCTCCGGCTCGAGGCGCGGAACGTAGCGCGCCGCTCGGCGTAGCGTCAGGCCGTCCTCGGGGGGAGCGCATGACAGCGACCAGCGCGATCGCGGCGGGTCCGGTCGACCGGGGGCAGCTGCAGCGGCGGAGCCTGCGGATCCTGGTCGGCTCGCAGGTGCTCGGGGGCGCCGGCCTCGGCGCGGGCATCACCGTCGGCGCGCTGCTCGCCGAGGACGTGCTGGGGTCCACCGAGCTGTCCGGGCTGCCCGTCGCGCTGTTCACCCTCGGTTCGGCCGCCACGGCGATGCTCGTCGGCAGCATCAGCGAGAGGCACGGGCGTCGCGGCGGTCTCGCCGTGGGCTACCTGCTCGGCGCGCTGGGCGGCGCCGGCATCGTCCTGGCGGCGGTCCTGGCCAGCGCACCGCTGCTGCTGCTCAGCCTGCTCGTCTACGGCGCGGGGACCGCGACGAACCTGCAGGCTCGCTACGCCGGCGGTGACCTCGCCGCCGACGACCGCCGCGGCTCGGCGATGAGCACGATCCTCGTGGCGACCACCGTCGGGGCGGTCGCCGGGCCGAACCTCGTCGCGCCGATGGGCGTGCTCGCTCAGAACTGGGGCATCCCGCGGCTGGCCGGTCCGTTCCTGCTGGCCTCGGCCGCCTACGCCGCCGCTGCGGTCTTCCTGCTCGTGCTCCTGCGCCCGGACCCGCTGCTCACCGCTCGCGCCCTGGCCGCCAGCGAGGTCGAGCGCTCCGGCTCCCCCGCCGCGGTCGGTGTCCTCGACCGGACCGCGGTGCGCCTGGGCGGTCTGACGATGGTCGCCACCCAGCTGGCGATGGTGGCCGTCATGACCGGCACCCCGATCCACATGCGCGACCACGGCCACGGCCTCGGCGCGACCGGCATGGTCATCGGGCTGCACATCGCGGCGATGTTCCTGCCCTCCCCGCTGACCGGGCGGCTGGCCGACCGCTTCGGCAGCCGGCCGGTCATCGCCGCCGGCGGGGCGGCCCTGCTCGGCGCAGGAGTGCTCGGCGCAACCGTCCCGGGCGCGTCGCTCGTCGGCCTGGCGCTGGCCCTGGTCCTGCTCGGCCTGGGCTGGAACCTCGGCCTGCTCGGCGGGACGACCCTGCTGGCCGGCGCCGTGCCGCTCGAGGGGCGGGCCCGTGTCCAGGGCCGCGTCGACGTGGCCGTCGCGATCGCCGGAGCGACCGGCGGGCTGTCCAGCGGTCTGGTGGTGGCCGCCGCGGGCTACGGGACGCTCTCGCTGGTCAGCGGGGTGCTCGCCGTCGT
>JBKJQQ010000093.1:0-3874 GCA_046593875.1 Mycobacteriales bacterium | reverse complement strand
GCGGAGGCGGACGGGAATCGAACCCGCCAGCGACGGATGCCGCCGCTCACCGGTGTTGAAGACCGGGGCGCCCACCAGGAACGCGTACGCCTCCCTCGGCGCCGGCGGACCGGCGCGAGACTCCGGACGCTACTTGGGGGGCATCCGGATGCCGCCGTCGACACGGACGACCTCGCCGTTGGCGTAGCTGTTCAGCAGCAGCTCCACCACCATCGAGGCGAGCTCCGCGGAGGTCCCGAGCCGCTTGGGGAACAGCACGTTCGCGCCGAGCTGCGCCTTGAACGCCTCCGACGCCTCGCCCTCGCCGTAGATGGGCGTGTCGATGAGGCCGGGGGCGACGCAGTTCAGCCGGATGCCGGCGGCGGACAGGTCGCGCGCGACCGGCAGGGTCATGCCGACGACACCGCCCTTGCTCGCGGAGTAGGCGGCCTGGCCGATCTGCCCGTCGAAGGCGGCGACCGACGCCATCGTGACGATGGAGCCCTTCTGCCCGTCGGCGTCGACCGCGTCGTGCCGCGACATGGCCGTGGCCGCGAGCCGGACGCAGTTGAAGGTGCCGATCAGGTTCACGGCCAGCACCTTGGAGAAGGCGCCGAGGTCGTGCGCGGAGTCGTACGTCCCGTCCCGGCCGATGGTGCGGCTCGCCCAGCCGATGCCGGCGGCAGTGACCAGCGTCCGCAGCGGGCCGTGCTCCTCGGCCGCCGCGATCGCGGCGATGACCTGCTCGGGGTCCGTGACGTCGGCGCGGACGTAGCCGCCGCCGACCGCCTTCGCGACCGCCTCGCCCTTCTCGTCCTGCAGGTCGACGACGACGACGGAGGCGCCGCGGGCGGCCAGGGCGCGCACGGTGGCCTCGCCGAGGCCGGAGGCGCCGCCGGTGACGACGGACGAGGTACCGGTCAGGTCGAGCACGGGGGACTCCTTCAGCAGCGGTTCGGTGAGCGCCACAGCCTGCCAGCGCATCCTCCGGCCGGCGCCACGAGGGCAGCGCCGTAGCCTCGACCGGGTGGCAGCGACCGGTGCGGTGGTCCTCGCCGGTGGGCGCTCGACCCGCATGGGCGAGCCCAAGGCGGGCTTGGAGTGGCATGGCTCGACCCTGCTGCGCCGGGTCGTGGGGCTGGTGGCGCGGGGTGTCGACGGCACGGTGGTCGTGGTCCGCGCTCCGGGGCAGGCCCTGCCGGCCCTGCCGGCGACCGTCGAGCTCGTGGACGACGTCGACGAGGGGCGCGGCCCGCTGCAGGGCCTGGCCACCGGTCTGGAGGCGCTGGCCGACCGGCACGACAGCGCCTTCGTGTGCGCGACCGACCTCCCCCTGCTGCACCCCGCCTTCGTGCGCGCCGTCGTCCGCGGCCTGGGGGCCGGCGATGTCGCCCTGCCCGTCGTCCGCGGCTTCCGCCAGCCGCTGGCCGCCGCCTACCGGACCGCTCTGGCCCCCCGGGCGCGCGCGCTGCTCGCGCAGGACCGCGCGCGGGTGGGCCACCTGTTCGAGGACGCGGACGTCACCGTCCTCGACGAGCCGGCGCTGTTGCGCGACGCCCGGCTCGCGCGCGCCGACCCGATGCTGGCCTCCATCAACGGCGTGAACGACCGGCACGAGTACGAGACCGCACGCCGGCGGCCGCCGCCCGAGGTGCAGGTGCAGGGCTTCGGCGCCCTCGCCGGGACGGGCGCCAGGACCGTCCACGCGGCCACGCTCGGTGCCGCTGCGCAGGCCGTCGGCCTGGTGCTCGACCAGCACCTGCTCGCTGCCGTCAACGGCGACGCAGTGGTGCGCGACGTCGAGACCCCGCTGGCACAAGCCGATGTCGTGACGTTCCTGTCGGCAGACGCCGGTGGTTGACGGGCCGGGGGGCTACTTCGGCCGGGCGCTGGTCATCGACGTGACGGACGGCTCCAGCGGCGCCCTCCCGCTGCCGGAGCAGGTGCTGCGCGACCACCTCGGCGGCGCCGGTCTCGGGGCGTGGCTGCTGCACGAGCTCAGCCCCCCGGGCGTCGAGCCGCTGTCCCCCGAGGCACCGCTCGCGTTCGTGTTCTCCCCGCTGGTCGGGACGCCTCTCACGACCAGCGCGAAGTTCGCCGTGGTGGCGAAGTCGCCGCTGACCGGCCTGCTCACCGATGCCCTGGCCAGCAGCCACTTCGCCATCGCGGGCAAGCTCACCGGCCACGACGCGATCGTGCTCGTCGGCCGGGCGGCCTCCCCCGTCACCGTCGCCGTGGGCCCCGACGGCGTGCAGGTGCTGGACGCTGCGCCGCAGTGGGGGCGCACCGCAGCCGAGGCCGAGGCGGGGGTGGCGCAGGCGCTGGGCGCCGGCTGGCGGGTCGCCTCCATCGGCACGGCCGGCGAGCGGGGCGTGCGGTTCGCGACCGTCAGCCACGACGGGCGGCACGCCGGACGCGGCGGGCTGGGCGCCGTGATGGGCGCCAAGCACGTCAAGGCGCTGGCCGTGCACGCGGTGACCAAGGTGGCGCCCGCGCACCCGGACGCCGTCCTGGCAGCGGCGCGCGACCTGCGCGAGCGGTCTCTTGGACGGGCGACGCACAAGTACCGCGAGCTCGGGACGATGGCCAACGTCCTGGCCTTCAACGCCCTGAGCACGCTGCCCACCCGCAACTTCCAGGACGCCGCCTTCGACGGCGCCGCCCAGCTCGCCGTGCCTCGGCCGACCGTGCGCAGCTCCTGCGCGTCCTGCACCATCGGCTGCGAGCACGGCGTCAAGGACGCGGGTGGCCGGACCGTCCGGATGGAGTACCAGAGCATCAGCGCGCTGGGCTCGCTGTGCGGGATCGCCGATGCCGAGGCGGTGCTCGCGGCCACCGCCCTGTGCGACGACCTCGGCATCGACACCATCTCCGCCGGCGGGACGGTCGCGTGGGCCATGGAGTGCGCCGAGCGCGGCCTGCTCGACGCCCCCTGGTTGCGCTTCGGCAGCGGGGACGCCCTGCTGCGGGCCCTGCGCGAGATCGGCTCCGGCGAGGGCCTCGGACCGCTGCTGGCCCTGGGCTCGCGCGCTGCAGCCCGGCAGACGGGCCAGGGCAGCGAGCAGTACGCCGCGCAGGTCAAGGGGCTGGAGCTGCCCGGCTACGAGCCCCGCACCATGCAGGCCATGGCGCTCGGTCTTGCGGTAAACGCGCGCGGCGCCGACCACAACCGCTCCGGTGCCTACGAGGCCGACCTGTCCGGCGATCTCGACCGCACGGCCGGGGGTCTGGAGCACGTGCGCGGCGCGATCGAGGCCGAGGACCGGAGCGCGGTGATGGACTCGCTGATCCTGTGCCGCTTCCTGCGAGGGGTGTTCGACGAGCCGTTCGCGGAGTGGGCCGCGCTGCTGTCGGCGGTCACCGGCTGGGACGTCGACGAGGCCGAGCTGCGCGCCACGGCGCAGCGGATCGTGCTGCTGAAGCGCGCCTACAACCTGCGCGAGGGGTGGCAGCCCGAGGACGACTGGCTGCCCGACCGCTTCTTGAGCGAAGAGGTCGAGCTCGCCTCGGGACGCACGGTGGGCCTGCCCCCCGAGCGGCTGCGGTCCATGGTCGACGCCTACTGGGCGGCCCGCGGGCTCGACGAGCACGGTCGGCCTAAGGTCGTGACGTGATCCGTCTGACCCAGTTCGCGTCCGGAGGCGGCTGCGCCTGCAAGATCCCGCCCGGTGAGCTCGAGGAGGTCGTCCGGGGCCTCACCGGCCACACCTCCCCCGACCTGCTGGTCGGGCTCGACGACGGCGACGACGCGGCCGTCGTCCGGATCGACGAGCGCACTGCCGTCGTCGCCACCGCCGACTTCTTCACCCCCGTCGTCGACAGCGCCTACGACTGGGGCCGCATCGCCGCGGCCAACGCCCTGTCCGACGTCTACGCCATGGGCGGCCGGCCCGTC
>JBKJQQ010000052.1:0-5059 GCA_046593875.1 Mycobacteriales bacterium | reverse complement strand
ATGTCCAGGGTGAGCCGCATGCCCTCGACGAGGACGTCGAGGTCGGCCGTCTCGGACAGGTAGTTCGCCCGCACGACGGGCTTGGCCAGCGGGTCGGCCGAGCGCAGCGTGATGCTGCCGCGGCTCTGCGGTCGGAGCAGGTACGGCCCGAGTGAGAACCCGTGCCCGGGGGCCTCCTCGAGGCCGTGCGCCATGAACATCGCCGGGCCGAAGAGCAGCTGCAGATCGGGGCCGGGCAGGTCGGAACGGGTGCGGACGAAGCCGCCGGCCTCGGCGATGTTGGAGCTGAACGGCCCCTTGCGCGCCAGCAGGTACCTCAGCAGCACGGCCGGCTTCTTGTCCGCGCCGAAGTAGCTGATGGGGGCGTTGGCCGCGTAGACGGCACTGACGGCCAGGTGGTCCTGCATGCCCTTGCCGACCCGCGGCGAGTCGACGACGACGTCGATGCCCAGCGCCCGCAGCTCGTCGGCCGGGCCGATGCCCGACAGCAGCAGCAGCTGCGGGGTGTTCACCGCTCCCCCGCACAGCACGACCTCGCGGGAGGCCCGGAAGACCTCGCGGCGACCACCGAGGTCAACCTCGACGCCGACCGCGCGACCGCTCTCGACGACGACGCGGGTGGCCTGCGCGAAGGTCCGCACCTCGAGGTTCGGGCGCTTGCGAGCCGGGCGGAGGAAGGACGCTGCGGCGCTCGCCCGCTTCCCGCGGCGCTGGTTGACCTGGTAGGTGCCGACGCCCTCCTGCTGGGCGCCGTTGAAGTCCGGGTTGCGCTGCAGGCCCGCAGCCGCGCAGGCGTCGAGGTAGTCGGCGGTGAGCGGGCTCGGGTCGCGCAGGTCGGAGACGGCGAGCGGGCCGCCGGTGCCGTGGAAGGCGTCCGCACCCCGGCTGTTGTCCTCCGAGCGGCGGAAGTACGGCAGGACGTCGTCGTAGCCCCAGCCCTCGCAGCCCTCGTCACGCCAGCCGTCGTAGTCGGCCCGCGCCCCGCGGATGTAGATCATGGCGTTGATCGACGAGCAGCCGCCGAGGACCTTGCCGCGCGGCCAGTACATCGCGCGGTCGTCGCACCCGGCCTCGGGCTCGGTGCTGTAGTCCCAGTCGTCCTTGGTCTTGAAGGTCTTCGAGAAGGCTGCAGGGATGCCGATCTCGCGGGCGGTGTCGCGGTCACCCGCCTCCAGCAGCAGCACCCGCACCGCCGGGTCCTCGGTCAGCCTCGCCGCCAGCACGCAGCCGGCGGTGCCGGCCCCCACCACCACGTAGTCCCAGGTCATGCCGCAGCGTCCCACGCGGACGTGGCTCACGTCACAGCGACGGACAGCACGGCGGCGAGGTCACCTCGCGGCTCCACGACGACGTCCGACAGACCCTGCCAGGACGCCGCAGTGCGCAGCTCGGCGGCGAGCGCGCTCGCCGTGTCGACCGGGTCGCTGCCCGGCTCGAGCCACGAGGCGAGCACGCGGAGGACGCCCTGCTTGCGATCGGACTTCAGGTCGACGCGGGCCCGCAGCGCCTCGTCGTGCAGGAACGGCAGCACGTAGTAGCCGTAGGTGCGCTTGGCGGCCGGCACGTAGATCTCGATGCGGTAGTCGAACCCGAACAGCCGGCTCGTCCGCGACCGCTCCCACACCAGCGGGTCGAACGGCGACAGCAGCGCGCTCGCGGTCACCCTGCGCGGGACGCGGCTGCCGGGCCAGAGGTACGCCGGCTTGCCCCACCCCTCGACCTCAACGGGCTGCAGCTCGCCTGCGTCGACGAGGTCGCGCACCGCCGTCCGGGCGTCGGCCACACCCAGCCGGAAGTAGTCGCGTAGATCGGTCTCGGTCGCGACGCCGTGCGCCCGGGCGGCGATCCGGACGAGCTCGCGCTGGGCGTCCGACTCGCAGGGCGTCGGTGCCGCGAGGACGGCGGGCGGCAGCACGCGCTCGGCCAGGTCGTAGACGCGCTCGAAGCCGCGCCGAGAGGCAGTGGTGACGCGACCGCTCCAGAACAGGTGCTCCAAAGCGGTCTTCGTCAGCGACCAGTCCCACCACGGACCGACCGGCGCCGCTCCGTCGTGCAGGTCGCCGGCGCTGGACGGACCCTCGTCCCGGATGCGCTGCACCAGGTGCTCGACGAACTCCGGGTGCTCGCGCTTCACCTGCACGGTGCGACCCCAGCCCGCGGCGCCGGACTCGGCCCGCGCCATCCGCCAGCGCAGCAGCGGCTGGGTCGTCACCGGCAGCAGCGACGCCTCGTGCCCCCAGTACTCGAACAGATCGCGATGGACGTAGGCGGCGCGCGGCAGGAGCTCGCGGGCGTACGGCCCGAGGCGGCTGAAGAGCGGCAGGAGGTGCGCGCGCTCGAAGACGTTGACGCTGTCGATCTGCAGGAGCCCGTTGCGGCCGACGACGCGCTTGAGGTGCCGGCGGTCGACCGAGCCGGTCGGTCGCGGTTCGGCGAAACCCTGTGCGGCCAGGGCGATCCGCCGGGCGGTGCGGAGGTCCACCCCTAGACCGGTCCCACCCAGACCGTCTTGGCGTTGCAGAACTCCCGGATGCCGAGGTCGGACAGCTCGCGGCCGTAGCCGCTGGTCCCGATCCCGCCGAAGGGCAGCTCGGGGTAGGAGGCGGTCATCCCGTTGATGAAGACCATGCCGGCCTCGAGCTCGAGCGCGAACCGCTCCTGCTCGGCCGGGTCGTTCGTCCAGGCGTTGCTGCCGAGGCCGAACTCCGTGTCGTTGGCGAGCTCCAGCGCCGCGTCGAGGTCGGCGACGACGTGCAGCTGCGCGACCGGCCCGAAGACCTCCTCGGCGTACATCCGCATGTCCTTGGTGATGCCGGTCAGCAGGGTCGGCGGGTAGAACCAGCCGGGCCCGTCTGGCACGGTGCCGCCGACCAGGACGGTCGCGCCCTTGGCCACGGCGTCGTGGACCAGCTCCTGGACGTCGGTGCGGCCCTGCTCGGTCGCGAGCGGTCCGACGTCGGTGGCGGGGTCTGTCGGATCGCCGACGACGAGAGCGCCCATGGCGCGGGCGAAGAGCTGCGTGAACCGCTCCGCCACGTCCGCATGGACGATGAAGCGCTTCGCCGCGATGCAGCTCTGGCCGTTGTTCTGGCACCGGGCGGTCGTCGCGGTGGCGGCGGCTTTCTCGAGGTCAGCCGACGGCATGACGACGAACGGGTCGCTGCCGCCGAGCTCGAGCACGGTCGGCTTGAGCGCGTCGCCCGCGATGCTCGCGACGGCCCGGCCCGCGGGGGTGCTGCCGGTCAGGGTCGCGGCGGCGACGCGGTCGTCGCGCAGGATGCGCTCCACCTGGTCGACGCCGACCAGCAGCGTCTGGAAGACGTCGGCCGGGAAGCCCGCGCGACGGAACAGCTCCTCGAGGAACAGCGCCGTCTGCGGCACGTTGCTGGCGTGCTTGCGCAGGCCGACGTTGCCGGCCATCAGCGCCGGTGCGGCGAAGCGCATCGCCTGCCACATCGGGAAGTTCCACGGCATGACCGCGAGCACGGGGCCGAGCGGCTGCCAGTGGACGTACGCCTTGCTCGCCCCGACCGCCTTCGCATCGACGGGCTGCGCCGCGAGCATCTTCTCGGCGTGCTCGGCGTAGTAGCGGCAGCCGGCAGCACACTTGCCGACCTCGGCCTTGGCCGCCTTGAGCGTCTTGCCCATCTCGGTCGTCATGAGCTCGGCCAGCGTGTCGGCCTCTGCGTCCAGGACGTCCGCGGCGGCACGCATCCAGCCGGCCCGGTCGGCGAAGGACGTCCGCCGGTAGCTCCGGAACGCCGCGGCAGCCCGGGCGAGCCGGTCCTCGACCTCGGCGTCGTTGAGCGGCTCGAACGTCTTCAGCACCTGCCCGGTCGTCGGGTTGACGGTCGCGATCGCCATGCGCTCCTCCTGCGGGTCGGCTGCTGTCCTCCACTGGGGACCCTAGGCTCGCTGCGTGGCCGACGTCAGCGTGCGCCCCGCTCGGCCGCAGGACGCCGAGCGGGTGGCGCGGGTGCAGCTGAGCACGTGGCGGACGGCGTACGCGGACCTGCTCCCGGCCTCCGCCCTGGACGTGCCGGAGGTCAAGGCGGCGGCGCTCTGGCTAGGGGCGGTCGAGTCGCCGCCGACGCCGCAGCACCGGCTGCTCGTGGCGTTCGAGCGCGACGAGCTGGTGGGCTTCGCCGCATCCGGTCCTGGTGACGAGGCCGTGGAGCTGCTGACGCTGCTGGTGGAGCCCCGGTGGGGGCGGCGAGGGCACGCCTCCCGGCTGGTGGCGGCCAGCGTCGAGTCATGGCGGGCCGACGGCTTCGCCACCGCCGTGGCCTGGTCGTGGGAACGCGACCCGGCGACGCGGGGCTTCCTGACCGGATCCGGCTGGGAGCTGGACGGTTCCGTGCGAGGGCTGGACACCGGGGCGGCGGTGGAGCGGCAGGTCCGCTTCCACACCGACCTGCGGGAGAGCTGATGTTCACCGGCTTCCCCGAGCAGGCGCTGATCTTCTACGAGGGGCTGCGCGCCGACAACACCAAGGCGTACTGGACCGACCACAAATCGACCTACGACGGCATGGTCAAGGCGCCGATGGAGGGCCTGCTCGCGCAGCTCGCGCCGGAGTTCGGCGTGGCCAAGCTCTTCCGGCCCTACCGCGACGTCCGCTTCTCCAAGGACAAGACGCCGTACAAGGACCACGCCGCGGCCGTCGTGCAGGGCGACGGTCTGGGCGCGCTGTACGTGCAGCTGTCCGCGGACGGGCTGTTCGTCGGCGGCGGCTACTGGCACACCACGACCGACCAGGGCCAGCGGCTTCGTGCGACCGTCGGCGACGACCGGCTGGGAGGACAGCTCTCGGGGCTGCTCGACGGCCTGCCGGGGTGGGACCTCCTGGGCGAGCGCTACAAGCGGCTGCCCAAGCCGTACGCACTCGACCACCCGCGGGCTGACCTGCTGCACCACAAGACGCTTGCCGTCGGCCGGTCCTTCGAGCCGGCCGCGTGGCTGCACGAGCCGGAGTGCGGTGAGCGGGTGGCCGCCGCCTGGCGGCAGGTGGTGCCGCTGCGCGACTGGCTGGACCAGCACGTCGGACCGCCGCAGGTCG
>JBKJQQ010000006.1:0-8018 GCA_046593875.1 Mycobacteriales bacterium | reverse complement strand
TGTCGAGCCCGTTGAAGACGACAATCTCGCCCCGGTGCGGCTCGCGGTAGAGGTACGGGATCTTGTTGACCACCACCCGGTCGTTGATCATCAGCGTCTGTTCCATCGACCCGGAGGGGATGAAAAACGCCTGCACGATGAACAGACGGAGCAGGACCGTGAGCACGAGCGCGATGGCGAGCAGGAACGGCAGCTCCTTGAGGAAGGAGCGGTGATGCTTCGGCTTGGCCGTGGGCTGGGGATCTGTCGCTGGCGCTGCGGGCTCGTCGAGCTCGGGGCTGGCGACGGGTTCGTCAGTCACGCCGGAGCTTGCGGTGCGTCACCCGGTGCGGCCTGGCCGCGTCGTGGCCCATCCGCTCGATCTTGTTCTTCTCGTACGACTCGAAGTTGCCCTCGAACCAGTACCACTTCGCGGGGTTCGCCTCGTCGCCCTCCCACGCCAGGATGTGGGTCGCCACCCGGTCGAGGAACCACCGATCGTGGGAGATCACGACGGCGCAGCCGGGGAACTCGAGGAGTGCGTTCTCGAGCGAGCCGAGGGTTTCCACGTCGAGGTCGTTCGTCGGCTCATCGAGCAGCAGGACGTTGCCGCCCTCCTTGAGGGTGAGTGCCAGGTTGAGGCGGTTGCGCTCTCCACCCGACAGCACGCCCGTGGGCTTCTGCTGGTCGGGGCCCTTGAAGCCGAAGGCGCCGATGTAGGCCCGGGACGGCATCTCCTGCTGGCCGACCTGGATGTAGTCGAGGCCCTCGGACACGGCTTCCCACACCGTCTTCACGGGGTCGAGCAACGATCGGTTCTGGTCCACGTATGAGAGCTTGACGGTCTCCCCGACCCGCACCTCGCCGTCGTCGGCCTTCTCGAAACCGACGATCGTCTTGAACAGCGTGGTCTTACCGACTCCGTTCGGGCCGATGATCCCGACGATGCCGCCGCGCGGCATGGTGAAGGACAAATCGTCGATCAGGACGCGGTCACCAAAGCCCTTGCTCAGGTCCTTGGCCTCGATGACGACCGACCCCAGTCGAGGTCCGGCCGGGATCTGGATCTCCTCGAAGTCGAGCTTCCTGGTCTTCTCGGCCTCGGCAGCCATCTCCTCATAGCGCGCGAGGCGGCTCTTGCTCTTGGTCTGGCGGCCCTTGGCGTTCTGCCTGACCCATTCGAGCTCGTCCTTGAGTCGCATGGCAAGCTTCGCGTCCTTCTTGCCCTGGACCTCGAGCCGCTGCCCCTTCTTCTCCAGGTACGTCGAGTAGTTGCCCTCGTAGGGGTAGGCGCGGCCGCGGTCGAGCTCGAGGATCCACTCGGCGACGTTGTCGAGGAAGTAGCGGTCGTGGGTGACGGCGAGCACGGCGCCGGCGTACTGCGACAGGTGCTTCTCCAGCCACAGCACCGACTCGGCATCGAGGTGGTTGGTGGGCTCGTCCAGCAGCAGCAGGTCGGGCGCCTCGAGCAGCAGCTTGCACAGCGCGACGCGGCGCTTCTCGCCACCGGACAGCACGCTGACGTCGGCGTCGCCCGGCGGGACGCGGAGCGCGTCCATGGCCTGCTCGATCTTGCTGTCGATCTCCCAGGCGTCGGCCGCCTCGATCTGGTCGAGCAGCGGCTGCTGCTCCTCGAGGATCTTCTCGAAGTCGGCGTCGGGCGCGCCCATCTTCTCGTTGAGCTCCTCGTAGCGCAGGATGACGTCGCGGATGGCCTTGACGCCCTCCTGCACGTTCTCGAGGACGTTCTTGGTCTCGTCGAGCACCGGCTCCTGCATGAGGATGCCGACGCTGTAGCCCGGCGTGAGCTTCGCGTCACCGTTCGACGGCTGGTCCAGGCCGGCCATCATCTTCAGCACGGTCGACTTGCCGGCGCCGTTCGGGCCGAGGACGCCGATCTTCGCGCCGGGATAGAACGCGAGCGTCACGTCGTCGAGGATCACCTTGTCCCCGACGGCTTTGCGGACCTTCTGCATCGAGTAGATGAACTGCGGCATGGTCTCGAGCCTACGGGAGCAGGCCTCCGGCCCGGGTCGTCGGCGCCGCGTCCGGCGCGGACCGCGCACCCCCGGCGCACGGCCGCGCCGACCCTGGTCAGGCCGCCTGACCGACCACCTCGCCGAGCGAGAGCTCGTCGTCGTCGAGCTCCTCCTCGGGGTCCTCGAGCGGCCGGTCGCCCGGGTCGGTCGTGACGGCCAGCGGCGCGCTGCGCTCCTGCACCGCCTTGCCGCGGGCCAGGTCGAAGCCGATCGACTGCGCGTCGATCTCGAGACCGCTGCGCTCCTCGCCCTGCTCGGTCTTCCAGACGTGCGCCCGCAGCCGGCCGCTGACAACCACCCGGTCGCCGGTCTTGACGGACGAGGCGACGTTCTCCGCGAGCGAGCGCCAGCAGCTGACGCCGAACCAGATGGTCGGCTGGTCGCTCCACGCGCCCGTGGCCTTGTCCACCTTGCGCGGGGTGTGGGCGATGCGGAAGTCGGTGACGACGGCGCCGCTGGCGACGACGCGGGTGCGCGGGACGGCGCCGACGTTGCCGGCGACGGTGATGAGCGCTTCTTGCACGGGGACCTCCTAGGTCGTCCGGCGGCAGGTCCGCCGGTCCGGTCGACGATGCCGACGGCCCACCTGGTGCGGGGGCGTGCGGGACCAGGCTGTGGACGCGAACGGGGCTGTGGACAGGTCTACGTTCCTGGCCATGACCGAGGTCCTGCTCTTCCACCACGCCCAGGGGTTCACGACCGGCATCCAGGCGTTCGCCGATGACCTGCGTGCCGCCGGGCACGTGGTCCACGCGCACGACCTCTACGACGGTGCGACCTTCGCGACCGTCGAGGAGGGCGTCGCCCACGCCAGGACGATCGGCTTCGACGTGCTGAAGGACCGCGGCACGCAGCTGGCGCAGGACCTGCCGGCCGACCTCGTCCACGTCGGCTTCTCGATGGGCTGCATGCCCGCGCAGGACCTCGCCATGAACCGGCCGGGTGCGCGCGGCGCCCTGCTCCTGCACTCGGCGATCCCGCTGGCGGAGTTCGGCGGGACCTGGCCGGCGGGCGTCCGCGGCCAGATCCACGTCATGGCGGACGACGAGTGGGGCGACGTGCCGGACGCCCGCGAGATGACGGCGGCGGTCGACGAGCTGGAGCTGTTCCTCTACCCGGGCAGCGCGCACCTGTTCTCCGACCGCAGCCTGGCCGAGCACGACCCGACGGCCGCGGCGCTGCTCCTGGAGCGGGTGCAGCGGTTCCTCGCGGAGCTGGACACCGGTCGGGCAGACTCGTCCGGCACGACGCGCTCGTAGCTCAGGGGATAGAGCAGGTGCCTTCTAAGCACTTGGTCGCAGGTTCGAATCCTGCCGGGCGCACAGGACGGTGGTGAGCCGCGTCCCTGGCGCCGATCAGTCTCACCAGGGGCGCGGCCGTGTCTACTGTGCGCGGCGCAGGCCTGCTTGGCCAGCGGTGCGCACCAGCGAGAACGGATCGGCGACGCTGACCGCCGTCAGGTCGAGCAGCACGTGCGTGGCCGTCGTCGTGTAGACGCTGATCCGCGCGCCCGCGCCGAGACGCACGAGGGCGAAGTTGGCCAGCGCCGGGGTGCCCCGCACGTAGTTGAGGCTGGACGTCGCCGGCCGGTCCAGGCCGTCCGCGCGAGGGGCTCCGGCAGGCGTCGGGTAGGTGGTGAGGAAGCCGCTGCCGGTGGGCGCGACGACAGTCAGGTTGGCGAAGACCGCGACGCCCGAGCGGAGCAGCCCGGACAGGTCGAGCACGAGCGAGGCGCCGCTGGACAGCCGCCCGGCGGTGTCGAAGTCGCCGGCCACGACACGGGTCCGACGGTCGTTGGGGTTGCCGTTCTCGTCCGTGGCCCCGCCGCTGCGGGTGTCGAGCACCCGGCGCGGCTCGTCGAGCAGCTCCAGGTGGTTGGCGAAGGCGCTCGTGTAGACGGCTCCCACGACGCCTGCGCCGCTGGCGCCCGGGACATGGCCGTACCAGAGCAGGTCGCCGCTGGAGGCCAGGTCGCCGGCGGCGGTGCGCGCCGGGTCGAGGCCGTCGGGGCCGGCCCCGGGTTCGAGCCGGAGGGAGGGAGCGGCGTACGGGCCCGACGGCGACGGGTTGCCCAGCCGCAGGGTCGCCGCGTCCGGAGTGCCGCCGGTCAGGGCGGTCTGGGTGGCCGCGTCGTTGGGCCGGCCGGCCAGCACCGGGTCGCCCTCGACGGCGGACGCGGCGCCGGGTAGGGCGACCGCCGCCCCCGCGGCCCCGGCCAGGACCGCCCCGCCGCGCCGCAGCAGCGCGCGCCGGTCGTACCGCTCGGGCTCGAGGCGGGCCGTCAGCTCCGCGACCTGCCGCTCGAGGGCGGCCACGCGCTCCGAAGTGGGGTCGTTGTGCACGCCGGCACGCTAGACCCGCCGGGGCTACGCGACGGGGCGCAGCGCCCAGCCGCGATCGCGCACGTTGCGGAACAGGTCCAGTCCGGTCCGCGCCCGCAGCCGGCACAGCTGCACGTCGACGCGGCGCGAGGGGCTGGTGTCGCCCCAGCAGACCCAGTGCAGCTGCTCGCGGCTCCACACCCGGCCCGGTCCGGACAGGAACAGCGCGAGCAGCTCCACCTGACGCGGCGAGAGCTCGAGGGGGACGCCGTCGAGGGTGACGGCGTACGCGCCGAGGTCGACCACCAGGGCGCCCATGGACAGCGGGCTGGTGACCTCGACGCCCGCCTCGGCGGCCCGGGTCACGAAGTCGCCGGGTGGGCGCGGGTGGAGCTGCTGCGGGGCCGCGTGCGTCATGGGGGTCCTCCGGGGTGTCCGTGGCGTGCCCTCGACGCTAGGGACCGGCGGTTTCCGTCAGGCGACCTGCGTGTTTCCGGCTGGTTCCGGCGCGACGACCGTCCGGCTCCCCCTTCGGAGGAGCGGAGGGTCAGCGGCGGCGGGTCGTACGACGGCGGGGCGCGGTCCCGAACAGCGACCGCGCGATCTCCCGGCCGGCGCTGGTGGCGAAGCTCCGGAACGCCCGCGAGCCGAGTACCTCGGCCACCTTGCTCTTCTCCTCGCGCGGCTCGGCCCGCCGGGGCGTCGGGGCCTCCTCCGGCGAGTCCTCCTCCGGCTCGGGCGCGTGCTTGGCGGCGAGCATCTCGTACGCCGACTCGCGGTCCAGCACCTCGCGGTAGTCGTCGGCCAGGTCGGACGACGCGACCATCTGCGTCTGGACGGCCGGGTCGAGCTGAGCCATCAGCGAGGCGGGCGGGCGCATCATGGTCCAGGCCACGGGGGTGGGCGCACCGCGCTCGGACAGGATCGTGACGGCGGCCTCGCCGATGCCCATCGAGGTGAGCAGCTCGCTCAGGTCGTAGACCTCGCTCGCGGGGAACGTGCCGACCGTCGCCTTCAGCGCCTTGGCGTCGTCGGGGGTGAAGGCGCGCAGGGCGTGCTGCACCCGGTTGCCCAGCTGGGCAAGCACTTCTGAGGGCACATCCTTCGGGGTCTGGGTCACGAAGAAGACGCCGACGCCCTTGGAGCGGATGAGCCGGACGGTGCGGGCGATCGCGTCGAGGAAGGCCTCGCTCGCGTCGTCGAACAGCAGGTGCGCCTCGTCGAAGAAGAAGACGAGCTTGGGCTTGTCCACGTCGCCGACCTCGGGCAGGTCGTGGAACAGGTCGGCCAGCATCCACATCAGGAAGGTGCTGAACAGCTTGGGCTTGTCCTGCACCGCGGTCAGCCCCATCACCGACAGGACGCCGCGGCCGTCCGGCGCGAGGCGCAGCAGGTCGTTCGTGTCGAACTCCGGCTCCCCGAAGAAGACGTCACCGCCCTGGTCCTCGAGCCCGATCAGCTCGCGCAGGATGACTCCGGCGGTCGCGGACGAGAGCCCGCCGAGCTCCTTGAGGTCGGGCTTGCCCTCGTCGCTGACCAGGTGGTTGATGACCGCGCGCAGGTCCTTGAGGTCCAGCAGCGGCAGGCCGTGCTTGTCCGCGAAGTGGAAGACCAGCCCGAGGCTGGACTCCTGGGTGTCGTTGAGCCCCAGCACCTTGCTCAGCAGCACCGGTCCGAAGGACGTCATCGTGGCGCGGACCGGGATCCCGTTGCCGAGGCCCCCGAGCGCGAGGAACTCCGCCGGGAAGCCGGTCGGCGACCACTGCGTGGCGGTCTGCTCCGCGCGCTTGGTCACCCGGTCGCTGACGAGGCCCGGCGCGGCGACGCCGGAGACGTCGCCCTTGATGTCGGCGAGGAAGACGGGGACGCCCGCGGTGGACAGCTGCTCGGCCATCAGCTGCAGCGTCTTGGTCTTGCCGGTGCCGGTCGCACCGGCGACCAGGCCGTGCCGGTTCAGCATCGACAGCGGCATGCGGACCCGCGCCTCGGGGTGCGGCTCACCCTCGATGACCACCGAGCCCAGCTCGAGCGCCGGCCCCTCGATCGCGTAGGCCTTGCCCAGCTCTGCTGCCTTGTCGCTGCTCATGACCGGACCCTAAGCCGTGACCACCCGGTCGCCCTCGAGGACGGCGGCGCCGTTGACGCACACGGGTGGACAGCTCTCGCCGTTGGGCCGGGTGCGCTGCAGCGCGACCTCCCCCTCGTACGTCCTGGTGCCCAGCGTCACCGTCACCTGCGCGGTGGCGCCGTCGGCGCGGCGGCCCAGGGGGACGAGCAGTGCACCGCCGACGACCTCGGAGGTGCAGACGTCCCGGACGCACGCCGTGCCGGACGACGTGCCGGCGGGCAGCGTGATGGTCAGCTGGGATGCGCAGCCGATCAGCGAGCAGGTCGGACCGCCCGCGCAGCCGGTGAGGGCGAGGAGCAGAGCGAACCGGTGCCAGCGCATGGGACGGAGCATCCCAGCCACGTAGCCTTCCCGCATGAGCGACCGGCTGGTGTGGATCGACTGCGAGATGACCGGGCTCGACCTCGGGACAGACCTGCTCGTCGAGGTCGCCGCGCTGGTCACCGACTCCGAGCTGAACGTCCTCGGCGAGGGCGTGGACGTCGTCATCGGCGCCACGGAGGAGCAGATGTCGCGGATGCCCGACGTCGTCCGCGAGATGCACGCGTCGTCCGGGCTGACTGACCAGGTGCTCGCGTCGACGGTCACGCTGCAGGAGGCCGAGCAGCGGGTGCTGGCCTACATCAAGGAGTGGGTGCCCGAGCCGAAGAAGGCTCCCCTGTGCGGCAACTCGATCGGCACCGACCGCGGCTTCCTCACCCGCGACATGGCTGAGCTGGACGAGTGGCTGCACTACCGGATGGTCGACGTGAGCTCGATCAAGGAGCTGGCCCGCCGGTGGTACCCGCGGGTCTACTTCAACGCCCCCAAGAAGGGCGGTGGGCACCGCGCGCTGGCCGACATCCTGGAGTCGGTGCAAGAGCTGAGGTACTACCGGGCCGCGATGTTCGTCCCACAGCCGGGGCCGACGACCGAGCAGGCCGCGGAGATCGCCGGGCAGGTCACCGCCTGATCTCCGTTATGCTCTGCCGCGCACCATGGTGGGTGTAGCTCAGCTGGTAGAGCACCGGGTTGTGATCCCGGTTGTCGCGGGTTCGAAACCCGTCACTCACCCCATAAAGACCCAGGTCCACGCGATGCCAGCAGGCAAAAAGTACCTCGACCTCCTGCCCTAAGACCGGGACTGGTACTCAGGTCGCCTGTTAGACCTCCGGACCGCGACTTCCGCTTCTGCCGCATCGCGCAACCGAGGAACGGGGCACCTAAACGACGGGCGCGAACTGGACCACAAGGGGGTTGTCAGCCGAGATATGCAGCCCCGAGCGGGCGTAGGCGCCCATGGTCGACACGGTGGCGTCATCCCAGTTGTGGACAAGAGTCGCGGCGGTTGACCAGCGCAGCCTGTGTCGGTAGCGCACCGTCTCGGCTGCCTCCGCGTTCAGCACCCACCCCGCACCTCGACCGTGTACGGCCACGACCCACATGCCGCTGGCGTCACGACGGCCAACAGCCAACGGTGTGCGACGCGTCTTACCGGTCCTTCTCCCTACGGTCTCCACCAGCACCCACCAAGGAGCCACGCTCGCCAGAGGGCGCATCACCGGGTTCAGA
>JBKJQQ010000227.1:0-19743 GCA_046593875.1 Mycobacteriales bacterium | reverse complement strand
CGGTCGTCCTGCAGCAGCGAGATCCCGTTGGCCGGCACGAGCGGCGAGAACAGCACCCCGGGCACCTCGGCCGTCAGCTCGAGCAGCCGCAGCGGCGCACCTCCGTTGCGGACCTCCACCCGGACCACTCCGCGAGCACCGCCCGGCGTGCGGGTCGTGGTGCCGCCGACGGGCCGGACCCCCAGCGACAGCGGCGCAGCGGTGACCGGGCACGGCGCGAACGGCACGCCGTTGCCGGGCGCCGTCGGATCCATCAGCGGGACGGTCATCACCTTCACGCGGTCGGCGTCGGGGTCGCGCAGGCCGACGGAGACCCGCCCGGGCAGCTGCAGCCGCCGGCAGTCCGACACGGCGTAACGCACGACGTACTCCCGCTGCGCGAACGGCCCGAGCGGCGGGGAGTCCCCCGGCTCGACGGAAAGGACCTCCAGGCCGGGCGCCAGCAGGGTGAGTGCCCGCACGGGCGCCGGTCGGGCGGTCCGGTTGACGACGACGAGCTGCAGCGCGCCGGTGCCCACGTCGCCCCGCCGCTGCACGTCCCCACCGCCGAAGACCACGCCCACGCTGACCGGCGGCGGCTGCTGCGTGGCTGCGACGACCGGCGCGCCCTGCGCGGCCGCGACGACCCCGGCGCCGGTGACCAGCAGGGCCGCCGCGCCCACGACCCGCACCGCCCGGTCGGCCAGCCATCCGGGCAGGGGCCGGCGCTCGCGCCCGGTCTGCCCGATCACGTCCACGTCCGGAGTGTGGCCCAGGTGCTGCGCGGATAGGTTCCGGAACGTGATCACCGCCATCGTCACCATCTCCGCCGCCGTCGACCAGATCCCCGAGGTCGCCCAGCGCATCGCCGACCTCGAGGGCGTCAGCGAGGTCTACTCGGTCGCCGGCGACGTCGACCTGGTCGCGATGGTGCGGGTGCGTCGGCACGAGGACCTGCACGAGGCGATCGCCGGCCGACTGAACAAGGTCGACGGCGTGCTGTCCACCCAGACGCTGATCGCGTTCCAGGCCTACAGCAAGCACGACCTCGAGGCGACGTTCTCCCTGGGCCTGGAGCCGTGACGGGCCAGTTCGCCGAGGTCAAGGCCGGCCGCTACCGCGACCACCTCGCCGGCTGATCAGCTGTGCGGCCGCCACGCCGCGGCCCGGCCACCCGCCTCCGCAGCGCAGATCAGCGCAGGGACTGGCTGACGGTCACCCAGCGCTCGAGCAGCCGGCGGGCGTCGCCGCCGTCCAGCGCCGCCGCCGCCCGGTCCCACCCGGCGCGCAGCCGTTCGACGAGCGAACCCGGACCGGCCTCGAAGGCCGCGATGGCCGCCGCCGCGTTGAGCAGCACCGCGTCGCGCACCGGCCCGTGCTCCCCCGCCAGCAGCGCGTGGGCGACGGAGGCGTTGTAGGCCGCGTCCGCCCCGCGCAGCTGCGCCAACGTGGCCCGCGCGATCCCCAGCGAGGCCGGGTCGAAGGACTCGGACGACACCGTCTCGTCGGCCACGACCCACACCGTGGAGGTGCCCGTGGTCGTCAGCTCGTCCAGCCCGTCGTCACCCCGGAAGACCAGCGCCGAGACCCCCCGGGCCGCCAGCACCCCGGCCATGACCGGCGCCAGCCGCGGGTCGGACACCCCGACCGCCTGCGCCGCCGGCCGGGCCGGGTTGGTCAGCGGCCCCAGCACGTTGAACACCGTCGGGACGCCGAGGTCGCGGCGGGGCACCGCGGCGTGCCGCATCCCCGGGTGGAACACCGGCGCGAAGCAGAAGGCGATCCCGGCCTGCTCCAGGCACGGCGCCACGAGAGCCGGCGGCAGGTCGACCGCGACGCCGAGCTCCTCGAGCAGGTCGGCCGAGCCGCAGGCCGAGGAGGCCGCGCGGTTGCCGTGCTTGACGACCGGCACCCCGGCGCCAGCCACGACCAGCGCCGCCATCGTGGAGATGTTCACGGTGTTGCTGCGGTCGCCACCGGTGCCGCAGGTGTCCACGACCCGGCCGCTGACGGTGACGGGCTCCGCGCGAGCCAGCATCACCGCGACCAGGCCCGCGACCTCAGCCGGCGTCTCGCCCTTGGCGCGCAGCGCGATGACGAAGCCGGCGACCTGCGCGGGGGTGGCCTCCCCGGCCATCACCTCGCCCATCGCCCAGGCGGTGTCGGCCGTGCTGAGGTCCTCCCCGCGCAGCAGCGAGCCCAGCAGCGCGGGCCAGGAGCTCATCGAGGTCAGTGCACGCTGCGGCGCACCGGCAGACCGGCCTCGCGCCGGCGCAGCAGGTCGGCGACCACGGTGGTGAGCTCCGGGGCGTCGAGCGGGTGCGGGACCACGGCATCGGCCTGCGACCAGGTCGCCAGCCAGCGGTCGTCCTTGCGGGCGATCAGCACGCACACCGGCGGGCAGTCCGGCAGCTCGTCCTTCATCTGCTTGGCCAGCCCCAGGCCGCCGGTCGGCCAGGCCTCGCCGTCCAGGATGACCGCGTCGACGCCGCCCGCGTCCACCGCGGCGATGACCTGCTTGCCGGTCGAGCAGTCGAGCCACTCGATCCGGCCGAGGTCGGCGGCGGGCCGGCGGCCCAGCGCGCTGCGGACCTGGTCGCGCACGGCCACGTCGTCGCTGTAGACGAGGACCGCGTGCGTACGGGCGGTCGCGCCGAGGTCGGTGACGGCAGCAGGAGGCAGGGCGGCGCTCATGCGCGTGATCGTACGGGGGGCGGAGCAGGCCGCTCAGCGGGGCAGCTGGCCCGGGCCCTTCCACGGGGTGGCGACGGTGTGGGTGTAGCAGTTGGGGCCGGCGTTGTAGGCCGACAGGCGGCTGCCGCACACCTCGCAGGCGGCCGAGCCGCTGGTCCGGGCCTTCTCCACGGGCTTCAGCGTCGTCCCGGCCAACCGACTGCCTGATGCCACGTGCGCTCCTCTGCTCGTGCCGCCCCCGGTGTGGCGGCGGTCACAGCAGAGGAACCTAGGGACCGCAGGACGGGCTGGTCAAGGAAACGCCCAGGTCAGGACGGGTGTGCCAGGACGTCGTAGCCCGCCACGTCCCCGCCGAGCCGCTGCGCGAGGCCGGCCATCCGGGACCGCTCCTGCGACGCGGACAGGACGGTGAGCACCTGCGTGCGGGTGGCGAGGACCGCGAGCGGCGGCCCGGTGGGAGCCGGCGCCACCGCGTAGCCGTCCTGCCCCAGCAGCTCGGCCGCCCGCGCCACGGCGGCGTCGTCGGGCAGGCCGACCAGGCTGTGCCGGACCAGCACGGGTCGCGACAGGTCGATGCCGGCGAGCACCTCGGAGTCGGCCTGCGCGGCGTCGCGCGCCTCGAGCAGGACCACCAGCGACGGGTCCGCGGGGTCCAGCGCGACGACCGGGGCGGGCCGGCGACGGAACCGGTCGAGCAGGCCCACTACAGGCGGGCGGCGTCGAGCCGGTCCAGGCGCCGGTCCTCGCGCTGGGCCTCGCGCTCGCTGGCCCGCATCCACTGCGTGACCAGCACGCCCAGGAACAGCAGTCCGATGATGTCGCCGGAGGCCCAGAGCAGCCCGCCGCCGACCTGCTGCTGGTAGACGGACTGGGCCAGCCCGTGCAGCGGCAGGTAGTGGTCGCCGGCCAGCAGGCCGCGCCCGTCGGGCTCGACGCTCATGATCGAGACGCCCAGGAAGGCGTGGAACGGCAGCGTGGTCCCGACCAGGAGCAGCCGGAAGCCGTGGCCCCCGCGCCCGGGCACCGGGTCGATGCCGAGCAGCGGCCAGAAGAACAGCGCCCCGACCGCCAGGAAGTGCAGGTGCAGCAGCTCGTGCAGCACCTGGCTGTCGAGCGTCGCCTCGTACCAGCCGGAGAAGTAGAGGGCGAACGGGCTCGCGACGTAGAGCGCCCACGGGATCAGCGGGAAGCTGACCAGCCGGGCGACGCGCGAGTGCAGGACGGTGAGCACGACAGCGCGCACCCGACGCGGCCCGACGCGCAGCAGCAGCGTGATCGGGGCGCCGAGGGCGAGGAAGACGGTGGCGACCATCGACAGCAGCATGTGCTGGACCATGTGGACGGCGAACAGGCTCCGGTCGTACGCCGCCAGTCCCGACATCGTGGCGATCGCGATGATGCTCAGGCCCAGCAGGAAGGCGAACGTCCGGCCGGCGGCCCAGGCGTCACCGCGAACCGAGAGCCGTCGTACGCCGTAGAGGTAGAGCCCCGCCGGGAGCAGGACGAGCAGCAGCGGGAGCAGGGCCGGCCGGGCCTGGGTGATCAAGGCGCCGACGGTGAACTCCGGCAGCCCGTCGCGGTGCGCGAGGACGGTCGTCAGGGGCCCGGACACCGCTCCAGAGTAGGACGCCGCGGCCCGTGCGGCGCGCCGGACGGCCCCGCGTGGAAGGTCCGCGCCATCCCTGCCATGATGCATCCGTGACTGCTGCGCCCACTCTCGAGAAGCCGCCCGCACACGGCTCGCACGGATCCCTGACGCGACCCAACATGGTCGCCGTCGGCACGATCGTGTGGCTGTCCTCCGAGCTGATGTTCTTCGCGGCGCTGTTCGCGATGTACTTCACGATCCGCTCGGTGCAGGGCGCCGAGGTCTGGGAGGGCGCCACCGAGGTGCTCAACGTCCCGTACGCGCTGGTCTTCACCGTGATCCTCGTGGCCTCCTCGGTGACGTGCCAGCTGGGCGTGTTCGCCGCGGAGCGGGGGGACGTCTACGGCCTGCGCCGCTGGTTCACCCTGACGCTGATCATGGGCCTGGCCTTCGTGCTCGGGCAGCTCAACGAGTACCGCGCGCTCGTCCACGAGGGCCTGACGATCGCGAGCGCGCCCTACGGCTCGGTCTTCTACATCACGACCGGCTTCCACGGGCTGCACGTCATCGGCGGCCTGTTCGCCTTCGTGATCGTCCTCATGCGCTCGACGGTCGGCCGCTTCTCCCCGGAGAAGGCCACCAGCGCCATCGTCGTCTCGTACTACTGGCACTTCGTCGACGTCGTGTGGATCGGTCTGTTCGCCGCCATCTACATCATCCAGTGAGGACCTCCGTGAACAAGGCACGTCCTGCCCACCGGTCGGCCCGCCGGGGACGGCTCAGCGGCTACGCCGTCGTGCTGCTGGCGCTGAGCCTGGTCGGCACGCTCTACACCGCCTTCGGCGCGCCGTCCGGGCAGGCCCAGGAGTCGGTCAACCAGTCGCTGGCGGTCAAGGAAGGGCGCCAGCTCTACCTGACCGGCTGCTCGACCTGCCACGGGCTCAACCTGCAGGGCGGCGCGGGCGGCCCCTCGCTGATCGGCGTGGGCGCGGCCTCGGTCGTGTTCCAGGTGGAGAGCGGCCGCATGCCGCTCAACGCCGGCGTGCAGCAGGCCCCGCGCAAGACGCCGAAGTACTCCCTCAAGGAGATCGACCAGCTCGCCGCCTACATCCAGACCAACGGCGGCGGCGCCACCGTGCCCGCGGGCAACCTCGAGGACGGCGACCTGCAGCTCGGCGGCGCGCTGTTCCGCACCAACTGCGCCAGCTGCCACAACTTCGCCGGCTCCGGCGGCGCGCTGACCTACGGCAAGTACGCCCCCGAGCTGCAGCCGGCCAGCGCGCGTGTCGTCTACAGCGCCATGCAGTCCGGTCCGGAGAGCATGCCGCGCTACGGCGACAACCAGATCACCCCCGCGGAGAAGCGCGCCATCACGCGCTACGTCACCTACATCACCAACGCCGAGGACGTCGGCGGCGCCGGCCTGGGCCGCTACGGGCCGATCTCCGAGGGCCTGGTCGCCTGGGTCGTCGGCATCACCGCCCTGGTCGGACTGACCCTCTGGATCGGAGCTCGCGCATGACCGACAACGACCCGTCCATCCGCGAGCGGCTGGCCGCCCGTCCCTCCGACGAGGGCTCCAGCGGGGACAGCCGCGTCAGCGACGTCCACGAGAACGACTTCCAGCAGACCTACAGCGCCCCGGCCGACGAGCAGCAGCGGGCCGTGAGCCACGCCCCGCAGGCCCTCGAGGACCTCGACGGCAGCGGCCATCGCGAGCTCACGCCGGCGGAGGCGCGCTCGGCCGAGCGCAAGGTCTCCGCGCTGTTCCTGCTCTCGGTCGTCGGCGTGGTCGGCTTCGTCGCCACCTACGTCTTCGTCGAGTCGGAGTTCGGCAAGGACGGCAACGTCTACTACACGCCGCTGCTCGGCACGTTCATGGCGCTGGCGCTGTTCGGCATCGGTGCGGGCGCCGTCCTGTGGGCGAAGCTGCTCATGCCTGACGAGGAGGCCGTGCAGGAGCGGCACCCGTTCGGCTCGGCTCCCGAGGAGCGCGCCGCCACGGCCGCCGCGCTCAAGGAGGGCTTCGGCCAGGCGAACATCGCCCGTCGGCCGCTGCTCATCGGTTCGCTCGCCCTCGGCGGCGGCGCGCTCGCCCTGCTGCCGATCCCGCTGCTGTTCAGCCTGGGCCCGTACCAGGACAAGGAGAAGGTGCTCGGCAAGACCGGCTGGAAGGCGGGTGTGCGCCTCATCCGCCAGAACGGCACGCCCGTCAAGCTCGGCGACCTGGTCGTCGGCGCGGTCGAGAGCGTCTTCCCCGACGTCGAGCACGGCACCCTGCTGGCCGACTCCCCCGCGCTGCTGATCCGCATGCGTCCGGAGGAGCTGAAGGTCACCGGCGAGAAGGCGGATTGGACCTACGAGGGCCACATCGTCTACTCGAGCATCTGCACTCACCTGGGCTGCCCGGTCAAGCTCTACGAGCAGCAGACCCACCACCTGTTCTGCCCGTGCCACCAGTCGACCTTCGCGGCCGACAAGGGCGCCTATCCGCTGTTCGGACCTGCCAAGCGATCGCTGCCTCAACTGGCGATCAGCGTGGACGACGAGGGATACTTCGTGGCAGAGGGCGACTTCGCGGAGCCCACCGGACCGAGCTACTGGGAGCGCGGATGAGCCTCGTCCAGAAGGGCGTCGACGGACTGGGACGCGGTATCGATGACCGCCTCGGTTCGTCCAACTTCGTGCGCCGCAGCCTGAACAAGGTCTTCCCGGACCACTGGTCGTTCATGCTGGGCGAGATCGCGATGTACTGCTTCATCATCCTGCTGCTGACCGGCACCTACCTGTCGTTCTTCTACACCCCCTCGCTCACCGAGGTCGTGTACGACGGCTCCTACATCCCGCTCAAGGGCGTGACGATGAGCCAGGCCTACGCCTCGACGCTGGACATCAGCTTCGACGTCCGCGGCGGCCTGATCATGCGGCAGATCCACCACTGGGCAGCCCTGCTGTTCCTGGCGTCGATCGCCGTTCACCTCATGCGCGTGTTCTTCACCGGCGCCTTCCGCAAGCCGCGCGAGCTCAACTGGGTCATCGGCGTCGCGCTGCTGGTCCTGGGCATCGTCGAGGGCTTCGCCGGCTACTCGCTGCCGGACGACCTGCTCTCCGGCACCGGCGCCCGCATCGCCAACGGCATCGCGCTGTCGATCCCGGTGGTCGGCACCTGGGCGGCGTTCCTGGTCTTTGGCGGCGAGTACCCCGGTACCGCGCTGCTGGACCGGCTCTACATCGCCCACGTCTTCATCGTGCCGCTGGCCATCCTCGGCCTGATGACCTTCCACCTGATGATGATCTGGTACCAGAAGCACACCCAGTTCGCGGGTCCGGGCCGCACCGAGGACAACGTCGTCGGGTCACGTCTCTACCCGGCCTACGCGGCCAAGGCCGGTGGCTTCTTCTTCCTGGTGTTCGCGGTCCTCGCTGCGCTGGGCGGGCTGGCCCAGATCAACCCGGTCTGGCTGTACGGCCCGTACAACCCCTCGCAGGTGTCCGCCGGCTCGCAGCCTGACTGGTACGTCGGCTTCCTGGACGGCTCGACCCGGCTGATGCCGGCCCTGGAGTTCACCGGTCTGGGCTACACGGTCCCGTTCAACGTGCTCTTCCCGACCGTCGTGCTGCCGGGCCTGATCTTCACGGCGATGGCGCTCTACCCGTGGCTCGAGGCCCGCTTCACCGGCGACCACCGCTACCACAACCTGCTGGACCGCCCGCGCGACGTCCCGGTCCGCACGGCCATCGGCACGATGTCGATCACCTTCTACATCGTCCTGATGATCGGCGGCGGCAACGACGTCATCGCCTCGATCTTCCACCTGAGCATCAACCAGATGACCCGGGTGCTGCAGGTCCTGCTGTTCGTGCTCCCGCCGATCGTGTACGTGATCACCAAGCGCTGGTGCCTGTCGTTGCAGCACAGCGACGAGGAGCTGCTGCACCACGGCATCGAGTCCGGCACGATCCGGCGGCTGCCCTCGGGCGAGTTCGTCGAGGAGACCGTTCCGCTGCCCGCGCCGCACCGGATCGCCCTCACCCGGGTCGAGTCCGACCAGCACGCGCTCTCCGGCGCCGTCCCGCACGGCCCGGGCTACGGCGAGATCGAGGTCGTCGAGAGCGAGCCGGAGCTCCTCAAGGGCTTCTTCCGGGCCAAGCACCGCGACGGCTCGCAGGACGCCCTGCCGCGTCCCGAGGCGGCCGTGCTGCAGCCCAGCGGCAAGCCGGCCAAGCCGGAGTAGCTCTCCGCCGTACGACCAGGCCCCGCTCCCCCAGCAGCTCGGGGGGCGGGGCCTGATCGTTGGCGGTTCCCTTCCCGCGTGGGGAGCACTCCCCGCGGCTGCCTCAGGCGAGGGTCTGACGCAGCGACTGCTCGGTGCCGTCGACGACGACCTCGCAGAGCGCGCCGCCGACCAGGGCCAGCTGCGGCGGGACGTGACCGCAGTCGACATCCAGCACGACCGGAACGCCGAGATCACCCAGCGCGCTCCGGACCGCGTCGTCCTGCGTGAAGCCCTCCTGGTCCGGCGCCGAGGTGCGCCCGATCAGCACCGCGTTGGCGTGCTCGAACCAGCCGGCCAGGCGCAGCCGCCACAGGTCGCGGGCGATCGTGAGCGCGCCCTCCTCCGCGGCCTCCAGGTGCAGCACCAGCCCCTCCGGCGCGTGCTGCTCGGCGAAGCCCCGCACGTCGCCGTACGGCGTGCCCGCCAGCGTCGAAACGGTCTCGATGCAGCCGCCGATCAGCCGGCCGCTCACGCGCACCGAGCCACCGCCCAGGACCCGCCACCCGCCGCGGCCGTCCCACGTCCGCTTGGTCACCCCAGAGTCGGCCTCCCAGTCGTCGTGGCCGTGCGCACGGTGCTCACGAGAGGCCCCCTGCAGCACGCTCGCCCCCGTCGGCAGAGTGACGACGCCCAGCCAGTCCGCGACCGGCTCAGGCGCCTCGTAGGGGCTGTCCAGGAGGTTGCTGCCGTGCAAGGTCGCCCAGCCCGTGACCGTGGTCAGGGGCAGCATCAGCGTGGTCAGGTCGGAGTAGCCGACGACCCACGTCGGGTCGGCGTCCCGCAGCGCGACCAGGTTCAGGTGCGGCAGCAGCTCGACGGCCAGCTCCCCGCCCCAGGGCGGTACGACCGCGCGGACCTCCGGATCGGTCAGCATCTCCGTGAGCTCGGCGGCGCGATCCGCCGCCGGCGCGCTGACGATGCCGGAGCCGTCCATGCACGCGCCCACCCGCACCCGGAAGCCGCGGTGGCGCAGGTGCTGCAAGGCCACCTCCAGCCGCGGCAGCAGCGCGGTGGGGACGCCGCTGGACGGCGAGGTGACGCCGATCAGGTCGCCGGGCTGCAGCGGGGCCGGGAAGCGCACGGTCATGGCGCCCATGCTCCCAGCCCCACCCCTCAACCCCCACGAGGGACAGAAGCGAGCGGGAACGGCAAAGGCCGACCCGCCGAGGCGGACCGGCCGTCGTACCGGCGCGCGGGGGCTACTCGCCCAGGAACTTGTGCGTGCTGGTCGGGCGCTCTCCCATGGCCTTGAGCGCGCCGAGGGTCTGCCCCTGCGAGCGGTTCATGCCGACGTAGTACTCGAACTGGAAGCCCAGCACGGTGATCACCAGGATCAGCGCGCCGATCATCGCCAGGAACGGACCGATGATCAGGCCCACGCACGTGATGGCGAAGCCGGCGGCCATGGCGATCGGCCACCAGGAGTGCGGCGGGAAGAAGCCGACCTCGCCGGACGCCTCGCTGATCTCCGCGTCGGGGCGGTCCTCCGGTCGCGCGTCGAGACGGCGGGCGGTGAACAGCAGGTAGTAGCCGACCATGAACGCGAGACCGATGGACAGCGCCAGGAGCGTCGTCCCGGCGGGGTCCTCGGACAGCAGCCAGTAGACGACCGTGACCGGCACGAGGAACAACGCGATGCAGCCGAACAGGTAGCCCTCGATCTTCATGCCACTCCCCCGGGTCGGGCCGCCGCCGGGCTCTCGGGCGAGGCGTGGAAGTCAGGGTCGTTGGCGACCTGCGGGTAGTGCAGGTCGAACGCGGGGCGCTCGGAGCGGATGCGGGGCATCGTCACGAAGTTGTGCCGCGGCGGCGGGCAGCTGGTCGCCCACTCGAGCGAGTTGCCGAAGCCCCACGGGTCGTCCCCGACGGCCTTCTGGCCGCGGCGGAAGCTGACCCAGACGTTGTAGAGGAACGGCAGCGTCGAGGCACCCAGCACGAACGCGCCGATGCTCGAGATCGTGTTGAGGGTGGTGAAGCCCTCGTTCGCCGCGTAGTCCGCGTAGCGACGCGGCATGCCCCGGGACCCCAGCCAGTGCTGGACCATGAAGGTGAGGTGGAAGCCGACGAACAGCGTCCAGAAGTGCACCTTGCCGAGGCGGTCGTCCATCATCCGGCCGGTCAGCTTCGGGAACCAGAAGTAGACGCCGCCGAAGAAGGCGAACACCACGGTCCCGAACAGGACGTAGTGGAAGTGCGCCACGACGTAGTAGGTGTCCGAGACGTTGAAGTCGATCGGCGGGCTCGCCAGCAGCACACCCGTCAGCCCGCCGAGCAGGAACGTGATGAGGAAGCCCATCGCGAACAGCATCGGCGTCTCGAACGTCAGCTGGCCACGCCACATCGTGCCGATCCAGTTGAAGAACTTCACGCCGGTGGGGACCGCGATGAGGAAGCTCAGGAAGGCGAAGAACGGCAGCAGCACCGCCCCGGTCGGGTACATGTGGTGGGCCCAGACCGTCAGCGAGAGCGCCCCGATGGCGATCGTCGCGAACACCAGTCCCTTGTAGCCGAACAGCGGCTTGCGGCTGAAGACCGGGATGATCTCGGTGATGACGCCGAAGAACGGCAGCGCCACGATGTAGACCTCGGGGTGACCGAAGAACCAGAACAGGTGCTGCCAGAGGATCGCCCCGCCGTTGTCGACGTTGAAGATCTGCGCGCCCAGCTGGCGGTCGGCCTCGAGGGCGAAGAACGCCGCGGTGATGACCGGGAAGGCGAACAGCACGAGGATCGAGGTGACCAGCATGTTCCAGGTGAAGATCGGCATCCGGAACATCGTCATCCCCGGCGCGCGCAGGCAGATGATCGTGGTGATGAAGTTGACGGCACCCAGGATCGTGCCGAGGCCGGAGATGAGCAGGCCGATGATCCACAGGTCCGCCCCCAGCGACGGGCTGTAGATCTCGCTGTTGAGAGGTGCGTACGCGAACCAGCCGAAGGCTGCGGCGCCCTCAGGGGTGAGGAACCCCGCCATGACGGTGGCGCCGCCGAACAGGTACAGCCAGTACGAGAAGGCGTTCAGCCGCGGGAACGCCATGTCCGGCGCGCCGATCTGCAACGGCATGATGAAGTTCGCGAAGCCGTAGGCGGCAGGCGGGGCGAACAGGAACATCATGATCGTGCCGTGCATCGTGAAGAGCTGGTTGTACTGCTCCGGGCTCACGACCTGCAGGCCCGGCTGGGCCAGCTCGGCGCGGATGATCTCGGCCATGCCGCCGGCAAGCAGGAAGAACACGAACGACGTGCAGAGGTAGAGCAGGCCGATCGTCTTGTGGTCGGTCGTGGTGATGACCTTGACGATCTTCGCGCCTGCGGACTGCCGGGCGCGACGGATCTGGACGGGCGTGGTGGCGTCAGCGATGAGGGTCATGAGTCGCTCCCGGTCGTGGCTCCGGTCAGCGCGCCGGTGCCGACGCCTGAGCCGATCTCGTTCGCAGGGTCCGCCTTCAGCCCGGCGATGTACTGGTCGTACTCCTCCGGCGAGACGATCCGCACCCGGAAGTTCATGGCGGAGTGCTTCTCCCCGCAGAACTCGGCGCAGCGCCCGATGTACTCGCCCTGCTTCGTGGGGGTGAACTCGAAGGTGTTCTCGCGGCCCGGGATCACGTCGCGCTTGAACAGGAACGCCGGCACGTAGAAGGAGTGGATGACGTCCGGCGAGGTCTCGACGATGCGGATGGAGCGGTCGACGGGCAGGACCAGCACCGCGGGCTGCGTCGTCTGCCCGGTGGTGCCGACGCCCTCGTCGACGTAGTTGAAGCTCCAGTTCCACTGGAAGCCGACGACGCCGATGTTCACGTCGGCAGCGCTGTTGCCCTGGTCGTCGTCGGTGAGCTCGTTGACGAAGTTCTGGCTGATCGTCGTGTAGTAGAAGAGCACCGCGATGATCACGAACGGCACGACCGTGTAGAGCACCTCGATGGGCAGGTTGTAGCGCACCTGGCGCGGCAGCAGATCGCTCTTCTTGCGGTAGCGGAAGCCCGCCCAGAGGATCAGCAGCCACACGAAGATGCCCACGACCGCGGCAGCGGCGGAGGAGGCCAGCCACAACTCGTAGATGTTGTCGGCCTGCTTGGTCACCGGCTTCTGGAAGCCTGTGCCGAACGCCGTCTCATAGGCGTCACGCGCACTGCAACCGGCGGAGAGCAGGCCCATCGTGAGCAGCACCGCAGCCAGCCGGGCGGCGCGGAGGCGGCCGCCGGGAGCTCTCGGTGAAGGGGTCGGGATCAACCTCTCGGGCCTTCCAGACGAGCGGACACGGGACGAGCCGCGAGCCCGGAAATCCAGGCTCCTGCTCGCGTCGGCGAGCGTATCCCAGCAGGTCGCAGCCTTCCTGCTGGGGGCGCCGCGCCTCGCCGAGGGCTAGCGTCCCGCGTGTGCCGGTCCACCTCGACGCCGCATCGGGACTGCCGCTCCACCCCGCCGCCCGCGACGCCCTGCTGGCCGCCCTCGACGACGGCTGGGCCGACCCGGCCAAGCTCTACGGCGCCGGGCGGCGCGCCCGGCTGCTCCTGGACGGCGCGCGCGAGGCGGTGGCGTCGCACCTGGCGGCTCGCCCGGACGAGGTGCGCTTCACCGCCTCCGGCACCGAGGCGGCCCATCTCGGCGTGCTCGGCGTGCTGCGCGGGCGCCGACGGGTCGGCCGGCACGTCCTGCACAGCGCGGTCGAGCACTCGTGCGTCCTGGACGCGGTTGCCTTCGCCGTCTCGTCCGAGCGAGCCGAGGCCTCCGCAGTCCCGGTCGACCGGCTCGGGCGCGTCGACGTGCAGGGGTACCAGGCTCGGTCCGACACCGCCCTGGCCTGCCTGATCAGCGCCTCCCACGAGGTCGGCACCGTGCAGCCGGTCGCTGCCGTGGCCGAGCGCCTGGGCGACGTCCCACTGCTGGTCGACGCAGCGCAGACGGTGGGCCGCATGCCGGTGCAGCCGGGCTGGTCGGTCCTGACCGCCAGCGCGCACAAGTGGGGCGGACCGCCCGGGGTCGGCGTGCTCGCGGTCCGTACCGGCACCCGCTTCTCCTGGCCCGGTCCGGGTCAGGCGCGCGACACCGCACCCCTCCCCCAGGTGCTGGCGGCGGCCGTCGGTCTGCAGGCCGTCGCTGCGGAGGCGTCCGCGGAGGACGCGCGGCTGCGGCCCCTGGTCGACCGGATCCGCCGGCGCGTGGCCGCGACCGTGATGGACGCCGAGGTCGTGGGTGACCCGGACGACCGGCTGCCGCACCTGGTGGCGTTCAGCTCGCCCTACGCCGACGGCGAGACGCTGCTGCGCGGCCTGGACCGGGAGGGCTTCGGGGTCAGCAGCGGCTCGAGTTGCTCCGCGTCGGTCCTGGAGCCGAGCCACGTGCTGGTGGCCATGGGCGTCCTGTCGCACGGGCACGTCCGCGTCTCCCTGCACCGCGACACGACCGAGGCGGACGTCGAGCGCTTCCTCGAGGTGCTCCCCCGCGTGGTCGCCGAGCAGCTGGCGTAGCTGCCCTCGGACCAGACCAGAAGGGCGGGTCGTCGTTCCCCCCGCTCGAGCTGGTCACGGCAGGGTCCGGGGCGGTGCGACGTGCGGTGCGGGGGCTCGGTCCGGCCGGCCGGTGTTCACGCCGCCTCACCCCGAGCCTCGATGCGCAGCTGTCGGACTACCGGGTCAGGTGCGGCGCCACCTCGGCGCGGGCGTCCTCGCCGTACACCTCGAAGAAGCGGCCGAGGAAGCCCTCGGGCGTCAGGACGTACTCCTGCGTGCCGATCGTCTCGACGACGTGCGTCGCCACCAGCGCTCCGACCTGGCCGGCCCGCTCCAGCGACAGCCCCCAGCCGACGGCGCACAGGAAGCCGGCGCGGAAGGCGTCACCGACGCCGGTCGGCTCGACGACCTCGCGGGCAGGTGCCACCGCGACCTGGATCACGGGCTCGCCCTTGCGGAAGATGCTGATCCCGTTGGCGCCGTGCGTGGTGATGCGCGTCCCGACGACGTCGAGGATCTCGTCGGCGCTCCAGCCGGTCTTCTCGTGGACGAGGCCGGCCTCGTAGTCGTTGGTGAAGAGGTAGGTGGCGCCCTCGACGAGCCCGCGGATCGCGTCGCCGTCCATGAAGGCCAGCTGCTGGGAGGGGTCGGCGGCGAAGGGCACGCCCCGCTCACGGCAGGAGGCGGAGTGGCGCAGCATCGCGCCGGGGTCGTCCGGGGCGATGACCACCAGATCGACCTCCCCCACCGCGGCGATGTCGATCTCGGCCGCCTCGGTCATGGCGCCGGGGAAGAAGGTGGCGATCTGCGCGTGGTCCTGGTCGGTCGTGCAGGTGAAGCGGGCGCTCGCCAGGGTCTCGCTCACGCGGACGTGCGTGGTGTCGACGCCGTGGTCCTGCAGCCAGGTGAGGTACTCGGCGGCGTCCTTGCCGACCGCCCCCACCAGCAGCGGCGTGTGTCCGAGGACCCCCATGCCGAAGGCGATGTTGGCGCCCGTCCCGCCGCGCCGGACCTTCAGGTCGCTGGCCAGGAACGACAGCGAGACGTTGCTCAGCTGCTCCGCGAGCAGCGAGTCGGCGAAGCGGCCGTCGAAGGTGAACAGGTGGTCGGTCGCGATGGATCCGGCAACGGCGATGCGCATCCGACGAACCTACCGGCGAGCCCGCGAACACTACTGATCAGTAGGCCTTGGGTACTGGTGAGTAACTCCTTACCGTCGAGCCATGACCACCTCCCACTACGTCCCCGCGGACGACGACGCCGAGACGATCATCGACCTGGTCCACGACTGCCGGGAGATCAGCGGCGTGCTCGGCTCGTTCGTGCCCACCGTGATCCGTATCCCCGAGGCCCGCACCTCGGCCTCGGTCGAGATCAGCCTCGAGGCCGTGCACGCCATGGCCGGCTACGAGGAGTACGGCAGCTAGACCTTCTCGACCAGCAGGCTCTGCCCCTGGCCGACGCCGATGCACAGCGTCGCGAGGCCGCGGCGCCCCTGCTCGCGCTCGAGCCGGCCGAGCAGCGTGACGACCATGCGGCAGCCGCTGCTGCCCAGCGCGTGCCCGAGCGCGATGGCCCCGCCGTCGGCGTTGAGCGTCGCCATGTCCAGGCCCAGGCGCCGCTGGCTGGCCAGCACCTGCACCGCGAACGCCTCGTTCAGCTCGACGGCGTCGAGGTCGGCGACCGACCACCCGGAGCGGGCGAGCACCTTCTCCGTGGCGGGTACGGGTCCCAGGCCCATGAGGTGCGGCTCGAGGCCGGCGCTGGCCGACCCGACGATGCGCGCCCGGGGCGTGAGCCCGAGGTCGCGTACCGCCTCGCCGGACGCCACGACGATCGCCGACGCGCCGTCGGACAGCGGGCTGCTGGTGCCGGCCGTGACCACGCCGTCCGCAGCGAACGACGGCTTGAGCGCCGCGAGCTTCTCCAGGCTGGTGGCCCGCGGGGTCTCGTCCTGCGTCACCGTCCCCTTGGCGGTCTCGACGGGGACGATCTCGGCGTCGAACGCGCCGGCGGCGATCGCGCGGGCCGCCCGCTCCTGGCTCTGCAGCCCGTAGGCGTCGCTGTCCTCGCGGCTCACGCCGTCCAGCGCGGCCACCCGCTCGGCGGTCTGGCCCAGGGTGATCGTGTGCTCGGGGTCGTGCGTGCCGTTGACGAACCGCCAGCCCAGCGCGGTGTCGTGCACCTCCCCCGGCTTGGCCCACGGCGTCCCGGGCTTGGCCATCACCCACGGCGCGCGCGTCATGGACTCCACACCGCCCGCGACGACGACGTCGGCGCTGCCGGACAGGACCGACTGCGCCGCGCCGGCGATCGCGGTCAGGCCGGAGGCGCAGAGCCGGTTCACCGTGTAGGCCGGGATGTGCAGCGGGAGGCCGGCCAGCAGCACGGCCATCCGGGCGACGTTGCGGTTGTCGTCGCCGGCCTGGTTGGCGGCGCCGAGCACGACCTCGTCGACCCGGTCCGGGTCGACGCCGGCGCGGCGCACCGCCTCGCCCACCACGAGGGCGGCCAGGTCGTCGGCGCGCACGCCGGCGAGCGCGCCGCCGTACCTCCCGACGGGGGTGCGGACGCCGCCTACCAGGAATGCCTCAGCCATGCTGGGACCGTAGCCCCCGCACGCTCAGGCCCGTAGGTCGGAGGAAGGTCGTCGCCGTCGACGACAGCAGGGCGGGGTGGGCAAGACCGCGGCTGCGGTACGCCTCGCCTGGCTGGCCTCCGCCGACCGGCGGACGCTGCTGTGGGACCTGGACCCGCAGGCCGCGGCGACCTTGGACGCTCCGGGTCACGCCGCAGGTCAAGGGCGGCGCCGGTGCGCGCGCTGCCGTAGCCACGGAACCCGCAGCGCCGGTCTAGCGTCCGAGCCGCAGGAGGTGGCGGATGGACCGGCGATGGGCTCCGGCAGGTGCGGCGGTCGCGGTGGTGGCGCTCGTGGCCGCGGTGGCCCTGGTCCTGAGCGGTGATGACGAGCCGGGCCGGGTCGCGACGCTCCCCACGCCACCGAGCGCGACGGCGTCTGCGACGGCCCAGCCGAGCCCGCCCGAGGACGCGCCGGCGGTGGCGCCCTCCGCTCCGGCCGCCCGTCCTTCCCCGACCGCGCCGGCAGCCACGGAGCCGGACAGCCCGGTGGGCAGCGACGACGAGCCCACCGCCGCCCCGGCCCCGGCCCCGACGCGGACGACCGCGCCGACGCCGGCTCCTGCGCCGTCCACCGCTCCGCAGCCGAGCCCCGACACCGCCCGCAGCGCCTTCCCCTTCGACGCGGCCTACGGCACCGACGAGCCGGGCGAGGTCGTCGTCCAGTACGGCGACTCCTCCAGCTGCCCGCACACGAACGTCCGGCACACCGTGCGCGAGAGCGCGGACCGGGTCGTGGTCACTCTCGAGGCCGACGCCATGGACCCGGGCCGGGCGTGCACGGCCGACTACCGGCAGCGCCTGGTCCCCGTACGGCTGCAGCAGCCGCTCGGCGACCGCGTCCTGGTCGACGGCAGCCGCGACGAGCCGGTCGCGGTGGACCGCTCCTGCAACCGGCCCTTCGGGAACCCGCCGCCGCCGAAGGACTGCACGCCCTGAGACGCCGACGGCGCCGGCCCCTGAGGGGACCGGCGCCGTCGGACGGGCTGCTAGTGGAAGGACTCGCCGCAGGCGCAGGAGCCGCCGGCGTTGGGGTTGTCGATGGTGAAGCCCTGCTTCTCGATGGTGTCGACGAAGTCGATCGTCGCACCGGAGAGGTAGGGGACGCTCATCCGGTCGGTGACGACCCGGACGCCGTCGCCGTAGGTCTGGACGGCGTCACCGTCGAGCGAGCGCTCGTCGAAGAACAGCTGGTAGCGCAGCCCGCTGCACCCTCCTGGCTGGACCGCCACGCGCAGCGACAGGTCGTCGCGACCCTCCTGCGCGAGCAGGGCAGCCACCTTGGCCGCCGCGGGGTCGGTGAGGACGATGCCGGTGAGGGTGTCAGGAGTCGCCTCGGGAGTCGCCTCGAGAGCTGCCTCGGGAAGGGTGGTCTCCGGAGCGGTCATGTGCGGGGTCTCCCAGGGTGGTCGGTTCTGTTCGAGCACAACGCTGACACAACGCCAGGGTCGCGCGGACCCTTCCCATCTTACGCCGGGTCAGCCGCGAGACCACTCCCGCGCGACCCGCGCTGCCAGCGCTGCCAGCTCCACCGCGGCGTCGGACAGGGCCGCGTCGAGGCCGACCGCGTCGGCCAGTGAGTAGGTCGCCTCGATGCCGATCGCGGCCGCCTCCCGTCGGCCGACCATGACCTGGCCGGCCAGCACCAGGCAGGGCACGGCCTCGGCCAGCGCGAGCGCGGCCACCCCCGAGACCGCCTTGCCCCGCAGCGAGGTGCCGTCGAAGCAGCCCTCCCCCGTCACGACCAGGTGGGCGCCGGCGACAGCCTCGGCGAGCCCGACCAGCCCAGCGACCAGGTCGATACCCGGCGCCCGGCGCGCCCCGACAGCCAGCAGCGCTGCGCCGAGCCCGCCAGCCGCGCCGGCACCCGGCAGGTCCCGGACAGCGACGCCGAAGTGCTGCTCCAGGACCCCGGCCCACACCCGCAGGGCGTCATCGAGGTCCAGCACCTGCGCCCGGGTCGCGCCCTTCTGCGGGCCGAACACGCTCGACGCGCCGGTCAGGCCGAGCAGCGGTGCGTCCACGTCGGTCGCGGCCACCAGGTCGACCTGCGCCAGGCGCGGGTCGAGCTCCCCCGACAGCGACGTGCACTCCCGCAGGGCGAGGCCGCCTGAGGGAAGGCGAGCACCGGATCCGTCGTACGCCTCGAGGCCAAGGGCGGCTAAAAACCCGGCGCCGCCGTCGTTGGTGGCGCTGCCACCCAGGCCCACGACGACGCGCTGCACGCCTTGGTCGAGGGCGGCCAGGACGAGCTGACCTACGCCGTACGTCGATGTCGTGCTCGGATCGCGCTCGCTGAGCAGGTGCAGGCCGCAGGCCGCCGCGGACTCGACGTAGGCGGTGTCGCCGACCACCAGGATGTAGGGCGCGATGTGACGGCCCAGCGGGCCCCGGACCGCGACGGGGATGCGGCGACCGGTCAGCCGGGCGGCCAGGACGTCCACGAGGCCAGGGCCGCCATCGGACAGCGGCACCAGGGCCAGCTCGTCACGCGGCGCCGCCGAGGCCCAGCCGGCGGCCAGCGCTTGGGCGGCCTCGACCGCTGACAGCGTGCCGCCGAAACAGTCCGGCGCGATGAGGACCCTCACGCGCGGCAGTCTGCACCCGGGAAGACCGGGCCGTCGCTCGATGTTGTCGTCTGTGCGACACTAACCTCCCTCGACGACCTTGGAGCGCGGCGCGTGACCGAGCTGGACCTGATGCCCGGCGTGGAGCCCACGCCGCTGGCGCTGCTGCTCCTCGGACGGCAGCGCGACCCTGACAGCGAGCGGGGAGTCGACTGCCCGGGCGACCTCCCCGCCGCCTCCGATCCGACGCTGGTCGCGCGCGCAGTCGCCGCCAAGGCCGCCCTCGGGGACCGGGTCTTCGTGCTCGGCCACCACTACCAGCGCGACGAGGTCATCGCCTTCGCCGACGTCACCGGCGACAGCTTCAAGCTCGCCCAGCAAGCCGCGGCGCGCCCCGAGGCGGAGTTCATCGTCTTCTGCGGCGTGCACTTCATGGCCGAGTCGGCCGACATCCTCACCGGCCCGGACCAGGCGGTGCTGCTGCCCGACCTCGCCGCGGGCTGCTCCATGGCGGACATGGCCACCTTCGACCAGGTCGAGGAGTGCTGGGA
>JBKJQQ010000202.1:0-9148 GCA_046593875.1 Mycobacteriales bacterium | reverse complement strand
AGCGCGCCGTCGTCCTCGCGCCGTCTCTCTCGTGCCAGGCGGTGACACCAGCCCCCACCGGACGTAGCGTGCGGCTCTGCGTCGAGTGCGGGAGAGGAGGCGTCATGTGCAAGGAGTGCGGTTGCGAGGACAAGAAGGACGACGAGTAGCCCGTCCTGCGGCACCGCGTCGCGGTCGTCGACGGCTCAGAATTGAGGGTCGTCGCTCCACCCGTTCGCGGTGGCTGCAGGCGGGTCGGGGTTGTCGCGGCGGAGGCGGTCGAGCAGGTCGGGCGGCTCGTCCTGGTCCTGGTCCCGCGCTGGGGTGATCGGTGACGAACGGCGTAGCGGTGGTGGATCGAACAGGTCGATGTGCGGTGGGGATTCCCAGGGGCCGGGGCGGTCGTAGTTGCGGTGCAGGGGGCTGTTCCATGTGACGCTGCCGTCGGGGTGGCGGTGGAGGGTCCAGCCGTGGTGCTTGGCGCTGTGGCAGCGGGGTGAGGCCAGGCCGAGGTTGCCGGCGCTGGTCGGTCCGGTCGGGTAGGGCTCGAGGTGGTCGCGGTCGCAGCGGGTGCTGGAGCAGCCGGGGCCGCAGCAGCGGACGTCGCGCAGGTCGATCAGGCGGGCCAGGCGGGCGGAGGGGTCGTGCTGGGGTTCGTCGGGGTCGGTGATGACGTCGGGGCGGAGCATGTCCTGCACGTGCTGGCGTCTGCCTTCGGCGGTGTCGGCGGCCGGGACGGGGGTGTCGTCGATGGCGATCGGCCGACCGGTGCCGCCGTCGATCATGATCCGGCGGTAGCGCGTGGGTCGGATCAGTCGGGCGCGGGTGGCGCTGAGGGGTCCGTAGGTGTCCAGCGTGCCGGGCTCATGAGACAGGTCGAGCACGGTGCTGCACGGGACGTGGACGTTCACCACGATCTGCGCCGCAACCTGGTCGGGATGGAAGGTCCACGGCCGCAGCGGCGCGTCGTCGACCGGCTCGGTCGGCTCTCCTTCCGGGCCGTCCGAAGCCGTCGCACCGGGTGGCCCGCTCAAGCTGTCGCGGGTGACGGCGCCGGCGCAGCGGTCCTGCGCGGTCCCGGCGAGCACGAGTGCGGGCAGGGTGGCGAACAGGTCGGCGCGGCGCTGCTCGGCGGTCCGGCGGATCCCGCAGGCCCGGTCGGCGAGGCGTTCGCGGCGTTCGAGCAAGTCCATGCCCTTGGCCCAGGCAACGGCCTGCTCGGGGGTCAGCAGCGCCCCGGCCACCGCCATCCCGTCCGGGGTCGGGCGCAGCCAGGTCCGACGTCCGGCGACCTTCTGGGCCTCCTGTCGCTCGGCATCAGCAGCGTCGGCGGCTTCGCTCTCCAGGCGCAGCCGGACCCGGTCGACCTTGCGGGCCAGGTCCGACGGGCACAGACCGGCGCCGTCGGGCAGGACCTCGGCTTCGACCTTGGCGGCGATCTCGGGGGTGCACTCCCAGGTCCGGTGCAGCAGCACCTGCGCCTGGTGGACCAGCAGCGTGCCCGCGTCGAGCATCGACAAGGCCAGCGGCAAGGCCTCGACGAACCGCTGGGCCTGCGCGACCCACTGCTCGGCGGTGAGCTGACTGACGTGCCACGACCCGGCCAGCTCGAGCGCCAGCGTCCGGCGGGTTTGCGGCCCGGCCATCTCAGCCCGCAGCGCCAGGTCAGTGATCTCCGCGATCCGCGCCGCCCAGCCCTTCGCGTCCGCGACCAGACCCGCCCGCACCCGGTCCAACGACCGCACCTGCAAGACCTCCAGCGGCGACAAGACGGCGGTGTCGCGGAGGTCGGTGGGCATAGTCAAGTAGAACACGTGTTCGATCACGTGTCAAGCGAAAGGTGCTTGGCCACAGCAGCTTTCGAGCTGAGAGCGCTCGCAGCCCAGTCCTGATCGGAGATCACGTGACGTCGCTCGCCTAGAGTTGCGACAGACCTCTGCACCCCACGAACAGGCAGCGCAGCACCCATGACGGACCAGCCCGGCATCGACCCTGCGCGCCTGGCCGAGACCCTCGCCGTCCTGCAGGAGCTCGACCGCCTGCCCACCGACCACCCCGACGCGGTGCGCATCCGCGAGGCCACGGCCGCGGTCTACAAGAGCGTCAAGCTCCGCCGCCGCCGTGAGGCGCGTGAGGCAGTGCTGGCCAACGACGACGCGGTCACCGCGGCGACCGCGACCGCCGCGCCCGGTCGCATCGACGACGAGACGCGCGGCCTGCCGATCGGCGAGGCGACCGGCGCGAAGGTCGTCGGCACGCTCATCAACGCCCGCTCCTGCTACGTCTGCAAGCAGCGCTACCGCGAGGTCGACGCGTTCTACCACCAGCTCTGTCCGAGCTGTGCGGAGCTGAACCACGGCAAGCGCGAGGCCCGGACCGACCTGAGCGGTCGCCGTGCGCTGCTCACGGGAGGCCGCGCGAAGATCGGCATGTACATCGCGCTGCGGCTGCTGCGCGACGGTGCAGAGACGACCATCACGACGCGGTTCCCGCACGACGCGGTCCGGCGCTTCACGGCGATGCCGGACAGCGACCGGTGGCTGGACCGCCTGACGATCGTCGGCATCGACCTGCGCGACCCGGCGCAGGTCGTCGCCCTCGCCGACAGCGTCGCAGCCAAGGGTCCGCTGGACGTCCTCATCAACAACGCTGCGCAGACCGTGCGGCGCACCGCCGGGTCCTACGCGCAGCTGGCCGCCGCGGAGTCGGTGCCGCTGCCCGCCGGACCGCTGCCGGAGGTCGTGGACCTGGGCCACGGGCCGGCGCAGCTCACCGGCACGGTGACAGGGACTGCGACCGAGCAGCACTCCTTCGACGCGCACACCCTGACCGCTCTCGCGCTGACAAGCGGCTCGGCCTCGCTGGACCGCGTGACGGCCGGGACGGCCATCGACGCAGGCGGACTCGTGCCGGACCTCGACGCCGTCAACAGCTGGACCCAGCAGGTGCACGAGGTCGACACGCTCGAGATGCTCGAGGTGCAGCTCTGCAATGTGACGGCGCCGTTCGTGCTCGTCAGCCGGCTGCGGCCCGCCCTGGCGGCGAGCCCGGCGCGGCGCACCTACGTCGTCAACGTGAGCGCCATGGAGGGGCAGTTCGGTCGCGGCTACAAGGGACCGGGCCACCCGCACACCAACATGGCCAAGGCCGCGCTGAACATGCTGACCCGCACCAGCGCGCGCGAGATGTTCGAGACCGACGGCATCCTCATGACCAGCGTCGACACGGGGTGGATCACCGACGAGCGGCCGCACCCGACCAAAGCCCGCCTCGCCGACGAGGGCTTCCACGCACCGCTGGACCTCGTCGACGGCGCCGCCCGGGTCTACGACCCGGTCGTGCGTGGCGAGGACGGCGAGGACGTCTTCGGCGTCTTCCTCAAGGACTACGTGCCCGCCGCCTGGTGAGGCCCCCACCCGTCGGGGTGGACCCCGCCGGGCTGCGGCGCCGCCGGGTCGTACGGCGTACGGCTGAAGACGAAGGTGCCGAGGTCGAGCGCGATGACCGCACCGTCGGCGGAGCGGACGGCGGTGAGCACCTCACCCGCGTGGTAGCCGTCGAGCCCGGTCCAGCTGCCGTCGCCGCGCGACCGGAAGCGGGACGCACGGCCCGCTCCGATCAGGCCGACGAGGTCGAGCATCCCGTCCGCGCGCAGGCGGAGGCCGTAGGCGTAGGTGCCCCAGTACCAGGTGCCGGTCAGCGCGAGCGCCGCCGGATCCGCCGGCGCCGCCGCCCACGCGGGGCCGATCGCCGGCTCCGCTCCGCGCACGACCTCCTGCAGGTCGGCCAGCAGCGTCCCGTCCAGGCCGCTCGTGGCGTTGCACAGCAGGACCGTGCCGAACTCGCCTGCGCGGTCGACGAAGACGGAGGCCAGGAAGCCCGGCATCGACCCGCCGTGGCCGACGACGGTCGCGTCACCGAGCCGGACGACCTGCAGGCCCAGGCCGTACGCCGACCAGCCCTTGGCGGAGGGGTCGACGCCGGAGGGCTGCGTCATCTCCTCCAGCGTGTCCGCCGACAGCACATCCGCGGTGTCGCCGAGCAGGAAGGCGGCGAAGCGGCCGAGGTCGGTGAGCGTGGACCACAGCTGTCCGGCGGCGGCCATCGCCCCGCCGTCGTGCTCGGGCTCGGGCAGCAGCGCGTCCGCCCAGGGGTGGACGGCGAAGCCCTGCGCCGCGCGTCCGCTCGGCCGCGGGGTCGTGCGCGTCATGCCCAGCGGCAGCAGGACCTCATCGCGGACGACCTCCTCCCACGACCGGCCGCGGACGCGAGCGACGACCTCGCCGAGCGCGCCGTAGCCGAGGTTGGAGTAGTGGAACCGCCTGCCCGCAGGATGCTTGACGTCGTCGGCGGTGAGGGAGAGCGAGTCCCAGGCGCCGCCCTCGACCCGCTCCCACCACTGGCCGGGGCTCTCCGAGCGCAGGCCTGCTCCGTGCGCCAGCAGCTGGCCGATCGTGCGGTCACCGAAGGGCGTGCCCGGCAGGTGCCGCTCGAGCGGGTCGTCGAGGCCGAGCAGCCCTTCGTCGCGCAGCCGCATCACGGCGATCGCCGTGACCGGCTTGGTGATCGACCCCAGGCGGTACTGCACGTCGGCGTGCGGCTCCTCGACGTCGCCGCGGCCGCAGGACCACACCAGTCCGCCGTCCCGGACGACGCCGGTCACCAGCGACGGGACGCGGCTCTCGCGCTGAGCGCGGGCGGTGCGGGCGAGCAGGCGCCGGGCGGTGGACGGGAGCAGGTCGGTCATCTGTGAACCCTACGGACGAACGGCGTCAGCCTCGGCGGGCAGCCACGGGTAGGGGTCATCGAGGTCATGGCTCCACCGGGTGTCGCGATCCTCGTCGTACGGGTCGCACTGCTCTGGCTCGCTGTCCGGCCTACGGAGCTCGTAGGCCGCGGGGTCATCGATCTGCAGCCAGAGAAGCAGCTCGCGCTCGCGCGGGTCGAGCTCCTCGAGAGGGTTCGCCAGGGCGAGCGGCGGCAGCATGCGGACGGGCCCCGCGGGTGGCCGCCGTCGCGGTGGCGCGTCTTGGTCCAGCCGAGCTGCTTGACCCGATGATGGCGCCGGCAGCAGGGTCCCAGATTGCAGGAGCAGGTCGGCCCGTCCGGGTGGGCCAGGTCGTGCTCGGCGTCGCAGTTCGCTGCGCGCACGCCGCATCCGGGCATCTCGCAGCGCGGCGCTCGCGCGAAGATGAGCTTGCGCAGCAGCCCGCTGACGACGTAGGGCCCTGGAGCTCTCGGCGGGTGGGAGAGCGCCGACGGCGCGCCGGGTGGGCCGTGGTCGTCGGGATCTCGGGGGAAGAGCGTGCTCGGTCGCATCGCGGCGAGCTGCAGCAGGGCCGCCCGCAGTCCCGCCTCGTCGCCGCCCGGAGGACGACGGGTCTGCCGGGCATTGCCGACGCCGACCGGGACGCCGTGATCGTCGACGAAGAGCGGTCGCAGCGTCGGGTTGTTGGCCATGAGGTGCTGCAGCAGGTCGGGCTCGATCGGGCCGTGCCCGACCAGTTCCGCGGCCTGGTCGGTGGTGCCCAGTGCCGCGTCGAGGGGGACGTGGACCACGATCGTCGCGCCGCACGGCGCCGGCTCACCGGGCCTGCAGTCGCAACGGGTTCGGCACCGGACTCCTTCCGTGCCCAGCACGTCTCGGCCCAGGAGCACGTCGACGGCCGCGTCGAGCCGGCGCTGGTCCGCGGTCCGCTCGTCCCAGCCGGTCACCGGCGCGGAGGCCTCGCGGATCGTCTGCAGCACGGCGTGGGCGTCAGCGACGCGGATGCCGAGCAGGAAGATGTCGGCCAGGCCGTCCTCCCGCCGCCGGTACTCCAGCCGGCGCTGCTCCTCGGCTCGCTGACGTCGCTCAGCAGCGTCCCTCGGGGCGATCTCGATCACCCAGGTCCGCAGGAGCTCGGTGAGTCGCGCCGGGGGCAGCACCCCACCCGTGGCCTGGTTGTGCTGGAGCCGCTGGATCAGCCGTTGCCACAGCTCCCGCCGCTGGGGCAGTGTTAGCGGCGCGAGCTGGGTCACCAGCGGCAGGCACTGCTCGGGCTGCAGCAGTCCGGTCTCCAGCGCCGCGAAGCCGCCGGACAGCTCCGACAGGCCGCAGGCCTCGTGCAGCAGCCGGCCCGCCCGGCTCTCCGAGCAGCGGAGCAACAGCGCCACCTGGGTCGGTGTCATCAGGCTCATGCCGGATCGCTGGTGCAGGGAGTGCAGCTCGAGAACGTCCCGCAGCAGTCCGGCGTGCAGTCGGCTCGCATCCAGCCCGCGCTGCTCAATCCGGTCCTCGACCGCTCGCACAGCGGGCGCGTCGAACCCACCCGCGAAGGAGTCCTGACCGGCTGCCATGACAAGACGGTACGACCAGCCTCTGACAGTTCAGGGCCCAAAAGCACTGTGGGCAAAATGGATTAACCCTTTCCTTCGCCGCTGCGGACAGGGCCTCTGCGTGGACCGGGAGCTCGTCCATCGGAGGCCTGAGGTTCCGAAGGCCGGCATGCTCCGTTGCCGCAGGACGTCCGGAACCTCGCATCTGCTGCATCGGTCGCGAGCAGCAATGCCTGGCCCGCGCGTACCGGGCCATGTCTCCGATCGGTATGGGTGGGCTCTCGACTGGTGCAGAGCGGCGTCACTACTGGCACCTATGCGTCGGGTGCGCTGGCGAAGCAGAACGGCGCCTCGTTGTCGGCAACGTCGCGGAGCCACGGCAGCTGCGCGACGAACACTAGGAGGAGCCCGACGCTCACTAGGGCCACGGAAGCCGTGAACAAGCGGAGCGGCCATCGCTGCAACGGCTCCGCGCTGCGGACGCTGCGTCCGTTGGCGGTGAGAGCCGAGACGACGCCTCCGACGGCGCAGGCGAGTACCGCCAGCGCGAGCAGCAACACATCGAGCCGGATCCTCTCGCGAGGAGAGATCGCGGCTCTCTCCGGCTGCAGAGCGAGCGCTTCCGCTCGCTCGGCTAACGGCACATAGCCGCGACTCATCTCAGCAGGCGTGGGATGTCTAGGGTCTTGCAAGGACCTCGCCGTGCAGGACGCTGAACCAGCCGTCCTCATCGCTGATCCAGGCGCGGAACGCGTCCGAGATGGCCTGCAGCTCAGGCAGCGTTGCTTGGCCGGATTGGAGCAACTGCGTCGTGAGGGCCGACTGCAGGATGCGGTCGGACCACATGCCTCCCCAGTACTGCCGGTCCTCCTGAGTGGCGAAGCACCAGGTACTCGACGACGGCGAGATGTCGGTGAACCCGGCGGCGCGGGCCCAGCACAGCAGTCGCCGCCCGGCTTGCGGTGCGCCGCCGTTGGCCGACGCGGCCTGCTGGTACAGCCGCATCCATTCATCAAAAGCAGGCACTTCGGGAAACCAGGTGAAGCCGAGGTAGTCACTGTCCCGCACGGCCACGAGCCCTCCCGGCTTGCAGACTCGCCTCATCTCACGTAGCGCCTGTACGGGGTCGGCGAGATGCTGCAGCACCTGGTGGGCGTGGACCACGTCGAAACTGTCGTCAGGCAGGTCGAGCGCGTGCGCATCGCTCACGACATACGAGATGTTCGTGCGACCTGCCATCTGATCTCGCGCCAGGTCAAGCGCGGCGGCGGTGTGCTCTACCGCGGTCACGTGGTTGACGATCGAGGCGAAGTCCGCCGTGATGGTGCCCGGACCGCAGCCGACGTCGAGGACGTGGAAGTCCGGCAACAAGTGCGGCTGCAGGTACGTCGCCGAGTTCTCCAGCGTGCGCCAGCGATGGGACCGCAGCACCGACTCGTGGTGTCCATGTGTGTAAGTCGCCATGCAGTGCAGGTTAGGCCTCATCTCAGCATCCGATACCCATGTCCTAATATGTGGGATCGCGTCGGACCTTGTGGTGATTCCCCGGTCTCCCGTCGTTGCGGATAGTGCCGGTTGGCCTTGCCGTTGGGAAGGGCGCCTTCCTCCGTTGCTGTAGGCGAAGCAGCGGCTACCGGCGGCCTATCGTCAAAAGAGGCGGCACCAGCGTGAGTCCGAGCCGGCGATGTCCGAGCTCGTCGCCAAGGCCGCGCGATGGTCGGTCATCCAGTTGTCGCGCCAGCAGTTTGGGGGCTGGATTGAGTTCGTCCGCCCGACGCTGTCACCCGCCGCCTGGACCCAGCTACCGCACGTGCATCGACCGATACTTCCGGTCCTGACTGTCGGCGGTGCCTGTCGGTTAGTTCAGGGGGCGATACTTACGCGATTCTGCTCGAGGGGTGTCGGTGACAGCGCAAAGACTGTGCGGCGGGGTTCAGGGCATCCAGCCGCCGGACAGCGGCTCGCCCATGCGCAACCCGAACCGCTCCCGCAACTCGGGAATCGTCTCCGGCCGTGACTCGAACCCGTACCGCTCGACGAGCTCGGCGAACTGCTCGGGGCTCGCCTGAAGCGGCCCGCCCAGCGCAGCGAGTTCGCGGAAGTACTGCTCGAAGCCAGCGGGCGAGATGATCTCGAGAATTCGGCACGGCTCATCACCTGCGTTCCAGAAGGTGTGCCACTGGTTGCGCGGCTTGAAAACGAGCTCGCCTGGCCCGGCCTCGACGACGTCGTCGCCGAGCAGCGCCCCCATGCGCCCCTCCAGTACGAAGCTGTACTCGTCCTCGCGTGAGTGACGGTGCAACGGCGCAGCGAGCGCGCGGGGGGACATCGGGTGCTCGAGGAAAGCGAAGCGCTCGCCTGTCTCGGCGCCGTCGATGAGGAAGCGAACCCCGATACTCCCGAGGAAGACTCCGTCGCTGTCCGTCGGCCCGACAAGCTTCACGTCTGGCTCGCGCCTCCATCCCGGTCTACCTTCGACGCTCTGTTTGCAAGAACATAGGCGCGCTAGCGATGGGGCGCACGTACATCGCAACTAGAGGTCCGGCCAACTGCCATTCCCGATCCACGCACTGAAACTGGTGAGAAGGCCGAGCGGATAGCCGGTTATCAGCGGGGCGGCGGACGCGCAGAGACCGACTCTGCGTCTTTCACGCGGTGGCGACACGAAAGGGGAGCCGCTTCCGGCGCAGGCCGCCAGCCCGGTGAGGCCGGACGGCAGGCGGAAGAGCCCTGTCCCTCGATCTGTTCACGGCCGCCCAGGAAGGGGTGGGTGTCGGCCGGCTCACTCTTCGAGGCCGAGGCTCCGGTAGTGGTACGCCTGCGCTCTCCGGAGTCCCGCGCGGGCGTACAG
>JBKJQQ010000094.1:0-5241 GCA_046593875.1 Mycobacteriales bacterium | reverse complement strand
GGTCGACCGCACGGTCTACGAGATCGTCGCCGTGCAGCCCGGAACCGGAGTGCAGGTCCGCGATCTGCGTACGGGCGACGTGCTCGACGTACGGGAGCGCACCTTCAGCCGCGCCGCACAGAAAGACACGCTGCTGTGTGCCCGCGCGGTCCCGGACGGGCAGACGCACCAGTTCGTCGGCGGGCTGTTCACGGTTCCCCCTGGGCGCGAGCGCAACCTGCTCGACCTACTCGATGACGCAGACGGTTTCGAGCTCCTCGCGTGGATCGCCGCGCTCGAGCGTCCACCCGTCCTCGTCGGTCCGGACGGCGAGGTGCTCGACCTGGACGACCTCCCCGAGCTCCCCGTCTCGGACGTGTTCGCGACCGATCCCGGGGTGCAGGAAGCGATGCTCGCCTTCGTCGAGGAGCACGAGCAGCGGTGGTGCGAGGAGCCGGTGCCGGCGCTGGGCGGGGTGACGCCGCTGGACGCCGCAGCCGACCCGACGCGTCGCGACGAGCTGCAGCGGCTGATCGCCAGCTTCCCGCCGGCTGACTTCTCGACCGGCGCCTACACGCTGCGGCCGGAGAAGCTGCGCGAGCGACTGGGCCTGCCGGCGAGCTGAGGTCACGTGGCGCGTCTCCGCGCGGCAGGTCCAGAAAAGCTGACTGCTTGGGTCCGGCTCACCGCCCGCGAGCCGGGCCAGATGTCGTTCGACCGTCTCGGTGCACCAGCCATGACCCGGGCAGGTACTCCACGCCTCCGACAGCTTTCGCGGCTGTCCACAGACGTGTCTGCGATCCAGATAAGCTGTGGATGAGCAACTTTCGCGTTCTCGCCTCTTGCCTCGTGGCGTTCGGGCGCGTAGTATCGAACACGTGTTCGATACTGGTAGAGAGGGTGCAGCCGACACTTCTGCGCGCTCCGACGATGCGGTGGCCTGGCCGCCCGTCACCGAGGCGCGGACGGTGCCGGGCGAAGCCTCGGCCGTGGTGGCCCCCTCACCGGAGGTGGCGCTGCTGCGCGCGGCGCTGGACGACGTGGCTGCTGTCGACCCGGTCGAGCTGCCTGCCGCGCAGTCGCTCGCCGACACCCGGGAGCTGCTGCAGGTGCGGGCACGGCTGGACGCGGTGCTGCTGCGCCGGCTCGGCGATGTGGAGACCCGCAAGCTGCACCGGCTGGACGGCAGCCCGACGACGACGTCGTGGATGCGGGCGCAGGGCGCGACGGTCGACCCGTCGACGATCACGCTGTCCCGGCGGCTGGCCAAGCTCCCCCAGCTGGAGGAGGCGGTCCGCGCCGGGACGCTGACCCCGGCCGCCGCCTCACGGGTCGCGGCCGCCATCGAGAAGCTCCGCCGGCACGTCGACCGTCCGGACGGGCTGATCGACGGCCAGCCCGGAGAGCCGGCGGTGGCCGCAGTCGTCCTGGACGGCGTCCTGTCGTCGATCGGCCAGGCGCTCGGCGGGCTGCCCGATGACGACCCCCGCGTGGTCGAGCTGAGCGCGCAGCTGTCGGAGATCTCCTGCTGGCCGACCAGCCAGCTGGCCCGACTCGAAGCCGCCTTCGTGCTGCTCGCCCAGCACCTGCCCAGCACCGACCTGCCCGCCGCGCTGGGGCAGCTGGTCGACGCGTTGCTGCCCAACGAGCTGGAGAAGCGCGCTGCCCGCGGCGCCGACGACGCCCAGCTCACGCTGCGGCCGAACACCGACGGGTCGGGCTGGTTGCTGCGTGGCGAGCTCGACCTGGAGACCGGCGAGCTGCTGCACACCGTCCTGACCGCGATGCAGGCCGTCGACCCCGACAACCCCACCGACACCAGCGCCGCACAGCAGCTTCGGGACACCGGCTGGGAGTTCGGCGACCCGATCCCGGACGGGGTGGACGTGACGGGCCGGCCGTGGGACCGACCCCGCTCCCGCGGCCGCCGGCTGCACGACGCCCTGCGCCTGGCGCTGCGCGCGATCCTGGACAGCGGCGAGCTCGGCCTGCGGGACAAGGTCGCTCCGCACATCGGGGTCACCCTCGGTCTCGGCGCGCTGCACCGCGAGCCCGGCGCTGCGCCGGCGACCGCCGCCTCCGGTCTCACGCTCCCGCTGAGCCTGGTCAAGAAGTGGTGGTGCGACGCCTACGTCACCCGCTACGTCCTCGGTCTCGGCCATCGGGTGCTCGAGACCAGTCACACCCACCGGACCCTGAAACCGCACGAACGCAGGATCAAGCACCTGGAGACCGGCGGGCACTGTCAAGGCGCCGGCTGCTGCCGCGGGCCCGGACATCCGCTGATCCCGCACCACGTCGACGCCTGGGCCCGGTGCGGCAGCACCAGCCTGCAGACGACGGTGCTGCTCTGCGAGAGCGACCACGCAGCCCTGCACCGTGGGGAGACGATCCGCCTCACGGACGGGCGCAGCGTCAACGGGGACGGCTGGGTCCGTGAGTAGCCCGCAGACCCAGCCCCGCCAGGTAGCCGGGTTGCACGTCGACGTACGTCAGCCGTTCCTGTCCCACCGGAAGGAGAGCCCGTCGGCGTCGGCGCGACGCCGGATCAGCCGCGGCGAAGAACAGCGAGGGAGCGCGGGAGCAGGGCGTCGAGCTGGGCCCGAGCGGCGAGGGCGGTGGCGTCGCGGGCGGCCTGGTCTGCACCCGCCCGATCACCGAACGCGGCCCTGAGCTCGGCCTCGGTGACCAGGATCGCGCCCACCATGGCTACCCAGGTGTCGGAGTGGCGCGCCGCCCGCCGGCGGGCGTCGACGATCCAGCGCAGCGCCGCCTCCCCGTCACCGCGGCGCGCGTGGTGCAGGGCCAGCACCCGGCCGTTCGCCCCTTCCCAGCAGGGGTCCTGCAGCTGGCAGCTCAACGCGAAGGCGCGCTCGAGGTCGGCAGCCGACCCGGCCGCCGGCCGGTCGTCGAGCAAGGCCACTTCGGCAAGGACGGCAAGGGGCCACGGCGTGAACGAGCGCCACTGCAGGTTCTGCGCAAGGACCAGGCACTGGGCCGCCCACACCCGCGCCTCGTCAGGGCGGCCGGCATTGAGCAGCGCCCAAGCCCCCAGGCCCAGCGACCACGCCTCGCGCCGGTGCTCGCCGCTGGCCCGCGCGTGCTCCAAGGCCAGCTCGTGCCGCGCGATGGCCTGGGGGAAGCGGCCCCAGTCGGCGAGGTTGAAGCCGGCGACGGCGTGCAGGCCGGCCAGCAGCTGCGCATCGTCACCCGCGATCTCCAGGCCCGCGGCCACGTGCTGATCAGCCTCGGGCCGCCGGCCCGCAAGGGCCTCGGCATACCCGCGCTCACGGTGCGCCGACGCCGCGGTGGCCCGGTCTCCGGTGGCGGTGGCGAGCCGCACGGCCTGCTCGAGCAGGACGCTTCCCTCGTCGTCGAAGCCCTTCGCGGCGTGCACCAGGGCGCTGCCGAGCTCGAACAGGCACTGGCCCCACAAGGTGTCGTCGCCCGCCGACTCCGCCTGAGCACCGGCCTGGCGCAGGCAGTCCAGGCCCGCGTCGACGGCGCCGGCCGACAGCGCCGCCTTGCCCGAGTCGAGCAGGGTCGAGGCGATGGCGGCGGCGTCGACCCCGGGCGGCGGCAGCGCGACCCTCCCCCGTGCTGCGCTGCGCAGGGCCGGGCTGGGCTCGCAGCCGAGCTCGCGGCGGAACAGCTCCTCCACCGCGGCGACGTGGGCCAGCGCGGCGTCGGTGTCGCCGGCCAGCGCCAGGCTCCTCACCAGCAGCACCTGGGCGCCCTCGTCGTACGGCGACCGCCGCGCGGCGAGCTCGGCGAGCGGCACGCTGCGCTCGTGCTGGCCGCGGGACAGCGCGGCGATGGTCGCCTCCCGGAGCAGAGCGCTCACCCGCGCCCCCACCTGCTGGCGAGCCACCAGCAGCCAGGTCGAGAACTCGGGACCGGAGCTGGGCTCCATGCCCTCGAGCAGCTCGCCCGTGGACGTCAGGTCCAGCGTCCCCGACCCCAAGGCCAACACGTCGACGGTGATGTCGGGCGGGAGCTCATGAAGGATGGGGTCGCCGGTGAACAGCTCGGCCGAGCCCAACGCCCGCCGCAGGCTGGCCAGGCACCAACGCAGCGACCCGAGCGGATCGACGGCGTCGGGGAAGAGCTCGGCGCTGAGCTCGCGGCGCGAGACGGGCCCGTCGGTCAGCACGACCCGGGCCAGCACGGCCCACGACTGGCGACCGGCGAGGTCCCGCGTCTGACCGTCAGCGGTCTCGATCCTCGGGGGTCCGAGCAGCCTCACCTGGAGCATGTCCCGCAGACCTCCCGACCCCGCCGCGACAGCTGCCCATCAGCCCACCGCACCGTGTGCAGGACCGTGTGCGCGGACGGATCCGGACATCTCCGTCCCACACACGCCGCCGCCCACGCCCCGCCTACACGCTCCCCGGTGAAGCCGCCGTCATCCGACGGTGCGAAGGAGGAGCCATGCCGAAGTACATCATCGAACGCCACATCGACGGCGCGAGCGCGCTCAGCCAGGACGAGCTGGCCGACATCGCCGCGAAGTCCAACGAGGTCGTCGCCGGCCTCGGGGTCCCCTACCGGTGGATCACCAGCTACGTCGCCGGAGACAAGATCTACTGCGTGCACGAGGCCGACGACGTCGCGGCCATCCGCGAGCACGCCCGCTGCGGCGGGTTCCCGGCCGACGCGGTCGTCGAGATCGCCGCCGTCATCGGCCCGGAGACCGCGCGGGTGCCGGCGTGAGCGCGCGCGGGTTCCGGCGGGCCGGCGTGACCGCTGCTGTGCTGCTGACGGTCCTGGGAGCCGGCGCGGGGACGGCCGGCGCTGCGTCCCCGACGTGCGCGGACACGCTGCTTATCGCCAACCACGGTCAGCACATCGTCGGCGACTACGTGACCGGCATCGGCCACGCGCAGCTGGTGTGGCCTCCCTCCGGTGGCGGCGTCGGCGATGCGGTGCGCGCAGTGGGTGCCGCCCTCCCGGGCGGCCCCGGTCCTGGGTTCCACTTCCCGAACGGCGTCGCGCCTGGTGCGTCGTTCTGCACCGCCTCGAGCTCTCCGGGGGCCCACCTCTAGCTCAACTCCCCGCTGATCATGGAGTTGTTGTCCGCCCCACACGCTCAGCAGGTGTGTCACAACTCCATGATCAGCGCAAAAGGGCTCAGGGGTAGGGGGATCAGGCGGCGCCGTCGAACAGGCTGGTGACCGAGCCGTCCTCGAAGACCTCGCTGATCGCACGGGCGATCAACGGCGCGATCGACAGCACCGTGAGCCGGTCGAAGCGGGCCTCGGG
>JBKJQQ010000267.1:0-22844 GCA_046593875.1 Mycobacteriales bacterium | reverse complement strand
CCGGCGGCGTCGATGTCACCAGACATCTCGGCGATGCCCTGCGCGTTGTCCGAGATCGGGCCGAACGTGTCCATGGCGACGATCACGCCGACCGTGGTGAGCAGACCCGTGCCGGCCAGGGCCACCGCGAACAGCGCGAGGACCGTGGAGCCGCCGCCGAGCAGGAACGCGGTGTAGACAGCGCCACCGATCAGCATCGCGGAGTAGACCGCGGACTCGAGACCGACGCTGATGCCGGCGAGGATGACGGTGGCCGCGCCCGTGAGGGACGACTTGCCGAACTCCTTGACGGGCTTGCGTGCCGTCTCGGTGAAGTAGCCGGTGAGGACCTGGATGGCCGCGGCCAGCACGATGCCGATGATGACCGCGCCGAGCGCGAAGGTGCGGGGGTCGCCGTCGAGGCCGAGCACGCCCTCGTCGCCGCCGGCGAGGTCCGCGTAGCTGTCCGGGAGGTAGGCGAAGGCCGCCAGGCCCACCAGCACCGCGGAGACGACAGCGGACAGGAAGAAGCCGCGGTTGATGGCGTTCATGCCGTTGCGGTCGCCGTCGCGAGGTGAGGTGCCGTAGATGCCGACCAGGGCGGTGAGCACGCCGATCGCCGGGACGATGAGCGGGAAGACCAGGCCCTGCTCGCCGAAGGCGACCTGGCCGAGGATGAGGGCGGCCACGAGCGTGACGGCGTACGACTCGAACAGGTCGGCGGCCATGCCGGCGCAGTCACCGACGTTGTCACCGACGTTGTCCGCGATGGTGGCGGCGTTGCGGGGGTCGTCCTCGGGGATGCCCTGCTCGACCTTGCCGACCAGGTCGGCGCCGACGTCCGCGGCCTTGGTGAAGATGCCGCCGCCGACGCGCATGAACATCGCCAGCAGCGCGCCGCCGAAGGCGAAGCCCTCCAGCACGCGGGGGGCGTCCTCGTTGTAGATGATCAGCACGATGGTCGCGCCGAGCAGGCCGAGCCCGACGGTGAACATGCCGACGACGCCGCCGGCGCGGAAGGCCAGCCGCAGCGCCTTCTTGGTGCCGGACTCGTTGGCGGCGTTGGCCACGCGCAGGTTGGTGCGGGTCGCCAGCGTCATGCCGATGAAGCCGACCAGCGCGGAGAAGCCGGCGCCGACCAGGAAGAAGAGGGGGCGACCGACGCGTACCGAGGTCTCGTCGGCGGGGAGCAGGAACAGCAGGAGGAAGACCAGGCCGGCGAAGACGGCGAGGGTCTTGAACTGCCGGTTCAGGTAGGCCGCAGCGCCCTCCTGGACGGCCTTGCTGATCTCGATCATCTTCGGCGTGCCCTGGCCTGCGGCCAGGACCTCCTTGGCGAACAGGGCCGCGAAGCCCAGCGCGACGAGCGAGGTCAGCAGGATGAGGTACAGGATCGGCTTGTCGCTGTCGGCGACAGAAGCCAGGTCCTCCCCGGAGACGGCGAGGGATGCTGAGCTGATCAAGGCGGACGATCCTCCTGGTGCGGTGCGGCCTGTTCCCCCGCGCAGGCCGGAGCCCGCACGATCGGACGGCCTCCCGCCGGGACGGCGAGGGAGGCCGGAGGGACCCGCGCGTACCAGGACGGACCCGGGCACGGCGGACCCGGCGGACCGGGCGGCGGGAGCATACCGACGATCAGGTGGCGTCGGTCACGCCACAGCGGTCAGCCGGCAGTCAGGTGGTACTGGCAGCGGTCGCGCCCGGCGCGGACCCGGCGGGCAGCGGCCAGTGCATCGTGATCGTCGTCCCGATCTCGGCCGGGGTGATCTCGACGGCGTCCAGCAGGCCGGTCAGGACGGCCAGCGCGACGTCCGGGTCCACCAGGTCCTCGGAGGCGCCGTCCTCGAACAGGTCCTGGACGACGTCGTTGGACGCGGGGCCGGCGGCCGGGCCGGCGTCGGTGACCGTGACGACCAAGCTGCCCGGACGGTCGTCGACCGTGACCCGGACAGGCTGCTCAGGAGCGTGCCGGACGTGCAGCCCGACCGCCCGCGAGCAGGCCTCGCCCAGGGCGAGCCGGAGCTCGTCGACGAACTCGTCCTCGAGGCCGGCGCGGCGCGCCGCGGCGACCACGACGAGCCGGGCGGTCCGGACGTGCGCGGGCAGGGGGCTCAGGAGCAGTTCGACGAGGGCCATCGGGGTCGGCGACCTAGTCGGTCGCGGCGACGGCTTCCTCGACGCTGGTGTGGATCGGGAAGACCTTGGTCAGGCCGGTGATCCGGAAGATCTTGAGGATCCGCTCCTGGGTGCAGACCAGGCGCAGCGAGCCCTCGTGGGCCCGGACGCGCTTGAGGCCGCCCACGAGCACGCCGAGGCCGGTGGAGTCGAGGAACTCGACGCCCTCCATGTCGACGACCAGGTGGTACTGCCCGCTGCTGACCAGGTCGATCAGCTGCTCGCGCAGCTTGGGGGCGGTGTAGACGTCGATCTCGCCGCCCACCACGACCACGGTGCGGTCACCTGCTGCACCGGACTCCGTGCGGGTCGACAGGGACAGGTCCACGACATCTCCTCCAGTGCAGCGGCGGCCCCGGTCCGGGGCCGTGATCCAGAACGCTGCCGCCCTACCCGGCACGGCAGTCCCCAACCGCGGGAACCGCTGCATCCAACCGCACGCCCCTACCGGCGCACCAGCGCGGGTCAGCAGCGGCTCCTGGGACACTGGACCCGGTGACCGCCAGCCCCGCCGCCTCCCGCGCGGAGACGCTCCTGCAGCGGCTGTGCCTGGACCCCTCGCGGTCCGCGCGCATCACCCACGTCGAGCACGTCCCGCCGCGCACGGCCCGCCACGCCGACTGGCCGGTGTGGGCCGACCCGCTGCTCGTCGACCGGCTCCGGCTGGGCGGCGTCGAGCGGCCGTGGGAGCACCAGGTGCAGGCCGCGTCGCTGGCGCACGGGGGCCAGTCCGTCGTCGTGGCGACCGGCACCGCGAGCGGGAAGTCGCTGGCCTACCTGCTGCCCGGCCTCACCGCGCTGATCGCCGACGAGCGCGCCTCGATGCTGTACCTGTCCCCCACCAAGGCGCTGGCCACCGACCAGCTGCGCGCCGTACGGTCGCTCAACCTGATGGCCGTGCGTGCCGCGACCTACGACGGCGACACCGCCCGCGAGGAGCGCGACTGGGTACGGCGGCACGGGCGCTTCGTGCTCACCAACCCCGACATGCTGCACCGCGGGATCCTGCCCAGGCACGGCGACTGGGCGTCGTACTTCCGTCACCTGAGGTACGTCGTCGTGGACGAGTGCCACACCTACCGCGGCGTCTTCGGCTCGCACGTCGCGCTGGTGCTGCGGCGGCTGCGTCGGATCTGCGCGCGGTACGGAGCGTCGCCGGTCTTCGTGCTGGCCAGCGCGACGGTGTCGCACCCGGAGGTGTCCGCCTCGCGGCTGACCGGTGTCCCCGTGGTGCCGGTGACCGACGACGCCTCCCCGCGCGGCGCGACCGAGTTCGCGCTGTGGGAGCCGCCACTGATGCCCGACTACGGCTCCGCGGGGGAGAACGGCGCGCCCGTACGCCGCTCGGCCACGGCGGAGACGGCCGACCTGCTGGCCGACCTGGTGGTCGAGGGCGCACGCACGATCGCCTTCGTCCGCTCCCGGCGCGGCGCCGAGGCGGTGGCGCTGAACGCCCGGCGGGCGCTGGGCGAGGTCGACCCGTCGCTGGTGGACCGGGTCGCGGCCTACCGCGCCGGCTACCTGCCCGAGGAACGGCGCGAGCTGGAGCGGCGGCTGCAGAGCGGTTCGCTGGTCGGCGTCGCGGCCACCAACGCGCTCGAGCTGGGACTGGACGTCTCCGGGCTGGACGCCGTCGTGCTGACCGGCTGGCCGGGGACCGTGGCGTCCGTGTGGCAGCAGGCCGGGCGGGCCGGGCGCGCGGGGCAGGGGGCGCTGGCGGTGTTCGTCGCACGGGACGACCCGCTCGACACCTACCTCGTGCACCACCCGGCCGCGCTGTTCGGGCGGCCGGTGGAGACGACGGTCCTGGACCCGACCAACCCCTACGTCCTCGGCCCGCACCTGGGCTGCGCCGCCGCCGAGCTGCCGCTGACGGTCGCCGACCTCGACCTCTTCGGCGACGTCGAGGACGTGCAGCTGCTCCTCGCCGACCTGGTCCGCCGCGGCATCCTGCGCTCGCGCCCGCGCGGCTGGTTCTGGACGTCCCGGGACCGGCCGGAGGTCGACATCCGCGGCACCGGCGGCCCGCCGGTGCGCCTGGTCGAGGCCGGTACCGGGCGGCTGCTCGGCACCGTCGACCACAACGCCTCGCACGCGCAGGCGCACGAGGGCGCCGTCTACCTGCACCAGGGCGCGAGCTGGGTGGTCGACTCGCTCGACCTCGACGAGGCCGTGGCGCTGGTGCACGCCGACGAGCCCGACTACTCGACCTCCGCCCGCGACGTCACCGACATCGAGATCGTCGACGCCCTGCGCACGTCGTCGTACGACGGCGTGGACCTGGTCTTCGGCACCGTCGACGTGACGCACCAGGTCGTCTCGTACCTCAAGAAGCGGCACGGCAGCGGAGAGGTCCTGGGCGAGGAGCCGCTCGACCTGCCGCCGCGGCAGCTGCGGACGCGCGCCGTCTGGTACACCGTCGCCGGCACGCTGATGGACCGCGCCGGGCTGTCGTCGGCCGACGTGCCGGGGGCCGCACACGCCGCCGAGCACGCCGCGATCGGCCTGCTGCCGCTGTTCGCGACCTGCGACCGCTGGGACATCGGTGGCGTCTCCACCGCACTGCACCCGGACACCGGCGAGTGCACGATCTTCGTGTACGACGGGCACCCGGGTGGCGCGGGCTTCTCCGAGCAGGGCTTCGTCCGCGGCGCCGCCTGGCTGCTGGCCACCCGCGAGGCGATCGCGTCGTGCGAGTGCCCGCACGGCTGCCCGTCCTGCGTCCAGTCGCCGAAGTGCGGCAACGGCAACGAGCCACTCGACAAGGCGGGCGCCGTGAAGCTGCTGGACGTGGTGCTCGCCAGCGGACTGCGCGGGGTGGCGGCGGGGTAACCCCCTGCCGTCCCTGTCGTCTGGTGAAGGAGCCCGTCGTGGTCGTCCTCGGTCTGATCCTGCTGGTCCTGTGCGTCGTGCTGGGCGCCGGCATCGTGCTGTCGAACACCGACCCGAGCTCTGCGGAGGCGTTCGGCGTCTCGCTGGCGAACGTGTCGATCGGCGGGCTGTTCCTGCTCGGCGCCGCACTCGGCGCGGTCGCGATGCTCGGCCTGGGGCTGATGCTGGTCGGCGCCGCCCGCAAGCGGGCCCGCAAGCTGCGTCTCAAGCGCGAGGTCAAGGACGTGCGCAGCGAGCAGGAGACACTGGCCGAGGAGAACGCGCGGCTGCAGGCCCAGCTCGAGGCCGAGCGCTCGCCGTACCCGGCCGAGGTCGACACGTCCGACGTCCAGGGCAAGCACGCCCGCTAGCCGACTCCTTCGGTGGTCTTGCGTGGAGCGGCTAGTGGTCCTCGGTCGCGGCGGAGCCGAGCCAGCGGCGCAGGTGCGCGCCGGCGAGCAGCAGGACCAGCGCGCCGGCCGTGCTGCGGACCAGCCGCTCGCTGTCCAGAGCGCTGCCGACGACGTTGCGGACCCGCTCGGTCGGCGTGGAGGCCACGGGCACGCGCTCGGTCAGCACCTGGTCCTGGAACCCCAGGGTCGGCTCGAAGGTGCCGTCCGGGAGCTCCGGCGCGATGGCCGGTGACTGCGCCTGGGGCAGCGGCGGCAGCTTGGGGATGCCGAGCTTGGGGCCGAACGTGCTGAAGCCGAGGGCGAACGCCTTGCGCTGGGCGACGGCCTGCTGGTCGGCGGTCGCACCGGACTCGACGGTGCCGGCGCCGAGGGGGGCGGTGCCGCCGCCGGACCCGGAGGTCGTGCCGCCGCTGCCGGTGGTCCCGCCGCCGGAGCTGCCGCCGGTCGAGCCGCCGGAGCCGCTGGTGCCGCCCGACCCGCTCCCGCTGCCGCCGCTCGTGCCGCTGCCGGAGCTGGGCTCGCTGCTGGTGCCGCCGCTGCCTCCCTCGCCGCTGGTCCCGCCGCTGTCCGGCTCCTCCGCCGGCGGGGGCGGGGGCGGGGACTCCAGGCGGGTCGTGGCCGGCGCGGACAGGGGGGAGTCGAGCGTGCTGCTCGAGCCGGGGGCCACGGAGCGGAAGGCCTGCACGGTGAAGGTGTGGTCGCCGCTGCCCTCTGTGGCGTAGGAGACGACGGCGCTGCAGGTGCCCGCGCTGCAGGCGTCGCGGCCGATGCCGCTGACGACGACGTCGGCGCCCTCGAGCACGGCCCAGCCGGTCAGATCGGGCTCGCTGCCGGTGCGCCAGCTGACCCGCGCCTCGCGCGGGTTCAGCGCGGTCGCGGAGACCGAGGCGGGCGCGGCCGGGCGGATGCGGGTGACGAACGTGGAGGTCCCGCTGCTGCCGCCGCTCTGGGTGATGGTCCACGTGCCGTTGGGCGCCAGGTTGGTGCCCGAGCAGCCGACCGTCCAGCAGCCGGTGTCCATGTCGTAGGTCATGGTCCCGCCGCTGAGGTTGTCCGCGGCGGCGCTGGCGATCTGGACAGCCGGGCCGCCGGGGCTGGTCAGGGTGAGCCGGTGGGCCGTCCCGGACGCGGCGTAGGTGGCGGTGATGCGGAACGAGCTGTAGGTGGTGAAGACGGTCCCGTCACCGGGTGCGGTGACGGCAGCGCTCGCGGCCGGCGCGACCGCGAGGAGCAGCCCGCCGGCGAGCGGGAGCGTCGCGGCGACGGCCGCAGCGCGCGCGAGCCGGGACGGCGCCGTCATGCCTTGGGGGCCTTGGTCACGCTCTTGGCCAGCTCCAGCCGCAGGATGAGGCGCTGCTTCGCGCTGCCCTTGGGGTGGCAGGTGGTCAGCGTCAGGACGCTGCCCACCCCCTCCTGGCTCACCACGGAGAAGTCGCTCGGGGGCACCACCCACGGGTTGCCGTGCCCGCCGAACGCCGGCACGGCCTTGTAGGTGTGCACCGCGAAGGGCGTCTCGAGCTCCACGACGTCCCCTTCGGCCAGTTCGTCGATGCGGTTGAACGGACGGCCGTAGGTGGTCCGGTGGCCGGCGATGGCGACGTTGCCCGGCTCACCCGGCAGGGGGCTCGTCTCGTAGTGCCCCGCACCCGCCCGCAGCGCCGCCGGCGTCGTGCCCTCCACGACCAGCACCTCCACGTCGAGCTTGGGGATGCGCAGCGTGGTGAGGCCGTCGCCGACCTTGATCCGGCGCTCGGCGTACGCCTGCTGGACCTCCGGGTCGTCGAACGCCTCCTGGAGCTGACCCTGCTGGTACTGGCTGTAGAGGTCGGTCCCGACCGGGTAGGCGAACATCACGACACCGGCCAGGAAGAGCACCACGGACAGCACCGAGATCGCTCGCCGGCCGCCCGGTCGCCGGAGCGCGTCGCCGGCCAGCGCACCGAGCGGACGCGGGCGGTCCGAGACGGGCGGGGTGACGAACGACGGCTGCATGCCGGGGATCTCCTGCTTGCTCAGGTCGTGCTCGATGTCCTGCAGTGCCCCCGTCGGGCGGCGTGACGGTGCCGCGCGACCGGACGACGGTGACATCCACCGGTCGAACCGGACACCGGGTGCAACGACGCCCGGAGGCCGAGGTTACGCCCGCGGCCAGGGCCCCAGGGGGCTCCGGCCGAGCAGCAGTAGGACGTCTTGCACGCTCAAGGGGTTCCCGCGGACCGGGCCCCGGCCGGTCCGGCCCGGGCCTGCGCGGTGGCGCTGCCGAGCCGGCCGAGCGGTCCCGGGGGGCGGACCAGCGAGACCACCTGCACGACGTCGCCGTCGAGCCGGCAGCTGCGCAGGGTCGCCGCACCCTCAGCAGCCACGCGGTGGGCCCAGCCGCAGGCGACGGCCTGCCCCTCGAGCGCGTGCTGGGCGCCGGCCAGCGCCGCGAGGTCGGCGACGGCCGCGGCCCGCTGCCGGGCGACGGCCACGGCCGCGACGGCCGCCGTCGTCGCGCCGAGCAGCGCCAGCAGGCCGGCCAGCGCCAGGACCAGGACCGCCGCGGCGCCTCGGTCGCCGGCGGGCGTCACGGGCCGACGCCCGGCTCGACGGCGGCGGTGGCCCGACCGCTCACCGCCATCGCGGGCAGCACCCGCAGGACTGATCCGAACGGCCGTGCCTCGGCGGTGACGAGCACCTGCACGGTGCCGTCGCCGCTGCTCACCCGGACCGCGGCGCCGGGCGGGGCCAGCCGCTCCCCCACGGTGCGGACGGCGCCGGGGGTGTCGCCGCGGGCGGCAGCCCGGGCAGCGGCGCGGGCGGCGTCGACGCACTGCAGCTGGGCTGCGAGGCAGGCAAGCACCCAGACCGCCGCGGCCAGCACGACGACCAGGACGGGCAGCAGGACGGCGGTCTCGGCGGTGGCGCTGCCGCGGTGGCCAGACGGGCGCCGACGAGAAGAGATCGGGGACACGGGACTCCTCCCGGCCGGGTCCGGACCGGTGCTGCGGAGGGCGGCACCGGCCCGGACGAGGGGCGGGAGGATCAGAAGGAGAGCTTGAACGCCTTGCCGATGACGCCGGTGATCAGCCCGAGGATCTCGGGGCTGGTGATCACCTTGTAGAGGATCCCGGAGAAGCCGCAGGCGGCGACGGTGCCGACGGCGTACTCCGCGGTGGTCATGCCGGCGTCGCGGTCGGCCTGCAGGGACTGCAGGCGGACGGCCGCGCGGACGGGGGCGGTGCGGACGGAGCGCAGAGCGCGCATGGGGACCTCCTGGACGGCGCCGGCCATCGGGCCGGGGCACGGGTGCCGGACGGGCGTCCGGCACGGACGACGCTCGTCGTCGCAGGGCCGCTGGCCCAGGGGCGGGACGCCATCTGTGGATGAGCCAGAGCTGCGTGTTGACAGGCGATCTGGGCCCGCTCACCGAGTCAGAAGGTGGCGAAGAGGGGCCCGGCCAACCCGGCGACCACGGGCACCACGCCGAGCAGGACGAAGGCCGGCAGGAAGCACAGCCCGAGCGGCGCCACGGCGAGCACGCCCACCCGCCGGGCCGCCTGCTCCCCACGGGCCCGGGCGTCGGCCCGCGCCTCCGCGGCCAGCCGGGACACCGCCGCCGCCACCGGCGCACCGCCGTCAGCGGCCCGCGCCAGCGCCCGGGCGGCCGGGGCGAGCGCGTCCTCTGCCGCCGTCCCGGCCAGCGCCCCCCACGCCTCCCCCGGCGGCGCGCCGACCGCGAGGGCAGCCGCCACGGCCGACAGCCGCCGGCCGGCCGGTCCTGGCACGGCGGCCGCCACCGCCGAGGCGGCCGCGGGCAGGGCGGCGCCGCCGGCCAGGCACGAGGCGAGCAGGTCGAGGACCAGCGGCAGCTCGGCGAGCAGCTGCGTCCGCTCGTCGCGGACCGCCTGCGGTTCGAGCCGGGCCAGCAGCCGGGGCCCGCCGACGCCGAGCAGCAGCCCCACCACCGGCCCGGCAGGTGGCATCAGGACCAGCGCCACCGCGACGCCGGCCAGGCCGCAGGCGAGCACGGGCGCGGGTGGGAGGCGGGGCGTCGGGGGGCGCACCGCCCGCGAGAGGGCGGCGGCCAGCCGCCCGGCGTCGGGGCGGCGCAGCAGCACGGCGACCGCGAGCGCCGTCAGGAGCGCGGCCAGCGCGGTCATCGGCGTCATCGCAGACTGACCCGCCGGACCAGCCGTCCGGTCCACAGCACGCCGAGCCCGTCCAACCCCAGTCCGACCACGAGGCAGACGAGCCCGAGCGGCGTGCCCAGCAGGACGTGCAGCGGGTCGGCCCCGAGGCCGGCCGCCATGAGCAGCCCGGCAGCGGGCAGCACGGCCAGCAGTCCGGCGGTGGCCCGCGGTCCGGCCAGCTCGGCGTCGACCGCGCGTCGCTGGGCCTGCTCGGCGCGCAGGCCCTCCTCGAGCCGCTCGACGGAGGTGGCCAGTCCGCTGCCGGAGGAGGCGCACACCGACCAGCACGCCGCCAGCGCCCGCAGCTCGGGCGCAACAGCGCTGCCCACGGAGGACGTCAGAGCACCCGGCACGTCCCCACCGAGGCGCGCTGCAGCCGCGGCGGAGGACAGCGCCGTCCGGGACGGACCGGCCGCGACCGACGCCGCCGCAGCCAACGCCTCCGCCGGGTCCCGGCCGGAGCGCAGCTCGGCGGCCAGCACGCCGCACGCCTCCACCGCCCCGGCACGCTCGGCAGCAGCCGCCTTCGCCAGGACCCGTCGGCGCCCCAGGCGGTCCCCCAAGACCACCGCGAGGGCGGTGAGCCCGGCAGCCACCGGGCCCAGCACGAGCGCGACCGGGACGACGAGCAGCAGCGGGCTCCACGACAGCCGGGCCGGGCGTCGGGAGTTCGGCGAAGACAGCGCGCGGAACCGCAGGGAGCCCGGCTGCGGCAGCGCGACCAGGACGGCAGCCGCCGCCCCGGCGAGGGCCGCCGCCGGCAGCACCCCGCTCACGGCGCCGGCAGCAGGTCGTCGAGCTCGGGCCAGCCGCCACCGAGGTCGCCCGCCGACGCGGTCCCGTCCCAGCTCCACGCCGGCTCGGCGCGCACCAGCCCGTCCGTCCCGCGCCTCAGCACGCAGACCTGCGCGACCCGCCGCTGGCCGTCCGGTCCGCGCACCAGGTGCACGGCCACCCGCAGCCCCGAGGCCAGCTGGCTGTGCAGCGCCTCGCGCCCCAGCCCGGCGACCGCGGCCAGCGCCTCGAGGCGGGCCGGCACGTCCGCGGCGGAATTGGCGTGCAGGGTGCCGCAGCCGCCCTCGTGGCCGGTGTTGAGGGCGGCCAGCAGGTCGACCACCTCTGCGCCGCGCACCTCGCCCACCACGACGCGGTCCGGCCGCATGCGCAGCGCCTGCCGCACCAGGTCCCGCAGCGTCACCGCACCGGCGCCCTCGAGGTTGGGCGGGCGGGCCTCGAGCCGCACGACGTGCGGGTGGGCAGGGGCGAGCTCGCCGGCGTCCTCCACGAGCAGCAGCCGGTCCGTGGCCGCGACCAGCGAGAGCAGGGCCGACAGCAGGGTGGTCTTGCCGGTCCCGGTGCCGCCCGTGATGAGGAAGGCCGTCCGGGACGCCACCAGTCGCGCGAGCAGCGCGGCACCCGCAGCAGGCACCGAGCCGGCGGCGACGAGCTCGTCGAGCGTGAACACCCGCGACCGCGGCACCCGCAGCGACAGGCACGTCCCACCGGGGGCGATCGGGGGCAGCACCGCGTGCAGGCGCACGCCGTCCGCCAGGCGCGCGTCCACCCACGGCTGCGCGTCGTCGAGGCGCCGGCCGGTGGGTGCGGCCAGGCGCTGGGCGAGCCGGCGCACGGCCAGGTCGTCGGGGAACCGGACCGGCACCCGCTCGAGCCCGTCACCGCGATCGACCCAGACCTCGTCGTGGGCGTTGACCAGCACGTCGGTCACCCGCGGGTCCCGCAGCAGCGGCTCGAGCGGACCGGCTCCGGTGATCTCGCTCTGCAGCAGGCGCAGCACCGGCAGCAGCTCGGCGTCCCCCCGCAGGGCCCCTCCCTCCGAGCGCAGCGCCGAGGCCACGGCCGCCGCGGTCACCGGTGCGCCGGAGGTCGCGACCCGGCGGCGGACCCGGTCGAGCAGCGCGGGGTCCAGGACCGTCATGCGGCCAGGCGCTGCGGCAGGAGGTCGTCGAGCAGCCGTCCACAGGCCAGCGACAGCGGACCGCGGTCGCGCTGGGCCGGCGGCTCGCCGTGCTCGAGCGCGACGTCCAGACCGGGCTCGGGCTTGAGGTGGGCCAGCAGCGGCAGACCCATCGCCCCGGCCACCTGGTCGCCGCGCAGCCCAGACGGCGACGGGCCGCGGGTGACCAGGCGAAGGTCCAGGCAGAGCGCACCGACGGCGGCGGCGACCCGCGCGGCGGCGGCCGCGGCGCGGACCTCCGTCGGCACCACGAGGACCGTCGTGGTGGCGGCCGCGAGCACGGCCCGACCGGCCTCGTCGAGAGCGCGGGGGAGGTCGACGACGACGAGGTCGTGCGCGCGGCGGCCGGCCGACAGGACCGCGTCGAGGGCCTCCAGCGGGACGGCGTCGGTGCGCCCGCGGTCCCAGGACAGGACGGACAGGCCCTGCATCCGCGGCAGCGCCCCGGACAGCGCCGCCGCGGGCACCCGCCCGCGCGTCGACAGCAGCCCCGGCCAGCGCAGCCCGCGGTCGTCCTCGCCGCCGAAGACCAGGTCGATGCCACCGCCGAGCGGGTCCCCGTCCACCAGCAGCGTGCTGCGGCCCGAGCGGCTCGCGGTCACCGCGAGCGCGCTGGCGAAGACGGTCGCTCCCGCGCCGCCGCGGCCGCCGAGCACGGCGACCAGCGTGCCGTCCTGCCCGCGGGTCTCGGCGGCGTCGGCGAAGCGCTCGGTCAGCCACTGCTCGGCGTCGGGCAGGAAGACCACGTGCGCGGCACCGAGCTCGACCGCCCGCTGCCAGATGCCGGCGTCGTCGAGGTCCTGGCCCAGCAGCACCACCTCCGCGCGGCGGGCCAGCCGCAGCCGGGCGCAGCCGTCGACGGCGTCCGCGGCGACGACGACGAGGGGGGCGGTCGACCAGGACCGCCGGGCCGTAGCCCCGTCCGTCGCGACCTCCAACTCGGTGCCGGCGGTCGCGGCCAGGCGGAGCAGGTCGTCGAGGACGTCGGGGTCGGCGGTGACGACGAGGGAGCGAGCGGGCAGTCGTCCGGACACAGCGGGCCTCCGCGGCGGCGGCGCCGTGCGGGTGCGGCGCGAGGACGCCACCCCACGCGACGGCGACCCGGGGCGCGAGAGCCCCCGACGCACCTGTGGATGTCCACACCCGGCCTTGACAGAGGACCCCGGACACGTGGACGACCCCCGCCGGGGGGGGTGGCGGGGGTCGTCTCGCTGGGTCCGACTCCGGGGGGGGTTGAGCCGGACCCGTCCATGACCGGGGGCGTGCACCGGTACCAGCCCTGTCCCCGCCTCGAGGCAACCGAAACCGTCGCCGTCAGGCCACACCGCCCTACCCTGACCGCGTGAGTGCCGCCGCCTTCTTCGACCTCGACAAGACCGTCATCGCGAAGAGCAGCACGCTCGCCTTCAGCCGGCCGTTCTACAAGGGCGGGCTGGTCAACCGGCGCGCCGTCCTCAAGAGCTCGTTCGCGCAGTTCGTCTATCTCCTGCAGGGCGCGGACGAGGACTCGATGGACCGGATGCGCGACTACCTGAAGACGCTGTGCGCGGGGTGGCCGGTCGAGACCGTCAACGCGATCGTCGCCGAGACCCTGCACGAGCTCATCGACCCGATGGTCTACGCCGAGGCCGTGGCGCTGTTCGACGAGCACCACGCCGCCGGGCGCGACGTCGTCATCGTCAGCAGCAGCGGCGAGGAGGTCGTCGGCCCGATCGGCGACATGCTCGGCGTGGACCAGGTCGTCGCGACCCGGATGGTGGTGGAGGACGGCAGGTACACCGGCGAGATCGCGTTCTACGCCTACGGCGAGGGCAAGGCCGTCGCGATCCGCGAGCTCGCGGAGCAGCGCGGCTACGACCTCGCGCAGTGCTGGGCCTACAGCGACTCCTTCACCGACCGCCCGATGCTCGAGGCCGTCGGCAATCCGGTGGCGGTCAACCCCGACAAGCCGCTGCGCCGTCATGCCGCCGAGCAGGGCTGGCGGCTGCGCGAGTTCAAGCGTCCCGTACGCGTGAGATCGCGCCGCGTGCCCTTGTCAGCACCGCCCGGACCTCCCGCGGCCTATGCCGGAGTCGCCTTGGCAGCAGGCGCTTTCGGCCTCGCGTGGTGGGCCGGCCGTCGCCGGTAGGCGCAAGCGAGGACAGCCGATAGGCGCAAGCGAGGACAGCCGGTAGGCGCAAGAGAAGACAGCCGGTAGGCGCAAGAGAAGACAGCCGCTGACGTCATGTGACCGTCATCACATCGACACTTGCGCGGTTCCGGAAGCAGGCGTACAACTGTCGATACGGACCACCGCCAGCGGGCAGGCTAGACCTCCTCGACGGCGGTCCGTGCGCGAGAGCCAGGTACCCACGTGCGACCAGCCGCGAGAGGCACGTCGAGAGGACCCGCCGCCCTTCCGAAAGGATCGTCAGCACCCACAGGGAACCTCCCGACGGACAACGTGCACGCTTTGATCACCTGACGCCCGCGCATGGCGACGGCGGCCCTCCTCGGAGGGCCGCCGTTCCCGTTCTCTCGGCTAGACCGTCCCGCGTTTGATGGCCTCGCACACGGCCAGCCCCTCGCGCGCACCCAGCGCCACGGCCTGGGCGCAGTGGACCAGCCAGGTCGCGACGCCGGCCTCGCCGCCGGTGATGTACGCGCGCAGCGCCTCGGCGTAGTCGTGGTGCAGCTCGGCGTGCCCGACCTCGGGCGCGGACACCGCCTTGGGGTCCAGCCCGCGGTCGATCAGGACGAGCCGCGCAGCCGCCCGCGCCACCAGCCCGTCCGCCGTCCCGAACGCCCGCAGCGCCATCAGCTCGCCTTGCACGACGCCCGCGACGACGACAGCCGGCGCGGAGGTACCGCCGGTGAGGACCCGCGCCAGCCCGTCCAGGCGCGCCGCGACCTCGAGCGGGTCCGGTGCCGGTCCGAGGTCGACCGGGTCGTCGTACGGCGCCCCGACCGGACGCGGGCGCCCCAGCGCGTCGGCGTCCGGGACCACCTCGGAGGCGGCGAGCACGTGCAGCCGGGCCAGCGCCTGCCGCGGGCTGTGCCGCCACGGCACGAGCAGCTGGCCGAGGTCGGCGTGCAGCCGGACCGCGCCCTCGACCAGGCGGGCCCCGCGGTCGTCCTTGCTCGGCAGGGTGACGGTGCCGCCGCCCATCAGCTGTCCGCGCAGCCGCTCGAGCTCGATGCCGGCGCCCTCGAGCTCGGCCGAGGCACGGGCGCCGCGCAGGGCGGACTCGGCGGTCACCTCCGCGGAGCCGCGACGCAGGACGCGGTGCGAGAGCAGTCCGTCGACGGCGGTACGTGCCTGGGCCACGGCGTCGGCCACGCCAGGCAGGTCCACGAGCGGCGCGAGCAGGTCAGTCACGCGGCGCGACGCTAGTCGGGCCGGCAGCGTCCCGCGCGCCAGCGGCCTATCGTCCCGCGGCATGGCGGACAGCGCGCTCGTCGCAGCGGCGATGGCGGTCGCCCTCGCGCTGCCGGTGCTCGTGCTGTGGTGGACGCGCCGCGACCGACGGGCGTTCGGGACCGTCGAGCAGCGCGCCACGTTCGCCGCGCTGCACGAGGCCAGCCTGGCCGCGCCGCCGCTGCGCCAGGGGCTGTCCCCCGAGGCCGCGACGCGGAGCGCCCGCCACCTGCGTGCGCTGCTCGACAGCGCCGCCGTCGCCGTCACCGACAACGAGCGACTGCTCGCCTGGGAGGGCGCGGGTCCGGTGCACGCCGCCGCCGCGCACGACGTCGCCCGGACGGCGCTGGAGCAGGGCCGCCCGTCGGTCGTCAGCGACCTCGTGTGCGGTGACGTCGAGTGCCCGGTGCGCTCGGCGGTCGTCGCGCCGCTGCTGCTCGACGACCGGGTCGTGGGCAGCCTCGCGGCGTACGGCGTCGCCCCGAGCGCCGGGCTCGTCACCGCGGTGGCCGAGGTGGCGCGCTGGGTGTCGGGGCAGCTCGAGCTCGCCGAGCTGGACGAGTCGCGAGCCCGGCTGGCCGAGGCGCAGGTCCGGGCCCTCCGCGCGCAGATCAGCCCGCACTTCGTCTTCAACGCCCTGACCGCGATCGCGTCCTTCGTCCGCACCGACCCGGAGCGCGCCCGCGAGCTGCTGCTCGACTTCGCCGACTTCACCAGGTACTCCAGCCGCACGCACGGCGAGTTCACGACCCTGGCCGAGGAGCTGCGGTCGATCGACCGCTACCTGCTGCTGGAGAAGGCCCGCTTCGGCGACCGGCTGCAGGTGGTGCTCCGCGTGGCGCCCGAGGTCCTGCCGGTGGCGGTGCCGTACCTGTGCCTGCAGCCGCTGGTCGAGAACGCCGTTCAGCACGGCCTGGAGAGGGGGCGCGGCAGCGGGACCATCACCGTCATCGCGGAGGACGACGGCGGCCTGTGTCGCATCACGGTGGAGGACGACGGCGCCGGCAGCGATCCGGAGCGGGTGCGCGCGGTGCTCGCCGGGACCGCCGGACCGGACGGCGACGGGCACCAGTCGATAGGCCTCGGCAACGTCGACGCGCGGCTGCGCGCGGTGTACGGCGACGAGCACGGCCTGGTGGTCGAGACCGCTGTCGGCGCAGGCACCAAGGTGACCGTCCGGGTGCCGAAGTTCGCCGCCGGCGTGCGCGCGGGGATGGCCGGCTCATGAGCCTGCGCGTGCTGGCCGTCGACGACGAGCCGCCGGCGCTGGACGAGCTGGCGTACCTGCTGCGCGCGGACCTGCGCGTGAGCGCGGTGCTGACGGCGGGTGACGCGCTGAGCGCGCTGCGGGTGCTGGAGGGCGACCAGCTGGACGGCGTCTTCCTCGACATCCGCATGCCCGGGCTGACCGGCCTGGAGCTGGCCCGGGTGCTCGGCCGCTTCGCCACGCCGCCGCCGGTCGTGTTCGTCACGGCGCACGATGACGCTGCTGTGGAGGCGTTCTCGTTGCGGGCCGTCGACTACCTGCTCAAGCCGGTCCGCGCCGCGCGGCTCGCGGAGGCCGTCGGCCGGGTGGCCGCCGCGCGCGGAACGGCGGAGGTCGCTCCGGTCGAGCCCGGCACCATCACGGTCGAGCTCGGCGGCGTCACGCGCTTCCTGCAGATCGCCGACGTGCGCTACGTCGAGGCGCAGGGCGACTACGCCCGGCTGCACACCGCGACCGGGAGCCACCTCGTGCGCGTCCCGCTGGCCGCGCTCGAGGAGCGGTGGGCACCGCTGGGCTTCGTGCGCGTGCACCGGTCGTACCTGGTGGCGACCAGCTCGATCACCGAGCTCCGCGTCGAGCCGGCCGGCGGCCACTCGGTGCGGCTGGGCACCGGCACGTCCGCGGTGCTCCTGCCGGTGAGCCGCCGGCACAGCCGCGACCTGAAGGACCGGCTCGTGCGCCGGGCCCGACGGGACGCAGAGCTCTGAGCCCGCAGGGGACGGCGCCGGACGACCGACCGCCGCAGCGCGTCGTCGTGACCGGCCCGCGGACCACTGCCGTGCGACCGCCGCCGGGCACGTCGACCCTGCGGGCACTGGACGAGCAGGACCGCGTCGGCGAGCTGCTCGTCCGGTCGCTGGTCCGAGCCCAGCTGCTGCTGGCGCTGAAGATGCTGTCGGTGCTGGCGGTGCTGCTCGGCGGGCTGCCGCTGCTGTTCGCGCTGGCACCGGGCACGCGCGACGTCGACGTCCTCGGGCTCCCCCTGCCCTGGCTGGTGCTCGGGGTGCTCGTCTACCCGGCCCTGGTCCTCGGCGGTCTGGTGCACGTCCGGCTGGCCGAGCGCAACGAGCGCGACTTCACCGAGCTGGTCGAGCGCTCATGACCGTCCTGCCGGTGCTGGCCGTCGCGCTGGTCGTCTCGGCGACGATCGGCATCGGCGTCTACGGGCTGCGACTCGCCCGCACCACCAGCGACTTCCTGGTCGCATCGCGGTCGGTGTCGCCGGTCTGGAACGCCTCCGCCATCGGCGGGGAGTACCTGTCGGCCGCGTCCTTCCTCGGCATCGCCGGCCTGGTGATGGCCTACGGCGCGGACGCCCTCTGGTACCCGGTCGGCTTCGTGGCGGGCTACTTCGTCCTGCTCCTGCTGGTGGCCGCGCCCCTGCGACGGTCGGGCGCGTACACGGTCCCCGACTTCGCCGAGGTGCGGCTGGGCTCGCAGCGGCTGCGCCAGCTCTGCGCCTTCGCGGTCGTGGCCATCGGGCTGCTCTACCTCGTCCCGCAGATGCACGGCGCGGGGCTGGCGCTGCGCGCGACGACAGGCGCGCCGGTGCAGGTGGGGGCGGTCGTCGTCGCCGTGGTCGTGACGGTGAACGTCGCCGGCGGCGGCATGCGCAGCGCGACCTTCGTGCAGGCGTTCCAGTACTGGCTGAAGCTCACCGCGCTGCTCATCCCCGCCGTCTTCCTGCTGCTGGCCTGGCAGTCCGACGGCCGACCGTCGCTCGCACCTCCGGCCACGCCGGTCTTCGCCGAGCAGACGACGGTGCGCGTCGACACCGCGGTGCGCGTCGTGGTGGACGAGCCCGTGACCGTCATGGTCGACGGCCGTGCCGTGTCCTGGCCGCGGGGTGAGCGGGTCGTCCCGCAGGACAGCGTCGTCGCCTTCCCCGCCGGCGCCGCGGTGCCGCACGTGCAGGGGCTCGAGCGGGCCAGCGGCAGCTCCTGGGTGCGCCCGCTGTCCGGCGCCGGTGGGACCGAGCACCCGCTGTACGAGACGTACGCGCTGGTGCTCGCGACCTTCCTCGGCACCATGGGCCTGCCGCACGTGCTGGTCCGCTTCTACACCAACCCCGACGGCCGAGCGGCCCGTCGTACGACCCTGGTCGTCCTCGTCCTGCTCGGCGCGTTCTACCTGCTGCCGGCGCTGTACGGCGCGCTCGGCCGGCTGTACGTCCCGGAGCTGCTGCTCACCGGGCGCACGGACGCCGTGGTGCTCGCGTTGCCGGTCGCCGCGCTCGGCGGCACCGCCGGCCCGCTGCTCCAGGCTCTTCTCGTCGCGGGCGCCTTCGCGGCGTTCCTGTCGACGGCGTCGGGGCTGCTCGTGAGCACCGCGGGCGTGTTGGCGCGGGACGTGCTGCGGGGCGACGGGCGGCTGCGCGGCTCCATCCGGGGCTTCCAGCTCGCCACCGTCGTGACCGCCGCCGTCGCCCTGGCGCTGGCGCTCCCGGCGACGGACCTGCCGCTGACGGCGGTGGTCGGGCTGGCCTTCGCGGTCGCCGCGTCGACGTTCTGCCCCCTTCTGGTGCTGGGGATCTGGTGGCGCGGCCTGACCGCGACCGGCGCGACGGCCGGGCTGCTCGCGGGGGGTGGGCTGTCGTCGGTGGCGGTCGGCGCGACGCTGCTCGGGGTGGTCGACGGCGGCTGGCCGCAGGCGCTTCTCACACAGCCCGCCGCGTGGACGGTGCCGACCGCGTTCGGCGTCATGGTGGCGGTGTCGCTGTGGACGCGGGCTTCGGTGCCGGCGGACGTGGGCCGCACGATGCTGCAGCTGCACGCCCCCGAGGCCATCGGCCTGCCCGGCCCGCCCGACCGCTCGTCGACCGGAACGACCGCTCGTCGCAGCCAGCCCACAGCCAGGCGATCCCCCGCCTGACCGGGCTTGTGCCGCGCGAACGACAGCGGCAGCGTGAGCCGGGTCACAGCCTGCCCCGCCGTCGTCAGGAGAGCCGTTGAGCACGACCGAGTCCGAGAAGGGGCAGGTGACGTACACGCCCCGTGAGGCGGCGTACGTCGCCATGCAGGAGTCCCCGGAGTTCCAGGAGCTGCGCAAGCGCTACCGCGGCTGGGTGCTCCCCGTCGCCGCCGCGGCCCTCGTCTGGTACTTCCTCTACGTCGCGCTGGCCGCCTACGCCACCGACTTCATGGGCGAGAAGCTCATCGGCAACATCAACGTCGGGCTCGTGCTGGGCCTGCTCCAGTTCGTCTCCACCTTCGGCATCACGGCGCTGTACATCCGGCACGCCGACAAGAACCTGGACGCCAGCGCGGGTGCGCTGCGCGACCGCTTCGAGGGAGACAACCCGTGACCGTCCTCGCGCAGGCCGCCGACACCGCCGTCGGTAACCCGGCCCTGAACCTCGCCATCTTCGGTGCTTTCGTCGCCGTGACGATGGCGCTGGTCCTCAAGGCCAGCAAGAGCAACAAGAGCGCCGCGGACATGTACACCGCCGGGGCCGCCTTCTCCGGCCGGCAGAACGGCGTCGCCATCTCCGGCGACTACCTGTCTGCCGCCTCCTTCCTGGGCATCGCCGGTGCCATCGCGCTGTCCGGCTACGACGGCTTCCTGTTCAGCATCGGCTTCCTGGTCGCGTGGCTCATCGCCCTGCTGCTGGTCGCCGAGCTGCTGCGCAACACCGGCCGCTTCACGATGGCCGACGTGCTGGCGTTCCGGATGCGCGAGCGGCCGGTCCGCACCGCCGCCGCGACCTCGACGCTCGTCGTCTCCTTCTTCTACCTGCTCGCCCAGATGGCCGGCGCAGGCGGCCTCGTCGCCCTGCTGCTCAACATCAACGGGCGCGGCGGGCAGAGCATCATCATCGCGCTGGTCGGCATCCTCATGATCGCCTACGTGCTCATCGGCGGCATGAAGGGCACGACCTACGTCCAGATCATCAAGGCGGTGCTGCTCATCTCGGGCGCGGCCCTGATGTCGGTCTGGGTGCTCAGCCGGTTCGGCTTCAACTTCTCCGAGATGCTCGGTGAGGGCGCCGCCGCAGGCGCTGCCCTGGAGCCCGGCGCGCGCTACGGACTGTCCAACATCACCCGGCTGGACTTCGTCTCGCTGTCCATGGCGCTGGTGCTCGGCACCGCCGGCCTGCCGCACATCCTGATGCGCTTCTACACGGTCCCGACCGCGAAAGAGGCTCGCAAGTCGGTGGTCTGGGCGATCTGGCTGATCGGGCTGTTCTACCTGTTCACCCTGACCCTCGGGTACGGCGCCGCTGCGCTCGTCGGCCCGGAGCGCATCAAGGCCGCCCCCGGCGCCGCCAACTCCGCGGCACCGCTGCTCGCCTTCGAGCTCGGCGGGACGGTGCTGCTCGGCATCATCTCCGCCGTCGCCTTCGCCACGATCCTGGCGGTGGTCGCCGGTCTGACCATCACGGCGTCGGCGTCGTTCGCGCACGACATCTACGCCCAGGTCATCAAGCGCGGCAAGCCCGCGCCGGGGGCGGAGGTGAGGGTGGCCCGCATCGCGGCGATCGTCGTCGGCGCTGTCGCGATCCTCGGCGGCATCGCCGCCAACGGCCAGAACATCGCGTTCCTCGTGGCGCTCGCCTTCGCCGTCGCGGCGTCGGCGAACCTCCCGACGATCCTGTACTCGCTGTTCTGGAGGCGGTTCAACACCCGCGGCTGCCTGTGGAGCATCTACGGCGGCCTGATCATCACGATCTCGCTGATCGCCTTGTCCCCCGCGGTCTCCGGCACGCCGACCTCGATGCTCCCGAACGCGGACTTCGACATCTTCCCGCTGTCGAACCCCGGCATCATCTCGATCCCGCTGTCCTTCCTCCTGGGCTGGCTCGGGACCGTGACGAGCAAGGAGTACAACGCGGCGAAGTACGCCGAGATGGAGGTCCGCTCGCTCACCGGAGCCGGCGCCTCCCGCGAGATCGCCCAGCACTAGGCACATCCCACGCACCCAGCGCCGGTCACCCGTCTCGGGTGACCGGCGCTGTGCGTTCCCCGTCCATCTCAGAGCTCGTCGAGCAGCGCAGCCAGCGCCCCGTCACGGGCGCCTGTGTCGTGCCGGGCGAGGAAGTGTCCGGCGACCAGGAACCACGCCCCCAGCAGCGCCCAGTCCGGCTTCATGGCCGGCAGGTTCCTGCGGGCCAGGCCGAGACCGGCGGCGATGCCCGGGTCCAGCTCGCCCGGCGCGGACGGATCGACCAGCCCGAGGCCGGCCCCGATCCGCGCAGCTGTCAGCAGGACCTTGCGCAGGTAGGGCTCGTCCTCGGCGCTCGCACCGGTGGTCACCCGCGGCAGGGCCGCCTCGACCAACTGGTCGGCCAGCGCGTGTGCGTCCGGCTCGTGCGCCCGCCGCGTCGCCATCTCGTAGTAGGTCGAGCCCTCGAAGGACGACTGCGCCATCGCGTTCAGCCAGGTCGAGCCGTCGCGGCGGGGCAGCGCGAGCGGCAACGGCTCCAGGGCCGGGCGCGCGCGACGGAGGAAGCCCACGAAGCTGACGGTAGGCGACCGCTCGTCGCGCCGAACGACCGCTCGTCCGGTCAGCCCCGGGCGACGGTCTTGTGGGCCAGGTCACGGTGCGGCACGGTGCAGTGCACCCGACCAGTCCCGTGGAGGAACGCACCGTGAGCGAGCAGACCGGCCTCGAGGCCACGTCCCTGGAGGCGCTAGCCAGCGAGAGCCGCCGCTTCGACCCGCCGGCCGAGCTCGCCGCCAGCGCGAACGTCACCGCGCAGGCCTACGAGCAGGCGAACGCGGACCGCCTCGGCTTCTGGGCCGAGCAGGCCATGCGGCTGCAGTGGGACCGGCCGTGGGACGAGGTGCTCGACTGGCAGCCGCCCTTCGCGAAGTGGTTCGTCGGTGGGCAGCTCAACGTCGCGGTGAACTGCGTCGACCGTCACGTCGAGGCCGGCAACGGCGACCGCGTGGCGCTGCACTGGGTCGGCGAGCCCGAGGACGATCACCGCGACATCACCTACGCGCAGCTGCAGGTGCTCGTGTCGCAGGCCGCGAACGGCCTCGAGGCGCTCGGCGTCCAGGCCGGCGACCGCGTCTGCATCTACCTGCCGATGATCCCCGAGGCGGTGATCTCCATGCTGGCCTGCGCGCGCATCGGCGCCGCGCACTCGGTCGTCTTCGGCGGGTTCTCCGCGCAGGCGCTGGTCGACCGGATCACCGACGCCGAAGCCAAGGTCGTCATCACCGCTGACGGCGGCTACCGCCGCGGCGCGGCCGCTGCCCTGAAACCCGCTGTGGACGAGGCGGTCCTGCGCTGCCCGTCGGTGACCAACGTCCTCGTGGTCAAGCGCACCAAGCAGGCCGTCGAGTGGGTCGAGGGTCGCGACCTGTGGTGGCACGACGCCGTGGAGGCGCAGCCCGAGAAGCACGAGGCGCAGTCCTTCGACGCCGAGCAGCCGCTGTTCCTGCTCTACACGAGCGGCACCACCGGCAAGCCGAAGGGGATCCTGCACACCTCCGGTGGCTACCTCACCCAGACCGCCTACACGCACTGGGCCGTCTTCGACCTCAAGCCCGAGACCGACGTCTACTGGTGCACCGCCGACGTCGGCTGGGTGACCGGCCACAGCTACCTGACCTACGGTCCGCTCGCCAACGGCGCGACCCAGGTGATG
>JBKJQQ010000129.1:0-23016 GCA_046593875.1 Mycobacteriales bacterium | reverse complement strand
ACGTTCTCGCCGCGCTCGTTGAGCATGGCGCGGACGCGGCCGAAGGCGTCGCCGGCCACGATCGAGTCGCCGACGCGCAGGGTGCCGCGCTGGACCAGGACCGTCGCGACGGAGCCGCGGCCCTTGTCGAGCCGGGCCTCGATCGCGACGCCCTGAGCCGGGATGGACGCGTCCTCGAGCAGCTCGAGGGCGGCGTCGGTGGTCAGCAGGATCGCGTCGAGCAGCTCCTGCAGGCCGGTGCCGGCCTTGGCCGACACGTCGACGAACATCGTCGTGCCGCCGTACTCCTCGGCCACCAGGCCGTACTCGGTGAGCTGACCGCGGACCTTGGCCGGGTCGGCGCCCTCCTTGTCGACCTTGTTGACCGCGACGACGATCGGGACGTCGGCGGCCTGGGCGTGGTTGAGCGCCTCGATGGTCTGCGGCTTGACGCCGTCGTCGGCCGCCACGACGAGCACGGCGATGTCGGTGACCTTGGCACCGCGGGCGCGCATGGCGGTGAAGGCCTCGTGACCCGGGGTGTCGATGAAGGTCAGCTCGCGCACGCCGCCCTCGACGGGGTGGTGCACCTGGTAGGCGCCGATGTGCTGGGTGATGCCACCGGCCTCGCCCTTGACGACGTCGGTGTTGCGGATGGCGTCCAGGAGCTTGGTCTTGCCGTGGTCGACGTGACCCATGATCGTCACGACCGGCGGGCGGGAGACCAGGTCGGCCTCGTCGTCGTAGTCGCCGCCGAAGGTGAGGTCGAAGCGGTCGAGCAGCTCGGCGTCCTCCTCCTCGGGGCTGACGATCGTGACGTCGTAGCCGAGGTGGGTCGCGAGCAGCAGCAGCGTCTCGTCGGTGCACGACTGCGTCGCCGTCACCATCTCGCCGAGCTCGGCGAAGGCCACCTGGACCAGCGAGCCCGGGTTGGCGTTGATCTTGTCGGCGAAGTCCGCCAGCGAGGCGCCACGGGTCAGGCGGATCTTCTCGCCGTTGCCGCGGGCCAGGCCGCCGCCCGCCGTCGGCGCGGCGAGGTTGTCGAACTCCTGACGACGCTGCTTCTTGCTCTTGCGCCCACGGGTCGGACGACCACCGGGGCCACGACCGAACGCACCGGGCGTGGGGCCACCGCGGCCGGCGCCACCGCGCGGGCCGCCAGGGCGACCGGCGAAGCCGCCACCACCGGGACGGCCGGCGAAGCCGCCACCGCCACCAGGACCACCGGGACCGCCACCGCCACCGGGGCGACCAGCGCCACCGGGACCGCCAGGGCCGCCGCCGGGACGGGCGCCGGGCATGCCCGGACGCGCACCGGTGCGGGGCGGGAACATGCCGGGACCGGGACGCGGGCCGCCGGGGCCGGCAGGACCACCGGGGCCGGCCGGCCGGGGCGGGAACATGCCGGGGCCGGGACGCGGGCCGGCCGGGCCGGGCCGGGCGGCCGCGGGGCGCGGGGGCATGCCGGGGGGCACGGGACCGCCGGGGCGCGGCATCGCGCCGGGCATCGGGCGGGGCGGCATGCCGGGTGCGGGCGCCGGGCTCGGCCGCGCAGCCGGCGGGCGCGGCGGCATCGGCACGGCGGGCGTGTCGGCCGGGGAGCTGAAGGGGTTGTTGCCCGGGCGCGGGCCGGGAGTCGCCGGACGTGGCGCCAGGCCGGTCGGGGCGGCCGGTTCGGCGGGGACCTCAGCGGCCGGGCGGGCCGGACCGGGCATCGGCGCGCCGGGGCGCGGTGCCAGCGGCGCGTCAGGCGCATCCGTGGCGGGCGCCTCGGCCGACGCACCCTTCTTGGCGGGGGCCTTCTTCGCCGGGGCGGCGGGGGCCTCGGACGCCGGGGCGGCGGGGAACGCCTCGCGCAGCTTGCGCGCGACGGGGGCCTCGATGGTGGAGGAGGCGGACTTGACGAACTCGCCGTTCTCCTTCAACCAGGCGAGAACGCTCTTGCTGTCCTTGCCGAGCTCCTTGGCGAGCTCGTGGACGCGGGCTTTTCCGGGCACTGTGCTCCTTCTCGTGGCCCGGGTCGTTCCCGCGCCGAGGGGTTACTGCATGGGCGTGCTCATGGGTGCTGGCTCATCGAGTGCTCATCGAGGAGATCCGCTTCTGTCGAGGGTGGTGTTGACGTGCTCCCGCACCGGGGTGACGTCGAGCGGTCCGGCCAGGCGCAGAGCCCGGGGGAACGCCCGCCGCTTGTCGGCGAGGTCGACGCACCGGGGGTCGAGGTGCACGCTGGCACCTCGTCCCGGCAGCGAGCCGGCGGGATCAGGACGGAGTACGCCCTGCTCCACGACGACCCGCAGCAGGTCGGACTTCGCCGCTTTGACCCGGCAGCCCACGCACGTGCGCTGCGGGCCCGAGTGGCGAGCCGTGGCCGAGCCTACCGTCCTCACTCCCCCGCGGGTGGCGGTGCGCCCTCGGCAGCCCCTTCGCCGTCCGAGTGGATGTCGATCCGCCAGCCCGTCAGCCGGGCGGCGAGCCGGGCGTTCTGGCCCTCCTTGCCGATGGCCAGCGACAGCTGGTAGTCCGGCACGACGACGCGTGCGGAGCGCGAGATCGCGTCGACCACGGTCACGGAGCTGACCCGCGCCGGCGACAGCGCGCTGGCGACGAAGCGGGCCGGGTCGGCCGACCAGTCGACGATGTCGATCTTCTCGCCGTGCAGCTCGGTGGTGACGTTGCGGACCCGACTGCCCACCGGACCGATGCAGGCGCCCTTGGCGTTGAGCCCGGCGACGGTCGACCGTACGGCGATCTTGGTGCGGTGTCCGGCCTCGCGGGCGAGCGCGGCGATCTCCACCGACCCGTCGGCGATCTCCGGGACCTCGAGGGCGAACAGCCCGCGGACGAGCTCCGGGTGCGTGCGGCTCACGGTCACGGACGCCCCGCGCTGGCCGCGGGCGACGGAGATGACCCGGCACTTGAGTCGGCTGCCGTGGGTGTAGACCTCGCCCGGGACCTGCTCGGTCGGGGGCAGCACGGCCTCGAGGGCGTCCTCGGTGACGCCGAGCTTGACCATGACGTTGCGGTTGGGCGGGGCGCCCGGGCGCTGCGGGGCCTGCTGCACGATGCCGGAGACGACATCACCCTCCCGCCCGGCGTACTCGCCATAGGACAGCGCGCTCTCGGCCTCGCGCAGCCGCTGCAGGATGACCTGCTTGGCGGTGCTCGCCGCGATGCGGCCGAAGCCCTCGGGCGTGTCGTCGTACTCCCTCGCGACGGTGCCGTCCTCGGCCAGCTCCTGCGCCAGGACGGCGACCTCGCCGCTCTTGCGGTCGAGCTCGACGCGGGCGTGCGGCTGGGCGCCCTCGGTGTGCCTGTACGCCGTCAGCAGGGCGGTCTCGATCGCGCTGACCACGAGGTCGAACGAGATCTCCTTCTCGCGCTCCAGCCCGCGCAGGGCTGCCATGTCGATCTTCACTCGTCCTCCTCCTCGTCGTCGCCCTTCCGCGTGAACTCCACCTGGACGTTGCCGCGGACCACATCGGCGTACGACAGCCGCTGCTCGGTGCCGGCCACGTCCAGCAGGACGCCCTCGTCGTCGGCAGCCAGGACGCGACCGGTCACCGGCGTCCCCTCACGCAGGGTCGCGGTGACCAGGCGGGCGGTGTTGCGGCGCCAGTGCCGGGGCTCGGCGAGCGGGCGGTCGACGCCCGGCGACGAGACCTCCAGGACATAGGTGGCGGCGAGCAGCTGGGGGTCGGTCTCGTCGAGCCGGTCGAGCACGTCGCTGACGGCGCGGCTCACGTCGGCGATGTCGTCGAGGGTGACGCCGCCGTCCTTGTCGACGACCACGCGGACCACGCTGCGCTTGCCGGCGGCGGTGACCGTGAGGTCCTCGAGGTCGTAGCCGGTCCCCGCCACCTCGGGCCCGACGAGCTCGCGGAGGCGAGCGGCGGAGGCAGCCATCAGGTCCCTGCCTCTCTGCTGTTGTGGGTGCTCGGTGATGCGTCGCCGAGCGTAGCGGGAGCGCGCTCCCATCCGAGCCGCGCTTCGCGCCGAACACCGGGTGATGCGCCTGCTGCCGAGACCTGCTGCGCGCCGGGCTGCCATGGCTCTGGCGGCGATGACGGTCGCCCTGACGACGGCGTGCAGCGGGTCCGGCGCGCCTGACGCCCCCTCGTCCGCCGCTGCCGCAGGAGCCGTCGGAGCAGCCGCGGCCACGTCGCAGGTCGCCGAGCTGCAGGCCGCACTGACCGCCCTGCTCGTGGAGCGGACCTACCTGGTGGCCGCGGCCACCGACGCCGTCGACGCCTCGGACGGCCAGCTCGACGCCCCGGACGCGGCGGCCGCGTTGGCGGCCCTCGACGACGGGTCGGTCGCGCTGGCCGACGTCCTGGGCGCGACCTACCAGGAGGCGCGCGACCCGCTGCTCGAGGTGCTGCGACGCGAGGACGCGCTGCTCGCCGAGCACGCCGTCGCCCTCGCCACGGGGGACGCGGCCGCGACCGCCACGGCCCGCCGCGGCCTCGCCATGGCCCACGCCGAGCTCGCCCGCACGGTCCGCCGCGCCGTGCCGACCCTCGACGCGCCGCAGGTGGCCGAGCGGCTGGCCTTCGACGTGCAGGCCCAGCTGCCCCCGCGCAGCTACGAGCCGCTGCACGACACCGCGGTCGAGGCCGCGGTCACCGCGCGGCTGCTCGCCGCCGGGATCGCCGCAGACCGCCGCCTCGGCAGCCCCAGCACCGACGCGGCCCGGCTGCGCGCGGACGTCACCGGCCTGCTGACCGAGCACGTCGCGCTGGTCGGCGCGCTGGCGCGCGAGCTGCGCACCCCTGGACCGCGGTCGGTCTCCGCACGGGCCGCGCTGCAGATCAACGCCGAGGGGCTGGCAAGCCTCCTCGGCGACTCCTACCCGGCGGCCGAGGTGCTCTTCCTGCGGTCGTGGACCGCGCACCTGACGCGGCTGGAGCGGTACGCCGCGGCCCGCGCGGCCGGCTCCTCCGCCGAGGCGGGCCTGGTCCGGGCCTATCCCGCAGAGCTCGGGCGGCTGCTGGCCGAGCACGTCCGGGGGCTGCCCGCGCAGAGCTCGCGGACCGAGCTCGAGCCCGCGCTCACCGCGCTGCTCGACGCCGTGGACGCGCTGGCCGAGGGCGAGGCAGGTGCGGCGAAGCAGCTGCGGGCGGCGGGGGCCGCGGTGCTGCCTGCCGCCGCCCTGGTGAGCGGTGCGATGGCCGAGGACCTCCGGCTGTCCTGACGTCTGGTTGGGTCGTGCGGGTGACGGACCTCAGCCGGCGGGCGCTGCTCGGCCTCGCCGTCGCCGCGCCGCTGGCCGCCTGCACCGCCGAACAGGGTCCGCCTCCCCCGCCCGACCCGGACGACCTGCTGCGTGCCGCGGCGGTGGCCCGCGAGCAGGTGCTGCTCGGGCAGTACGACGCGGCGCTGCTCGCGCTCCCCGCCCTCGCCCCGGTCCTCAACTCCGTGCGGGCCGAGCACGCCGAACACCTCGCTGCGCTGCAGGGGGTCTCCGCCTCCCCGTCAGCTCCGCCCTCCGCTCTGCCGGGTCCCGTCTCGGCGGCTGCTCTCGTCGCGGCCGAGCGGGGGGCCGGGGCCGCGCACGCGACAGCAGCGCTGGGAGCCTCGCGCGCGCTGGCCGGACTGCTCGCGTCGCTGGCCGCGAGCGAGGCCAGCCACGCGGTGGTGCTGACATGACCGTCGCCCTGCTCGAGGTGCTGCTGGAGGCCGAGCACGCCGCCGTCTACGGCTACGGGGTGCTCGGCGCGCGCCTGGACGACGACACCCGGCGGCTCGCGCTGCTGGCCTACGACAGCCACCGCGCCCGCCGGGACCAGCTCGCGGCGCGGCTGCGCGAGCGCGGCGGCGACCCCGGGCCGCCTCCGCCGGCGTACGACGTGGCGGTGGCCGGCGTCGACGACGCGTTGGTGCTGGCGGTGCGGCTCGAGGAGGGGCTGGCGCTGCGGTGGCGGGACCTGGTCGCCGGCACCGACGAGCGGGCGCTGCGCACGCTGGCCGTCACCGGGCTGCAGGAGTGCGCGGTGCGAGCCGCGCAGTGGCGTCGTCGGGCGGGCACGCTCCCGGCGACGGTGGCGCTGCCGGGCACCTGACCGCGAGCGGTCCGCGGACAGGCATCTGCCCCGCGCAGTCCCATGGACCACAGCCCCTAGCGGCACCTCCCGGTGGCACCCAGGGGGCCGACCAGACCAGCCCCAGCCGAGATCATCAGCATGATCACGCGTGACACGCCGCGCGTTTTCGACGTGATCATGCTGGTGATCTTCCGTGAACCCCTGCCGAGGCGCTGACCACGGAGAGTGCCGGCTCTCTGCTGTCCAAGCGCTCAGTGGATCCAGCCGTCGGCGCTGAGGCGTCGGCCGTCGTTCAACGTGATGGTCTGGCCGCGGTGCAGGGCCGCGTGGTCTTGTTCGCAGAGCAGGACGGGAGGCAGGGGAGTCCGCCCCGGCATGAGCCGCCGCCGCGGGTGCCCGCAGAGGGAGGCGTCAGCTCGCGTTCCAGGTGTCGACGAGCTCGACCAGGCCGTGGAGGGTGACCAGCTCGGCGTCCGGGACGGCGTCCCAGTCCTCGACCGGCCGCCCCGTCATGTGCACCGTGCGCATGCCGACCGCGGCCGCACCGCTGACGTCGTCGCGCAGCCGGTCACCCACGAAGACCGCCCGCTGGCCGGCGACACCGACCGCGGACAGCAGCGCCCGGAACGCCTCGGCGTGCGGCTTCATGTGCCCCATGTCGCTGGTGTAGAGCCGGACGTCCAGCAGGTCCAGCAGGCCGGCGTCGGCCAGCCAGCGCTCGTGCAGCGCGCGGGGCCAGTGCGTGTTGGACAGCAGGCCGGTGCGGATCCCGCGCTCGCGCAGAGCGGTCAGGACGGGTACCGCCGCCGGGTCGTGCACGACCGTCACCTCCCACGCGTCGTGGTAGGCCCGTAGCGCGCCGGCGACGTCCAGGTGGGTCTCGCGGGCGACCGATCGGACGAGCTGCTCGGTCGTCCCGCTGCGGTCGCCGGCCGCGACCGAGGTCTGCCACCAGTGCGTCTCGGCCGCCAGCAGCGCGGCGGCCACGGGCTCGACGTCGTCCGGGGCGAGCACCCGCGCCGCCGCCCGCCACATGTCGAGCAGATCGACGGGGACGTGCTGAGACAGGGTGCCGCCCCAGTCGAAGAGCACCGCCTGGATCACCGGACCACCCTCGCTCCAGCAGCCCGCTCAGCGGGCGACATCGGCCACCACCGCGCTGGTCAGCCGTACGAGATCGGCCGGTGCCAGCTCGATCGACAGCCCCCGTCGGCCCGCGCTGACGTAGACCGTGTCGAACAGCTCGGCCGTCTCGTCCACCACCGTCGCGAGCCGAGATCGCTGCCCCAACGGGCTGATCCCACCGACGACGTAGCCGGTCGACCGCTCCGCCGCGGCGGGCTCGGCCATGCCGCCGCGCTTGCCGCCGACGGCCATCGCCAGCGCCTTGAGGTCGAGCGAGCCGCTGACCGGCACGACGCCGCACACCAGCCGTCCGTCCACCTCGGCGAGCAGCGTCTTGAGCATCCGCTCCGGCTCGATGCCGAGCGCGGCCGCAGCGCCCTCGCCGTACGACGCCGCAGCCGGGTCCGGCTCGTACGCATGCACGACATGCGCGACCCCCTCCGCGACCAGCAGCAGCGTTGCGGGTGTCGCCCGGCCGGCCATCAGAAGGCCTGCGGGTACGGGTACCCGTGCCGGTCCGCGTACCGGCGCATCACCGCGTGCGCGCGGGCCAGGTCGTCGATCGCGTCGTCCGGCGGTTCGTCCACCGCGGCCTCCGCCTCGACCTGCGCGACCGCCGCCCGGGCCTTCACCACGAGCTCCCGAGCGCGCTCTCGACCAGCGTCGTCGGCCTGGCCCCCCACGTGCTTGTGCGCGTCGTCGACCAGCCGGCGCAGCGCCAGCTCGAGCGCCTGCGCGTGCCGCTGCACCGCGCCGTGCGCCTGCGCCGAGAAGCCCAGCCGGGCAGCCACCCAGAGCAGGGTCGCGCCCTCGACGAGGACCAGCACGGACTGCCCGCTCGGCGGGTGGAACCAGTGCAGGACAGGGAACCGCAGCAGGTGCTGGCGCGCCTTGATGACGTCGCGCCGCACGCTCTCCAGGGTGAGCACGGCGTTCTCGCCGAGCAGCTCGACGGCGCGCTCGGGCGACGTCACCTCCAGGTCGGCCACCGCCTCCGCGCTCGAGCGCAGGTCGCTCACGACCGTGTAGATGGCCGGCAGGTAGCCGATCGCGGCGGTGAACAGCGCGAGGCCCGCGCCGGACTGCAGCACCACGACCATGCGCAGCCCGTCGGTCTGCGCGGCGACGTCACCGAGCCCGAGCGTCGTCAGCACCGTGCCGCTGAGGTAGAGCGCCGCGATCAGGTCGCTGCCCTGGAAGAGCACGTCGCTGGAGTAGCCGAAGCTGTCCACGGCCGGCAGGTAGACCAGCGCGAAGGCCAGCCACAGCAGGGTGACCCAGGTGGCGATCGTCAGCACGATGCTCAGCGGACCGGCGGCCTGCCGCGCCCACTTGCCCGGCAGTGCGCTGGCGACGCGCCACAGCAGCAGCACCCAGCTGCGGTCGACCAGCCCGCGCGCCGACGGCAGCAGCACCGTGCGGAACACGTCGAAGGCGACGAGGCCGATCAGCACGCACCCGAGCAGCCGGGCCAGCACCTAGCCGCGCACCTCGGCCAGCACCGTGTCGACCAGGCCCTCGAACGCCACGGTGCGCGACTCGCCGGTCTTGCGGTCGCGCAGCTCGATCTCGCCGTCGTCGAGCCCGCGACCGATGACGACCGACGTCGGCACGCCGATCAGCTCGGCGTCCTTGAAGGCGACCCCCGGCGACACCTTCGGCCGGTCGTCGAGCAGCACGGTCAGCCCGCGCTCCTCGAGCGCCGCGGCGAGCTTCTCCGCCTCGGCCTTCTGCTCGCCCTTGCCGACGCCGATCACGTGCACGTCGATGGGCGCGACCTCGCGCGGCCACACCAGGCCCTTCTCGTCGTACGACTGCTCGGCGATGGCGGCGATGGCACGCGAGACACCGATGCCGTACGAGCCCATGGTCACGCGGACGGGCTTGCTGTCGGGGCCGAGCACGTCGAGGCCGAAGGCGTCGGCGTACTTGCGTCCCAGCTGGAAGATGTGGCCGATCTCGATCCCGCGGCCGATCTCCAGCGGTGAGCCGCAACGTCCGCAGGGGTCACCGGCGCGCACCTCGGCGGCAGGCACGACGTCGGCCGGCGTGAAGTCGCGACCCATCACCACGTCGACGGCGTGCTTGCCCTCGACGTTGGCGCCGGTCGCCCACGAGGACCCCTGCACCACAAGAGGATCCACGACGTAGCGGACGCCCTCGAGGCCCTGCGGCCCGATGTAGCCCTTCACCAGCTGGGGCCAGTCCTGGAACTTCTCGAACGGCAGCACCTCGGCCGGAGACACGTTGGCCTCCAAGCGCTTCACGTCGACCTCGCGGTCGCCGGGCACGCCGACGACCAGCGGTGCGACCTTGCCGTCGGGCCAGCGCAGCAGGACGACGACGTTCTTCAGCGTGCCGCTCGCCTCGATCTCGTGCCCCTGCGCCTTGAGCACGTCGACGAGCGTGTCGATCGTGGGCGTGTCCGGGGTGTCGAGCACCTGCATCGCCGGCTGCGCCGAAGGATCCGAGGGCTCCGCCGCCCGGAGCTCGACCGCCTCGGTGTTGGCGGCGTAGTCGCACGCCGTGCAGTGCACGAAGGTGTCCTCGCCGGTCGGGGCCGCCGCGAGGAACTCCTCCGACGCGCTGCCGCCCATCGCACCGCTCACCGCGGACACGATGCGGTAGTCCATCCCGAGCCGGTCGAAGATGCGCACGTAGGCCGCGCGGTGCAGGTCGTACGACGTCTGCAGCCCCTGGTCGTCGAGGTCGAAGGAGTAGCTGTCCTTCATGACGAACTCACGGCCGCGCAGGATGCCGGCCCTGGGCCGGGCCTCGTCCCGGTACTTCGTCTGGACCTGGTACAGGATCACCGGCAGGTCCTTGTACGAGCTGTACTCGCCCTTGACCATGAGGGTGAACATCTCCTCGTGGGTCGGGCCCAGCAGGTAGTCGTTGTCCCGCCGGTCCTTCAGCCGCATGAGCAGATCGCCGTACTCCGTCCAGCGACCGCTCTTCTCGTACGGCTCCTTGGGCAGCAGCGCGGGGAACAGCACCTCCTGCGCGCCGATCGCGTCCATCTCCTCACGCACGACGCGGGCCACGTTGGCGAGCATCCGCACGCCGAGCGGCAGCCAGGAGTAGATGCCGGGCGCGACGCGTCGCACGTAGCCGGCGCGCACCAGCAGGCGGTGGCTCGGGACCTCTGCGTCCGCCGGGTCCTCACGCAGGGTGCGCAGGAACAGGGTGGACATGCGGAGCACGACGGACCTCCAGGTAGGCGGACGCTCAGGCTATCCGCGGGCTCCGGCCGGTTCCGGGACGGTGGCGCCGTCCATGCCGGTGCGCTCGAGCTTGTGCCATGGCAGCCGGATGCCGGACAGGGCGCTGACCATCGACTGGATGACCACCAGGTACATCAGCTGGCGGTAGACGATCTGCTGCAGCGGCAGGGCCCACAGCGGCCGCAGTGACTCCTTGTCCAGGTGCAGGGCGTAGGCCCCGAGCATTACCTGCAGCACCATGTACGCCAGCCAGGTGGAGACGACGGTGCGCGCGTCGCCGGCGAGCAGGCCGTAGACGGCGAAGACGTCGATGATCGGCGCCATCAGCGGCAGGACGACCTGGAACAGCAGCAGCATCGGCAGCGCGATCCGGCCGAGCCGCTCCCCCTCGACCAGCGCGCGCCTGTGCTTCCAGACGACCTGCAACGTCCCGTACGCCCAGCGGTAGCGCTGCTTCCACAGGTCGTTCCAGCTGCTGGGCGCCTCGGTCCAGGCGCGGGCGCGCTCCTCGTGCACGACGCGGTAGCCGGCCCGCAGGATGCCCATCGTGACGTCGGTGTCCTCGGCGAGCGTGTCGGTGCTCATCCCGCCGGCGGCCTCGACAGCCTGCCTGCGGAACGCGCCGGCGGCGCCCGGCACCGTCGTGATGCAGTGCAGCAGGTCGAGCAGCCGGCGGTCGAGGTTGAAGCCGGCGACGTACTCCATGTGCTGCCAGCGACCGAGCAGTCCGCCGCGGTTGCCGACCTTCACGTTGCCGCTGACGGCGCCGACCCGCGGGTCGCGCAGCGGCTGCACGAGGTGCCGGATCGTCGACGGCTCGAAGACGGTGTCGCCGTCGAGCATCACCAGCACGTCGTGCCGGGCCTGCCGGGTACCCGTACGCAGCGCCGCAGCCTTGCCGCCGTTGGTCTGCCGCACCAGTCGGACGCGGGGCAACTGCAGCCCCTCGACGATCTCGGCCGTGCGGTCGGTCGAGCCGTCGTCGATGACCAGCACCTCGAGCTCCGGGTAGTCGCTGGCGACCAGCGACCGCACCGCCTGCTCGATGCCGACCTCCTCGTTGTAGGCCGGGACGAGAACGCTGACCGGCGGCAGGTACGCCGCGCCGGAGATGCGTCGCGCCGACAGCCGCACGTGCCGGCGAGCGAGCGCGACGACGAAGAACGTGCGCACCAGGACCAGGACGAGCAGCGGCACGACTGCCCAGCGGACGAGGTCCACCAGCAGGTCCGACGCCCGCACCGAGAGAAGCAGCCCGTCGCCCTGCAGCGCGCCGAGCCGCCCCACGGGCTGGACCCCCGCGGTGGGTGCCAGGCCGAGGCCGCCCGAGACGGTCGTGAACCGGAACCCCCGCGCCCGGTAGTCGGCGATGATGCGCGGCAGCGCGGCCACTGTCTGCGCCCGGTCGCCGCCGGCGTCGTGCAGCAGGACCACCGCGCCCGCATCTCCGTCGGGGGCGGCGCGACGCACGACCTCGTCGACGCCCGGTGAGCTCCAGTCCTTGGTGTCGCGATCGCTCAGCACGACGACGTAGCCGGCCTCGGTCACCCGGTCCAGGACGGCGACGTCCGCACGGGTGAGCGCGTCGGGGCTCGAGGAGTACGGCGGCCTGAACAGCGCGCTGGTCACCTCGGCGCTGCCGGCCAGCCCCAGCTGCGTGAGCGACAGCTCGAGGTTGCGCTGCCAGCCGGGCCGTGACGCGAGCGAAGCGTGCGACCAGGTGTGGTTGCCGACCTCGTGACCGTCCCGCAGCGTGCGGCGGACCAGCGCAGGATGCCGCGCCGCGCCCGAGCCCGTGACGAAGAAGGTGGCCGGCACGCCCTCCTGCGCCAGCACGTCCAGCACCTGCGGCGTCCACTCCGGGTCGGGGCCGTCGTCGAAGGTGAGGGCGACCGTCTTGTCCGGCAGGTCGCGCGAGGCCAGCTCGCCGCCCTGCGCGAAGACGACAGCACCGCCGCCGGGCACAGCCGCGGCCTCGGCCAAGCCGGAGGGCGTGCGCGCTGCACCGACGTCCTGCGTGAGCCCCTGCAGGAACAGGCTGAGCAGCATCGCGACCAGTACGACGGCGAGCAGTCCCCAGTGCGCGGCCGGCAGCCGCTTGCGACGTGCGCTCACCGCGGGCTCCGGGTGGGGCTCGGCCGCGGCTTCGGCGTGCGCGTGCTGCCGGGCGGTGCGGAGGGTGCCTGCGTGGCGCGCTGGGTCGGCTGCGTCGTCGGCCGGGCGGGCGGGGCAGTGGGCGCTCGCGTCGACGCGGTCGTGGGTCGCGGCTCGGCGGTACCGGACGGCGAGGGCGCGCCGCCGGTCGGCGTCGGGGTCGGCCGTGCGCTCGACGGGCTGGGCCGTGGACCCGGCGAGGCGGTGGTCCTCGGCGAAGGACTCCTGGTCGGCGCGAGCAGCACCTCGGGAGCTTCTTCGACGGCCCCCAGCGGCGCCGCCGCCGGACCGGGCAGCACCGCACCGAGCCCGGGCACGGTCAGGCGGGACAGCCCGGGCGGCAGCAGCAGGCTGACGAGCACCAGCGCGACGTACGCGACGCCGAGGCTACCGAGCGCCCAGCAGGTGCGCGCCACGACGCGGCCGCGTCGACCGGTGGGGTCGACGAAGACGGCACGCACCTCGCTTGCATCCTGCATCTCCACCTCCTGGTCCCGCCCTGGGGCGCCGCGGCTGCGCCCTCTAGCGTGCACGCATGCTCGTCCTGCTGCCGCCGTCCGAGGGCAAGGCGACCGGTGGCCGCGGCGCTCCGCTCGACCTCGACAGCCTCTCGCACCCGTCGCTCAACCCCGTGCGCACCCGCGTCCTCGAGGCCCTGCAGGCCGCCGCGCGCACGCAGCCGGAGGCGCTCCAGCGCGCGCTGGCCTGCCCGTCCGGCGAGGTCGAGAAGGACGCGGTGCTGACGACCTCGCCGACGCTGCCTGCGCTGCGCCGCTACACCGGCGTCGTCTACGAGGCCCTGTCGTACAGCACTCTGTCCGCAACCGGTCGGCGTCGCGCGAACAGCTCGCTGCGCGTGGCCAGCGCGCTGTTCGGCCTGCTCGCGCCGACCGACCGCATCCCCGCCTACCGACTGTCCGGCGGTACCTCGCTGCCCGGCCTCGGATCGCTCGCCGCGGCCTGGCGCCCGGAGCTCGAGTCCGAGATCGCCGCGCAGCGAACACTTGTCGTCGACCTGCGGTCGGGGCCTTACGCCGCCCTGGCCCGCGTCCGCAACGCCGTCGAGGTGCGGGTCCTGCGCGAGACAGACGGGACCCGCGCCGTCGTCAGCCACGACAACAAGTACACGAAGGGCCTGCTGGCACGAGAGCTGTGCGAGCGCGGAGCCCGCACGGTGGCGGACGTCGCACGCGCCGGCGAGCAGGTCGCCGACCTCGTCGAGGTGGAGGGCAAGCGGGTCGACCTCGTGCTCTACGGCCTCGCGACCGCGCGGGCTACTGCTCGCTGACGGACCGCCAGAGGTCGATGCCGCCCTCGACCGCGAACGCGTCGATGTCGGCCAGCTCGTCGGTGCTGAAGTCCAGCCGGTCGAGGGCGGCGACGTTCTGCTCGAGCTGTGCGACGCTGCTCGCGCCGATGACGAGCGAGGTCATCCGCTCGTCGCGCAGCGCCCAGGCGAGCGCCATCTGCGCCAGCGTCTGGCCGCGGCGGTCGGCGATGGCGGCGAGCCCGCGCAGCCGCGCGACGTTGTCGGCCGTGAGCTGCCCCTGGTCGAGGGAGGAGTAGCGCGCCATCCGGCTGTCCTCGGGCACACCGTCGAGGTACTTGTCGGTGAGCAGTCCCTGCGCCAGGGCGGTGAAGCCGATGCAGCCGACTCCCTCCCGGTCGAGAACGTCGAGCAGCGCGTCCTCGATCCAGCGGTTGAGCATCGAGTACGACGGCTGGTGGATGAGCAGCGGCGTGCCGAGATCCCCGAGCAGGCGCACCATCTCGGCCGTGCGCGCGTCGCCGTACGAGCTGACGCCCACGTACAGCGCCTTGCCCTGCTGGACCGCAGCGTGCAGCGCGCCGGCGGTCTCCTCCAGCGGCGTCCGCGGGTCCGGTCGGTGGTGGTAGTAGATGTCGACGTAGTCCAGGCCGAGTCGCTGCAGGCTCTGGTCCAGGCTGGCCCGCAGGTACTTGCGCGAGCCGAGGTCGCCGTACGGCCCCTTCCACATGTCCCAGCCGGCCTTGGTGCTGATGACCAGCTCGTCACGCAGCCCGCGGAAGTCCTCGCGCAGGATGCGCCCCAGGTTGATCTCGGACGAGCCGTAGGGCGGGCCGTAGTTGTTGGCCTGGTCGAAGTGCGTGATGCCCAGGTCGAAGGCCCGCCGGACGATCGCGCGCTGGGTCTCCAGCGGCCGATCGTCACCGAAGTTCCACCAGAAGCCGAGCGACAGCAGCGGCAGGTCCAGGCCGCTGCGCCCGCAGCGCCGGTAGGTCATCCGGTCGTAGCGGTCAGGGGCGGGGACGTACGTCATGGCGAGACCTTAGGTGGACAGGTCCCCGTGCGGGCGGTCCTGTCGGGCACCCCTTGACATGAGGCGAGCATCGGTCGATCTTCGGAACGGTGTTAGGCAGAGACAGCGCAGACTGGCGGACCACGCGGCGGGCGGCGGCCTCCGCGGACATCGTCTCTGCCGCCTGGGAGCTGGCGCGTGAGCACGGGCTGAGTGGTCTGTCCCTGCGCGACCTCGCCCGCCGGCTCGGGATGGCGGCGCCGTCGCTGTACTCCTACGTCGACTCCAAGCACGGCCTGTACGACGCGATGTACGCCGACGGCTACCGCTCCTTCCTGGCGCTCGAACCCCCGGCGACCGGCCCGGACCTGCGCGCCGTGCTGCTGAGCGCGGGCGAGATGTACGTGCGCTTCGCGGCCGACGGCCCCGTCAGGTGGCAGCTCCTGAACCAGCGCACGATTCCCGGCTTCGAGCCCTCGGAGGAGTCCTACGCCCTGGCTCGGGAGGCGTACGAGCGGACCGCCGCACCGCTGCGCGCGATCGCCGACGTGACGCAGCCGGACCTGGACCTCATCGGGGCGGTCATCGGCGGTCTGATCAGCCAGCAGCTCGCCAACGAACCCGGCGGCACCCGCTGGGTGAGCCTGATCGACGACGCCGTCGACCTGCTCGTCCACCACATCGAGGGCAAGACAGCGCGACCGGCCCCAGCCCGGGGCCGGCGCCGCACGAAGGGGGAAGCATGACCGTCGCGGCCGCAAAGCTGCACCACATCGCACTCACCGTGCGCGACGTGGATGCCAGCGTGGAGTGGTACCAGCAGGTCTTCGGCGTCAAGCAGCAGATGGACGTGCCGCACGAGGGCGGGGAGGCCCGACTCCTCGCGGACGACTCCTTCTCGCTCGTCATCGTGCTCCATCGCCATGACGCCAACTCCGGGGAGATCTTCCTGGAGTCGCGCACCGGCCTGGACCACGTGGGACTCGGCGTGCCGACGCGCGACGACCTGGTGGCCTGGCAGGCGCACCTGGAGGCGCACGGCGTCGTGCGTGCAGACGCCGCGGACCGCCCCCTCACGCAGTCCGCGATCGCTGACGAGCCGTACGGCTCGGTGCTGGTGTTCCGCGACCCGGACAACCTCCAGCTCGAGCTGTTCGCCCCGCCGCCCACCGACGACTGACCGCCCCCAACCCTGAACAGGAGCCCGACCATGCACGTGTCCCGTCCCGCACCCGACGTCGTCTCACTCACCGAAGCAGCTCCCATCCCGGGCCTGGGTGTCCTCCCGGTCAACGCCTACGTCCTGCACGCCGAGCAGCCGGTCCTGATCGACACGAACTTGCCCGTGTCACGACCGGACTTCCTCACCGCACTCTGGTCCGTCATCGATCCCGCCGACCTGCGCTGGATCTACCTCACCCACCCCGACCGGGACCACACGGGGAGCCTGGCCCAGGTGCTCGCCGCCGCGCCGCAGGCCCGGCTGATCACCACCTTCATGGGCATGGGCATCGCCTCCCTGGAGTTCGAGATCCCGCCGGACCGCGTCTACCTGCTCAACCCCGGGCAGTCCCTCGACATCGGCGACCGACGGCTGACGGCGTTCCGGCCCCCCGTCTACGACAGTCCAGCCACGACCGGCATCAGCGACAGCCTCACCGGCACGTGCTTCACCTCGGACTGCTTCGGCGCTCCGCTGGCGAGCCCTGACCTGGTCGCGGTCGATGACATCGCGGCGATCCCCGTCGACGACCTGCTCGCCGGTCAGCGCCTGTGGGTGATGGCGGACAGCCCCTGGGTCTCCGGCGTCGATCGGAGCCGCTTCCGGGCCTCCCTGGAACCCCTGCGCGCGCTCGACCCGCCGCTCGTCCTCAGCACGCACCTGCCCCCTGCCCGTGGTTCCATCGGGCCGCTGCTCGACATGCTCGCCGCGGCGCCGGACTGCGAGGCCTTCGTCGGGCCCGATCAGGCCGCGCTCGAGCAGATGCTCGCCCAGATGGAGCCGGTCCCGGCCTGACCCGTTGCACACCCGACACGCAGAGGTGAGGACGACGGATGTCGAAGATCGCGAACGTCGACATGGCCGCAGGGTGGGACGGGCCAGAGGGTGAGCACTGGGCTGCGCACGCCGAGCAGTACGCCCGCGCCTCCCGGCGCCACTGGGAGCGGCTCCTGGCCGTCGTCCCCGTCGCCGCCGACGCATCCGTGCTGGACATCGGGTGCGGCACGGGCCGGTCGACGCGGGATGTCGCCCGCCTCGCCTCGTCCGGGTCGGCCCTCGGCCTGGACCTGTCGTCCTCCATGCTGACGCGGGCGCGGGAGGTGGCAGCGGCAGAGGGGCTCGAGAACGTCCAGTTCGAGCAGGCTGACGTCCAGGTGCACCCCTTGGACGCGGGTCGCTTCGACCTGGGCATCAGCGCCTTCGGCGCGATGTTCTTCGCCGATCCGGCCGCTGCCTTCACCAACATCCGACGGGCGCTGCATCCCGGCGCAGAGCTGGCGCTGCTGACCTGGCGCGAACTGGCCCGCAACGAGTGGCTGACCGCTCTGCGCGGCGCGCTGGCCGCCGGGCGGCAGCTGCCCGAGCCCCCGAGCGACGTTCCCGGACCGTTCGGCCTCGCCGGCGCCGACCACGTCACCGGCGTCCTCGGCGCAGCCGGCTTCGCCGACATACGCCTCGAGGAGGTCGACGAGCCCGTCGACGTGGGGCCCGATGCCGACACCGCGTTCGCCTTCATGAAGAGCACCGGCATGACCAGAGGTCTGCTGGAAGAGCTCGACGCAGACAGCAAGGGCCGGGCCCTGGAGGCACTGCAGCAGACCGTCGCCCAGCACGACACCGGAGCGGGCGTGCTGCTGGGTTCGTCTGCCTGGCTGATCAGGGCCTACGTGCCGGGCAGGTAGGGACCGCTCAGACCTTCTCGGGGTAGAGGGAGTAGGTCGGGAAGTTGCCGTAGACCTGACCCTCACCTTCGGTGACCGCCTGCACGAGCAGGTCGCCACCGACGAAGGCGCCCTTCCACGACGCGCCCTTGCCGCCGAAGACCTCCTCGCGGTCACCGCGCGAGCGGGGCTTGTTGATGCCGACCTTGAAGGACTGGAGCTCCTCGCCGATGCGCGCGCCGAAGTCGGCGTCGTCAGTGGCGATGGAGCCGACGAGCGAGCCGTTGGAGGCGTTCATCGCGGCCAGCAGTTCGGCCTCGCTGTCGACGAGCACGATCGAGTCGAGCGGTCCGAACGGCTCGGCGTGGCGCAGGGCCCACGACGACGGCGGCTCGAGGATGCAGGCCGGCGCGACGTACGCGGAGGTGTCCTGACCGTCCAGGAACCGACCCTGCGCGAGCGAACCGCGGTAGAGCGGGATGCCCTCACCGGCGACGGCGGCGTCGAAGTGCGCCACCAGCTCGGCAGCCTTGGAGGCGTGGATGACCGGGCCGAAGTTCAGCTCGGGCAGCTCCTCGTCCGGCGACGAGACGGCCAGCGGGTGCCCGAAGCGCAGGCTGGCCACGACGGGCAGGTACATCTCCAGGAACTGCGGGAAGAGCTCGCGCTGCACGGCGTAGCGCGGGTAGGCGGTGCAGCGCTGCTTGGCGTAGTCGAAGCCCTTCTTCAGGTGGGCGGCCAAGGCGTCCCAGTCGGAGTAGTCCCAGACGCCCCAGACGTTCAGGCCCTCCTGCTCGAGCAGGTGCCGCTTGCCGGTGTCGGCCAGCGTCGTGGCGGCCTTGCGCCCGTTGGCACGGCCGCCGACGAAGGCCAGCGCACCGATCTCGGGGGAGCTGATGAGCGCGTCACCGAGCTCGGCACCGACGCCGGACAGCAGCGTCACCGGCAGGCCGGCCCGCTTCATGATGGCGTGCGCCAGCGTGAGGGTGTGGAAGCCGCCCTGCGAGGGGGTCTTCGCGACGACGCCGTTGCCGGCCAGGCACTGCACGAGCTCGGCGTGGACCTGCACCGACATCGGGTAGTTCCACGACGCGATGTTGCTGACCGGTCCGGGCAGCGGGGTGCGGCCGGCCAGCTGGCGCTCGATCTCGCCGAGGTACCAGTCGACACCGGACAGCGCGCGGTCCACGTCGTCGCACGCCATCTTCCACGGCTTGCCGATCTCCCAGACCAGCAGCAGCGCGAGGGTGTCGCGGTGCTCGCGCATCTCCGCGACGGCGGCAGCCACCCGCGACTTGCGCTCGTCGAGGTCGACCTCGGTCCACGCGTCGTGCTCGACCCCGGCGTGCTTCACCGCCTCCACGGCGTCGTCGTGGCTGATCCTCGGCGGGCCCTGGATGGTCCGGCCGTCCACCGGGCTGATGTGCTCGCCCGGCTCGCCACTGCGCTGCCACTGCCCCCCGTGCAGGTTGAGGATGCGCTCGGCGTCGAAGGCCTCGGGCGCGGCGGCGCGGGCCCGGGCGTAGACCTCGTCCCAGGACGTGCCGGGCTTGATCTGGAGCGTCACGGTCAGAACCTCTCGTCGTACGGCGTCCCGCTGAGCATGACCGAACCGCATTCGGTCGGCGGAACGGGGGGTCAGAACAGGACGCTGGTGAAGGTCCCGACCTGCTGGAAGCCGACCCGCGCGTAGGCCCGGCGGGCCGCCGCGTTGAAGTCGTTGACGTAGAGGCTGACCACCGGCGCGACGTGCCGGCGGGCGAGGTCGACGACCGCCGCCGTCCCGGCCTCGGACAGCCCGCGTCCGCGCAGCGAGGGGTGCACCCACACGCCCTGGATCTGGCAGACCTGCGCGCTGGCCGCGCCGACCTCGGCCTTGAACAGGACGGCACCGCCCTCGATCCGGGCGTACGCACGACCCTGCGCGACCAGCTCCTGGACGCGGGCCCGGTAGAGGGAGCCGCCGTCGCCGACGTTCGGGGAGATGCCGATCTCCTCGGTGAACATCGCCACGCAGGCGGGCAGCAGCACGTCGACCTCGTCCGGGCGGACCCGGCGGACGAGCGGGTCCGGAGCCACCGCCGGCGGACCGGCCAGCTCGAGCAGCGGCTGATGGGCGCGCACCTCACGCGGCCGCCCCCAGTGCGGCTCGAGCAACCGCCACAGCGGCAGCACGCTGTCGGCCTCCCCCACGACCGACGAGCACCGTCGTCCCTGCCGGCGGGCGCGGTCGGCGAAGGCCCGCACCGCATCGGCCGAAGCGCGCACGGGGACCAGGTTGGCGCCGGAGTAGCACAGCGACTCGAGCCGACCGCGCTCCCCGAAGCCCCACACGTGGGCGCCCAGCCGGGACTCCGCCAGCCCCGCCTGCTCGATCCGCGAGGCCACGAAGACGTGCGCGACCGGGTCGAGATCGAGCAGCGCCAGGACCTCGTCGAGGTCGCGGCCGTCCAGAACGCGGCAGACCGAGGAGGTCCTCAGCACGGCTGCCCTCGCACTGGCGCAGCGTAGACCGGTCGGGTCAGCTGACGCCGATCGCCGGCTCGCCGGAAGGCCCGTCGTACGCCTCGGCCAGACGCATGGCCTCCTCGATCAGCGTCTCGACGATCTGCGACTCGGGGACGGTCTTGATGACCACGCCCTTGACGAAGATCTGGCCCTTGCCGTTGCCGGACGCCACGCCGAGGTCGGCCTCGCGGGCCTCCCCCGGGCCGTTCACGACGCAGCCCATGACCGCCACGCGCAGCGGCACCGTGAGCCCCTCCAGGCCGGCCGTGACCTGCTCGGCGAGGGTGTAGACGTCGACCTGGGCGCGCCCGCAGGACGGGCAGGACACGATCTCGAGGCCGCGCTGCTTCAGGTTCAGGGACTCGAGGATCGCCAGGCCGACCTTGACCTCCTCCACCGGCGGGGCCGACAGCGAGACCCGGATCGTGTCGCCGATGCCCTCGCTCAGCAGCGCTCCGAAGGCGACCGCCGACTTGATGGTGCCCTGGAACGCGGGCCCGGCCTCGGTGACACCGAGGTGCAGCGGGTAGTCGCACTTCTCGCTGAGCAGCCGGTAGGCCTGCACCATGATCACCGGGTCGTTGTGCTTGACCGAGATCTTGATGTCGCGGAAGTCGTGCTCCTCGAACAGCGAGCACTCCCACAGCGCGGACTCGACCAGCGCCTCGGGCGTCGCCTTGCCGTACTTCGCCATGATCCGCTTGTCGAGCGACCCGGCGTTGACGCCGATGCGGATCGGGGTGCCGGTGTCGCGCGCCGCGCGCGCGACCTCGCCGACCTTGCCGTCGAACTCGCGGATGTTGCCCGGGTTGACGCGCACCGCGGCGCAGCCCGCGTCGAGCGCGGCGAAGATGTACTTGCTCTGGAAGTGGATGTCGGCGATGACCGGCAGCGGGGACTTCCGCACGATCGTCGCGAGGGCCTCGGCGTCCACCGGGTCCGGCACGGCCACGCGGACGATCTGGCAGCCGGTGGCGGTGAGCTCGGCGATCTGCTGCAGCGTGCCGTTGATGTCGGCCGTGACGGTCGTGGTCATCGACTGGACGCTGATGGGCGCGCCGCCGCCGACCAGGACGCCGCCCACGTCGAGCTGGCGCGTCCTCTTGCGTTCGGCGAGCCGTGCGGGCGGCAGCTCCGGCATGCCGAGGGAGATGGTCACTCCGGCAACCGGATCGGGTTGACGATGTCGGCGCCGAGCAGCCAGACCGTGAAGCCGGCGAAGAAGACCACGACGGCGTACGTCAGCGGCAGCAGCTTGGTCAGGTCGACCCGGACCAGGTCGCCGGTGTAGCCGCGCAGCCGCCGCAACCTGTCGCGGGCCTGCTCGAACAGCAGGACCGCGATGTGGCCGCCGTCCAGGGGCAGCAGCGGCAGCAGGTTGAAGACGCCGACGAAGAAGTTCAGGCCGGCGATGAGGCCGAGGAAGCCGAGCACCTTGAACGCCAGCGTCTCGTCGCTGGCCAGGACCTCGCCGCTGATCCGGCCGGCGCCGACGACGCCGATGAAGCCCTCCGGGTCGCGGTCCGGTCCGTAGACCTGGGTGATCGTGCCGAGCTTCTCGCTGAAGGTTGTCCAGATGCCGGTGACGATGAGCTGCATCTGGTCGACGCTGTGGCCGACGGCCTCGATCGGCCCGAGCCGCTCGGTCCCCTGCCGGAACTCGATGCCGATGCCGATGGCGCCGACGGTCTCGAGCTGCTTGCGCTCCTCGGGGTCGATCGACAGGACAGGACGCTGGACCGACAGCGGCGTGACGGTCAGGTCGCGCTGCTCGCCGTCGCGCTCGACCGTGAGCGGGATCGCCCGACCCGGCGCGTTGCGGACGGCGCGCAGCAGGGCGAGGGAGTCCTCGACCGGCTCGCCGTCGACCGCGATGACGACGTCGCCCTGCTGGAGGCCGGCCGCTGCCGCCGGGGCGGGCAGCCCGCCCGGGTCGTCGCAGGTCTTGTCGAACGCGGCGGGCACGCAGGCCGAGATCGAGCCGATGCCGGGGTTGAGCTCGACGGCCTTGCCGATGGACAGCGCGGACAGCAGCACCAGCACGATGGCGATGATGAAGTGCACGGTCGAGCCGGCGGCCAGCACGACCAGCCGCTGCTTCCACGGCTGCTTCCAGAACACCCGGTCCTCGTCGCCGGGCTCGACCTCCTCCAGCGAGGTCATGCCGACGATCTTGACGAAGCCGCCGGCCGGGATCGCCTTGACGCCCCACTCGGTCTCGCCGCGCTGGCGCGACCACAGGGTCGGTCCGAAGCCGACGAAGAACTGCGTGGCCTTCATGCCGAAGCGGCGGGCCGTCCAGAAGTGGCCGCCCTCATGCAGCGACACCGAGATCAGCAGCGCCAGGACGAAGCCGAAGAAGCCCAGGATGAAGATGCCGTCGCCGCGCACCACGGCCACGACGACCACGGCCAGCAGGAACAGCGGGATCCCGACCAGCAGCGCCTTGTTCGGCGGCGCGGGCGGGGGCGGACTGCCGCCGACCGTCGGTCGGCTCGCCACCAGGTTCGTCATGCGTGCCCTTCCACGAGCTCCCGGGCACGCTGCCGCGCCCACTCCTCACTGCTCAACACGCCGGCCAGGGTCGCGCGTTCCCGGAAGGGGTTGCCCTCCACGACGGCGGCCACCGTGTCGACGATGCCCAGGAACGGCAGGCGCCCGTCGACGAACGCCTGCACGCACACCTCGTTGGCCGCGTTGAGCACCGCCGGGAAGGTCCCGCCGCGCTCGCCGGCCGCCTTGCACAGTGCCACCGCCGGGAAGGCCGCCTCGTCCAGCGGCTCGAAGTCCCAGCTCACCGGCGAGGTCCAGTCCAGGCCGTAC
>JBKJQQ010000121.1:0-6302 GCA_046593875.1 Mycobacteriales bacterium | reverse complement strand
CCGCACGGCACGGGCGACCCGGGCAGGCACCCGCACGACGCCCGACCGCCGCCGGCCGGGCCCGTGGCGCAGGCACACGGCTCAGCGGGGTCGTGCGGGTCGTCGAGGGTGAGCGGGTCCCGGCCCAGCAGCAGGTCCTTGAACGCGTCGAACCGGCGCTGGTCCGCCGTCCGGCCATCGTCCGGCCCGACCGGGTGCGCCCGGTCCCGGATCCGGCTCAGCACCGCCTGCAGGTCCGGCCCGGTGAACCCGAACCCGAACAGCTCCCCCAACCCGTCCTCGCGTCGTCGCCAGTCCAACCGCCGGTCCCGCTCGGCCTCCCGACGACGCTGCTCCGCCGCCTCCGCGTCAGCCTGGACCACCCAGCCCCGCAGCAGCTCACCCAGCCGGGCCGGCGGCAACGTCCCGCCCGCCTCGGCCAGCGCGCACAGCCTTACCTGCAGGCGCTCCCAGACCTGCCGGCGGACCGCGAACGGCACCGGTGACAGCACCCGCACCACCGTCTGCGACATCTCGACCGTCAGCAGCCCGCAGGCCACCGCCTCCAACGCCCCGGGCAACGACCCGAGGAGCAGCGCATCAGCGAGCAGCCCACCCGCACGCGCCTCAGACGCCCCCAACGCCAGCGCCGCGTGCGGAACCGTCGACAGGTCCATCCCCGCACTCAGGCCGACCGCGTGCATCCGCAACAGACCGTTGAGCTGCCGGGCGTGCACCGCCCCGCGGTCCAGCTCCCACCCCGCCAGCTCCGCAGCGCACCCGTCCAGCGCAACGACATCCGCCGCCACGGAGAACGCCCCCTGCCCCAACCCCATGACCACGACGCTAGACCCGCCCACCGACAGAAACAGGAGACGAAAGCAGCTGGTGGACAGCGGTTTATGTTCCGACGAGGGCGGACCGGCGGACGCTGGACCCGGACTGGCGTTGGACGCGGACGAGCCTGTAGCCGGAGGGCCCAGAGACGCGGCCCGCGCGTGAAAGAGCCCGAGTCAGCAGGAGCAGCGGTCAACCGACCCGGTTCAGGAAGCCCGCCACCGCCGCCCGGAACGCCTCGGACTCGTCGACCCACGGGAAGTGGCCGGCACCCGACAGCACGACGGTCTCGGCGCGCGGGAACCCGGCGGCGACCGTCTCGACCGCGGCCACCCCGGTGGCGGCGTCGAGCTCGCCGCCCACCACGAGCACCGGCGCCTCCACCCGGCGCAGCCCGGCGAGCAGCGCTGCCACGTCGACGTCCTCGGGGCCGGCCCGGAAGCCGAGCTCGGCCCGGCGGCTCATCTGGCGCTCGGCGGTACCGGCGTGCGCCTGCGTCCGCTCGTCCCACCGCCCGTAGTAGAAGGGCCGGTAGGCGCGCATCAGCGCCTGGGCCTGCGACGGGGAGGCGTCGGCCAGGGCGTCCGCGGCCTCAGCAGCATCGGCGTACCAGGGCTCGCCGGACCGCAGCGCACGGATCGCGGGCAGGTCCGCCCGGGTGCCGCCCTGCAGGACGTCAGGCGGCGTGACCAGCACCAGCGAGCGCACCCGGTCCCGGTGGGCGGACGCCCACGCCTGCGCGACGACGGTGCCGGCGGAGTGGCCGAGGAGGTCGAGCTGCTCCTCGGCGAGGTGCACGCGCAGCGCCTCGACGTCGTCGGCGAGCCGGTCGAACCGCAGCGTCGACGGGTCGGCCGGCACCTCGCTGTGGCCGGTCGCGCGGGCGTCGAGCAGCACCAGCGTGCGCTCGGCGGACAGCCCGCCCAGGTCCTCGAGGTAGGCGCTCGCACGACCGGGACCGCCGGGCAGGCACACGAGGCGGGGTCCGCTGCCGACCTCGGTGTAGGCCAGGCGCGTCCCGTCGTACGACGCGAAGGACGTCACGCCAGGTCCGCGGAACGCACCGAGTGGGCGCCGATCTCGCGGGCGAGCTGGTCGAGCACCTCGTGCGACGGGGCGCTGTCGACCGTGAGCGCCATGAGGGCGTCGCCGCCCTGCGCGGTGCGGCTCACCTGCGCGCCGGCGATGTTGATGCCGGCGTCACCGAGGCGGGCGCCCACGATGCCGACCACGCCGGGCCGGTCGTGGTAGCGGAAGAACAGCACGTGCTTCTCGGCGACGAGCTCGATGTCGAAGCCGTCCACCTCGACGAGCTTCTCGATCTGACGCGGGCCGGTGAGGGTGCCCGACACGGACACCAGCTCGCCGGTCGGCAGCACCCCGTGGACGCGGACCACGTTGCGGTACTCGGGGCTGTCCGGGTCGGTGACCAGGCTGACCTCGAGGCCGCGCTCCGCTGCCAGGGCCGGGGCGTTGACGAAGGTGACCTGCTCCTCGACGACGTCGGCGAAGACGCCCTTGAGCGCCGCCAGCTGCAGGACGCTGACGTCCAGCGAGGCGACCTCGCCCCGCACCTCGACCTCCAGGCTGGCTGCGAGACCGCCTGCCAGGGCGGTGAACACGCGCCCCAGCTTCTCGACCAGCGGCAGGGCGGGGCGGATCTCCGCAGGGACGGCACCGGAGGCCTGGACGTTGACCGCGTCCGGGACGAAGTCGCCCTCCAGCGCCAGCCGGACCGACCGCGCGACGGCGATACCGGCCTTGTCCTGCGCCTCGACGGTGGAGGCGCCCAGGTGCGGGGCGACGACGACCGAGTCGAAGGCGAACAGCGGCGAGTCGGTGCACGGCTCGGTGGCGAAGACGTCCAGCCCGGCGCCTGCGACGGTGCCGGCCTCGAGCGCCTTGGCCAGCGCCGTCTCGTCGAGCAGGCCGCCCCGCGCAGCGTTGATGATGCGGACCGTCGGCTTGCAGAGGGCGAGCTGCTCCTCGCTGATCAGGCCGACCGTCTCGGGCGTCCTGGGCAGGTGGATCGAGATGAAGTCGCTCTCGCGCAGCAGCTCCTCGAGGCTGACCAGCCGGACGCCGATCTGCGCAGCGCGAGCGGGCGAGACGTAGGGGTCGTAGGCGATCAGCTGCGTGCCGAAGGCCGACATCCGCTGCGCGAACAGCACGCCGATCCGGCCGAGGCCGACGACGCCGACGACCTTGTCGGCCACCTCGACGCCGGTCCAGCGGCTGCGCTCCCACCGGCCGGCCTTGAGCGCGGCGTTGGCCGGTGCGAGGTTGCGGGCGCAGGCGAGCAGCAGCGCGACGGCCTGCTCGGCGGCGCTGACGATGTTGCTCTGCGGGGCGTTGACCACCATGACGCCCCGCGCCGTGGCGGCGGGCACGTCGACGTTGTCCAGGCCGATGCCGGCCCTCGCCACGACCTTCAGCCGGGGCGCGGCGGCCAGCGCCTCGGCGTCGACCTGCGTGGCGCTGCGGATCAGCACGGCGTCGGCGTCGGCCAGCGCGGGCAGCAGGGCGGCGCGGTCGGCGCCGTCGACGTGGCGGACGTCGAAGCCGTCGCCCAGGACGGCGAGCACCGAGGGTGCGAGCTCCTCCGCGATCAGGACGACGGGCCGGACAGGGGTGGGCGCGGAGGTGGTCACAGCGGTCCTTCGGGCGGGCGGCGGGGGTGTGCTCCCGCACGGCGGCAGGCTGCGGCGAGGCTACCGGCGGTACGGGGACGGGCACCGCCCTCGTTCGCCCTCCTCCAAGGGGAGCACCTGTGACACTGGGTTCCCCCTCGTCGTGCTGGAGAAGCCGTGCCCCTGCGTCCCCCCCGCCGCCCGCTCCTCCCCGGCGCCCTGCTCCTCGCACTGCTCGCCGGCGGGCTGGCCGCCGCCCCGGCCGCCGCCGGAGACGGTCCGCTCCCGACGCATGCCAGCCTCCGGGCCGCCATCGCCGCCGGGGACAGCAGCTACAGCGCACTGCCGAGCGGGATCGTCCGCCGGCGCCAGGCCCCGGCGCGGTTGCGCACCGCCACCCCGGCGCCCTCGGAGGGCACCGGTCCCGTGGCGCGCGGCAACCTCACCGCCCAGCCGGTCTCCGACGTCCGGGTGACCTACCGCCAGAACGGCGCCACCTGGACCCAGGCCGCGCGCGATGCCTTCGAGGCGGCGGTGCAGATCTGGGAGCGCACGATCGAGTCCTCCCAGCCGATCCTGGTCGACGCGACGGCCACGACCTTCGGCGACCCGTCGATCCTGGGCGGCGCGGGGCCCCAGGACTTCCGCCGCAACGACAAGCGCACCGCGACCCAGACCGACGACGTCTTCGAGCCGGTGGCGCTGGCGAACGCCCGCACCGGCACCGACCAGCTCATCGGCGAGCCCGACATCGTCGCGGAGTTCAACCCCGGGCTGGCCGGTCTCTACTTCGGCCTGGACGGCAACCCGCCCGCCAACCAGGTCGACTTCCGCACGGTCGTCCTGCACGAGATCGGCCACGGCCTGGGCCTGGTCGGCACCGCCGCGGTCGACGCCGGGGGGCGCGCCAGCATCGGCGACCGGAGCATCAACGGCGACACGGGCATCCGCAGCGGGGTGTCCTTCGACGCCTTCACCTACGCCACGTCCGCGGCCCAGGCAGGCAACGGCGGCAAGCGCCTGCTGTCGATGCCGGACGGGTCGGCCGAGCTCAAGAGCGCCCTCACCGGCGAGCAGCTCTACTGGGCCGGCACGTTGGCCCGCAGCGCGGCCGGCGGCAGCGAGGTCCGCCTCTACGCGCCGACCGAGTTCTTCGACGGGACGTCGTACGGGCACCTCAACGAGAGCTCCTACCCGGGCGAGGACCGGAACGGCCTCATGACGCCGTTCATCGAGAACGGCGAGTCCTTCACCGACGTCGGCCAGCTCGCCATGGGGATGCTCGCCGACATGGGCTACGCCCTGCCGACGCTGCGCGGCAGCCGCTACTCGGCGCTGGACCCGATACGGGTCCTGGACACCCGGGAGGGCGTCGGCGCTCCCCGCGCCCGGGTCGGGCCGGCCGGCGTCGTCGATCTGCTGGTCGCCGGCCGCAACGGCGTCCCTGCCGACGCCCGCGCGGTCGTGCTCAACGTGACCGGCGCCGGCCCGTCGTCGGCCACCGACGTCCGCGTCTACCCGACCCCGGTCGTGCTGTCACCGGTCCCGGAGGTGTCCAGCCTGAACCTCGCGGCCGGCATCACCCGCGCCAACCTGGTCACCGTCCCGATCGGCAACGACGGCAAGGTCCGGCTCCGCAACTCCGCCGGGACGGTCTCGCTGCTGGCGGACCTCGCCGGCTACTACGCGCCGACGGCGGCCTCGACCTTCACCGCCGCCGATCCGACGCGACTGCTCGACACCCGCGCCGCGGTCGGCACCGACCGCACGTCGCGCGTGCTGGCAGGTGAGGTCGTCGACCTCGCGGTCACCGGCGGCAGCAGCCCCGTCCCCGCGGGCGCCTCCGCCGTCGCCCTGACGGTGACCGCGGTCAGCGCGACCACCGCCACCGACGTGCGCGTCTACCCGACGCCGGCCGGCGCCGGCGCCCCGCCCGAGGTCAGCAACATCAACGTACGGGTGGGTGGTGCCGTCCCGAACGTCGTCATCGTCAAGCTCGGCCAGGACGGGAAGGTGCGGCTGCGCAACCAGTCCGGCGGCGTGCACCTGCTGGCAGACGTCGCGGGCTGGTACGACGCGAGCGCCGCCGGTTCGCTGTTCCGGCCGGTGGAGCCCTCCCGCCTGCTCGACACCCGGTCGCGACTCGGCACCAGCTCCACGGCCGCGACGACCGTGTCCGCGGGTGAGGTCATCACGCTGCGCGTCGGCGGCCTCGCACAGGTCCCGAGCTTGGCCTCGGCGGCGGTGCTGAACGTGACCGGCGTGTCCGCCACCGCGGGCACCGACGTGCGGGTCTACCCGGCGACGACCACGACGCCGCCCGAGGTCAGCAACCTCAACCTGGTGGCCGACCAGACCGCCGCGGACCTGGTGCTGGTGAAGCTCGGCACCCGCTCGGTGCGCCTGCGCAACACCGCCGGCGAAGTCAGCCTGCTCGCCGACGTCAGCGGCTGGTTCGGCCCCGCCAGCTAGCCGGACATCGTGGCGTCCCCAGCACTCACGTGCTGGGGACGCCACGAGGCGGGGTCACTCGCCGGCGTCGTCGATCCAGGCCATCATCGGGCGCAGCTGCGCACCGACCTTCTCGATCGGGTGGTCCGCACCCTGCTTGCGGAAGCCCGCGAGCTCGGCGCCGCCGTTCTCGTCGTCGTCGATGAGCCGCTTGGTGAAGGTGCCGTCCTGGATCTCGGCCAGCACCTGCTGCATCGCCTTCTTGGTCTCGGCCGTGATGATGCGCGGGCCGGTGACGTAGTCGCCGAACTCGGCCGTGTCGCTGATGCTCCAGCGCATCTTGCCGATGCCGCCCTCGTACATCAGGTCGACGATGAGCTTGAGCTCGTGCAGGCACTCGAAGTA